>CBIHOK010000110.1:0-13121 GCA_966211575.1 uncultured Noviherbaspirillum sp.
AGGTGGTGCGCGACGGCCGCGCCGCGCTCGGGGTGTGCTGGAACAGTCTCGATTTCCAGGCGCTGCAGCACCGCCCGTACCGGCGCGACCAGCTGGCGCTGGCGGTGCATGCGGAACATCAGCTGGCGACGCGGCGCAAGCTGGCGTTCGAGGATACGCTGGACTACGAGCACGTCGGCCTGCAATCGGCGACC
Source organism: uncultured Noviherbaspirillum sp. (assembly GCA_966211575.1). Taxonomy (GTDB): domain Bacteria; phylum Pseudomonadota; class Gammaproteobacteria; order Burkholderiales; family Burkholderiaceae_D; genus Noviherbaspirillum. The sequence goes on from CBIHOK010000110.1 coordinate 195, forward strand.
GCCGTGCATACGATGCTGCGGCGTGCCGCCGCGCAGTCGGGGCGCGACCTGGTGTACCGGGTGATCGTATCCAACTTCGACGCGGCGTTCCGGGTGGTGGCGGCGAACCTGGGGGTGAGCGTGGTGCCGATGCAGGTAGGGCAGACCTATGCGGCGCTGCTCAGGCTGAAGATGATTCCGCTCACCGATAGCTGGGCAAAGCGGCAGTTCGCGATCTGCTTCCGCGACGCGGCCACGCTGCAGCCGGCCGCGGCACGCATGCTCGCGCACCTGATCGGGAAGGCCGACGGCTAGTTGTGGCAATAGCCGGCGCTCACTGCAGCTTGCTGTCTTCTTCCATCGCCTGCCGCATCGCATCCGGTTCCAGCTCTTCGGCATAGCGGTTGAGCCGCACGAACACGCCCCAGCCGGCCAGCAGCAAGCCGACCGCGCCCAGGATGCTGGCTGCCTGCGGCAGCAGCGCCGGATTTTCATGCAGCGCCTTGAAGGTCGCGACCATGCCTTCGATCGCCACCGCGACCACCACCACGACAAGAAAGCGCGACAGGAAGCGGCGCACCCGGGTGGGTGCGCTGACGTTCTGCTTGCGGATGATTTCCTCTTCGGCAATGGTCTGCGCGATCTGCACCGCCACCACCGCGACCGCCAGCAGGCCGAGCGCCTCGATCACGCGCTGTGCGGCGGCCGCGCTGAAACCCTCCACCCGCACCGCCTGCCAGGCGGTATTGGCGCCCATCAGGATCAGCAGCAAGGCGGCGGCGACGAACAGCAGGGTGATCACCGCGTGGATCAGCGATGACAGGCGGATCAGGGTTTTCATATAGGCACCGAAATACCGATATGACCACATCGATACCCTGATGGTGCCCGGCGCTTCACGCAGCCCGCACGGTCGCTTGAACCGCCCGGGTCGTCCGATGCGCAGTCCTTTCTCAGACGTTCATCACCGACACCGCGCGCACGTTCAGGTAGGCGTCCACCGCTTCCGGTCCGCCTTCGGAGCCGTAGCCGGAATCCTTGAGGCCGCCGAACGGCATTTCGGCCGAGGGCAGCGCCGGCATGTTGATCCACAACATGCCGACTTCGACGCGGCGCGACAACAGGTCGGCATTCTTCAGCGAGCGCGTAAACGCATAGCCGGCCAGGCCGTACGGCAGGCGATTCGATTCGGCGATCGCTTCTTCCAGTGTGTTGAAGCTGCGCACTGCCGCGACCGGGCCGAACGGCTCGTCGTTGAACACGCGGGCGTCCAGCGGCACGTCCGACAGTACGGTGGGCCGCCAGAAATTGCCGGCATCGCCGATGCGTTCGCCGCCGGCCAGCACCTTGGCGCCGCGCTCCACCGCGTCCTGCGTGAATTCCGCCATCGCGGTGAGGCGGCGCGGATTCGCGAGCGGCCCCATCTGCGTGCCTTCGGCAAGGCCGTCGCCCACCTTCAGGCTTTCCGCATGCTTGACCAGCGCGCGTTCGAAATCCTTGCGTATGCTTTCCTGCACCAGGAAACGGGTCGGCGAAATGCAGACCTGCCCGGCATTGCGAAACTTGGCGGCGCCGCTCGACTTCACCGCCAGGTCGATGTCCGCATCCTCGGCCACGATCACCGGCGCGTGCCCGCCCAGCTCCATCGTCACCCGTTTCATGTGCTGGCCGGCCAGGGCCGCCAGCTGCTTGCCGACCGGCGTGGAGCCGGTGAAGGTGATCTTGCGGATCACCGGATGCGGAATCAGGTAGCCGGAGATTTCGGCCGGGTTGCCGTACACCAGGCCCAGCACGCCGGGCGGCATGCCGGCGTCGGCGAAGGCGCGGATCAGCGCGGCCGGTCCTGCCGGCGTTTCTTCAGGCGCCTTGACCAGCATCGAGCAGCCGGCCGCGAGCGCGGCGCCGACCTTGCGCACCACCTGGTTGATCGGGAAGTTCCAGGGCGTGAACGCCGCCACCGGCCCGACCGGATCCTTCAGCACCATCTGGCGGATCGCCAGGTTGGTGCGCGACGGCACGATGCGGCCGTACACGCGGAAGCCCTCTTCCGCGAACCATTCGATGATGTCGGCAGCAGCCAGCGCTTCGCCCTTGGCCTCGGCCAGCGGCTTGCCCTGCTCCTGCGTCAGCTGGCGCGCAATCTCCCCGGCACGCTCGCGCATCAGGCCGGCGGCACGGCGCATGATCTTGCTGCGTTCGGCCGGCGTCATGTCGCGCCAGGTCTCGAATCCCTTTTGCGCGGCTTCCAGCGCGCGGTCGAGGTCGGCGCGGCCGGCATGCGCAACGCGGCCGATTTCCTTGCCGGTGGCGGGATTCACCACCGCCAGCGTGCGGCCGTCAGCGGCATCCTGCCACTGGCCGTTGATGAACAATTGGGTATTCGGATAAGTCATGGTTGTCTCGTTTGTGTCTCGTTTGGTCCTGCACAGGGCGGAGGGATCGGGCAATTGCGTGCCGCCCGGCAGGCCTGTGCACGCTGCCGGGTTCGATGATCGGGGTCGCTTTCGTCTTTCATACGACCATGCGGTAATTGTGGCACGATCTGGAGCAGGCCGCCGCGCAATGGAACCGTTCGAAAAAATCGAGCCGGAATGAGGGAACTTTTTGCTGTCCGGCACCGCTAACACCGGCACCGAACCTGCCTGCGTTCGCGCCGATAACCATAGCCATGATTGCGACTCGACCATGACTTTCAAGAATCTCGACCTGAACCTGCTGCGCGTATTCGACGCGGTGATGACCGAACAGAACCTGACGCGGGCCGCGAACGTGCTGGCGATGACGCAGCCGGCGGTGTCGAATGCATTGCGCCGCCTGCGCGAATCGCTGGACGACGAGCTGTTCACCCGCACCGCCTACGGCGTTCGCCCCACCGGCCACGCCGAGGAGATATGGCCGACCGTGAGGCAGGCGCTGGCGTCGCTGCAGGCGGTATTTGCACCGGACGATTTCGCGCTGTCGAAAGTCACGGCCACCTTCCGGATGGCGATGGCCGACTCCACCGCTGCGCTGTTCCTGCCCTCGCTGATGCGCTCGATCGAACACGAGGCACAGGGTATCCGGGTGCAGATGGTGCCGCTGGTGACGCGCGAGCCGCGCCCGCTGCTGCTCAATGGCGAAATCGACCTGGCGATCGGATCCTTCCCCGGCGTGCTGGAACAGTTGTCCGGCATGACCGCGCAGTCGTCCAAGATCCGCCATCAGCGGCTCTACAGTGGCGAATACGTGTGCGTGATGCGGCGCGGCCACCCGCTGGCGAGCGGCGACCTGACGCTGGATGCGTATTGCGCCGCGCACCACCTGCAGGTCAGTTTCTCGGGGCGCAAGCAGGGCATGGTCGACAATGCGCTGGCCGCGCTGGGACGGCAGCGCACTACGATGCTGACGGTGAACCAGTATTTCACCGCCGGCAAGGTGATCGCCAACACCGACCTGATCACCGTGCTGCCGCGCCACCTGGTTGCCGCCACCGGGATGGGCGATTCACTGATCTCGAAGGAATTGCCGTTCGGGCTGCGCTCGATGGAAGTCGACATGCTGTGGCATGAGCGGGACATGCGCAGCCCCGCGCATAAATGGGTGCGCGATCAGATGACCGCGGCGGTCGCGCAAAGCCGCCGCCGCACGGCAAGCACGGCGGCGGCTTGAAATACGGCACTCAGCGCAGCGGGATTTTCGCCTCTTTGGCGAGCCCTCGCCAACGCGTCTCCTCGCGCTTCACAAATTGAGTTGTCTCCTGCGGCGACAGCGGGCTCGGCGTCAGCCCGAAGTTTTCGAGGCCTTTCGCAATCTCGGGCTGCGCCAGCGCCTCGGCAATCAGCTTGTTCAGCTTCCGGACGTGGTCGGCCGGCGTGCCGGCCGGCGCGGCCACCACGAACCACTGGCTCGCCTCGAAACCCGGGACACCGGCTTCCTGCATGGTCGGCGTATCCGGCAGCATCGGCGAGCGCTGCGCGGTGGATACCGCATACGCCTTCAGCTTGCCGGCCTGGATCTGGTGCAGCACCGGGGGAACGCCGAGTATCGCCAGCGGCACGTGGCCGCCGATCACGTCTACCGTCGCCTGCGAGCCGCCCTTGTAAGGAATGTGCCGCATCTGGATGCCGGTCAGCTGTTTCAGCAGTTCGCCGGTGAGATGCTGGCCGGTCCCGGTTCCGGACGAGGCGAAACTGTACTTGTCAGGATGGGCCTTGGCATCGGCAATCAGAGACTTCAGATCGGCGGGAGCGCCGGGAGAGTTGGTGCCCACCAGCACCGTGGCTCCGGTGGCCAGGCGCGCGACGCCTTCCAGCTCCTTGCCGATTTCCGGCATCGGCACGGCGGTGACCACCGGTCCCGGTACCGTGATGATGGTATTGCCGTCCGCCGGAGCGCTCGCCACCATGCGCAGCGCGATCGCGCCGGACGCGCCCGGCCGGTTCTCGACCACGATGGACTGCCCCAGCTTCTTTTCCAGTTGCTTGGCGACCATGCGGGTCACCAGGTCGACGCTGCCGCCGGGCGCCCATCCGACTATCCAGGTGATGGGCGAGCTGGGCCAGGCATCCTGAGCGAACGCGTTGGGGATACAGGCGCAGGCGGCAGCCAGTGCCGCCGCGGCCAGCAGGCGACGCCGTAAAAGTCGGGCAGGATTCATTTTTGCTCCTTGATTTGAAATGGGAATGAAGCCGGAGAGATCTGGAACGCCACTCACTCGTCGGGATCGCCCGGAGGCGTGTTCGGATATTTTTTTACCGAATCGTTGAACGCCTTGACCATCTTCAGCATCGGGCTCAATACCCAGGTGTTGAACACGAGGACATCCGTTTCTTCCTTGGGATCGCTGAGTATGTTGAACAGGTACGGCGATTCGAGCTTGCCCTTGCCCTCGTTGACTTCAGGCTCCCAGTAATAGTGGAGCTTCCAGTTTCTCCACTTGACCGCGCGCAGCTCGTTTTTTATGTAGAACAGGAAGCCTTCGCGCAGCGAAGTCTCGCGTTCGCCGGTGAAGAAAGGCAGCTGGTCGATGCCGTCGATCGGGCGGTCGGCCGGCAGCGCGGCGCCGCCGACGGCCGCCAGCGTACTGTACAGATCGGTGACGTGAACCATTTCATTGCTGGTACGCCCGGCGGCCACCTTGCCCGGCCAGCGCATGATGAACGGCACCCTGAGGCTGCCTTCCATCGCGGTATGGTAAGTGCCGCGCCACGGCCCCGCGGTGCCGCGATAGGGCGCCCGGAATTCCGGCCCGTTGTCGCTGCAGAAGATCAACAGCGTCTCGTCTTCGATTCCCATCTTTTCCAGGCAGGCGCAGATCTCTCCGACCCGGTAATCCATTTCCATCATCGAATCGGCGAAGTCGCCGACGCCCGACTTGCCCGCGAAGTCCGGGTGCGGCAAGGTCGGAAAATGCAGGTGCACCAGCGGCAGATAGAGGAAAAACGGCTTGCCGGTCGCGTGCTGCCTTTCCATGAACGCGCGCGAACGGTCCACCAGTTCCTTGTCGATGGTGCGGCGCGATTCGAGGTCGTAGACTTTTACCGGCCGCGACGGCTCGCCGCGCCGGCCTTCCATGATGCAGGGCAGCTCCACTACCGACGGATCGTATCCGGTGGATGAAGTGAACTGGCTCTCGTCGGTGGTGCGCGGAATGCCGTACCACTCGTCGAAGCCGCGGTCCGACGGATAGCGGCCGTCGATGTCTCCCAGGTGCCACTTGCCGTAATGCGCGGTCGCATAGCCCTGTGCCGACAACAGCTCCGGCAGCGTGATTTCGCTGCGTTTCAATCCCTGCGGCAATCCGGGCGGCACCGATTGCAGGCAGCCGGTGCGGATCGGGTGCCGCCCGCTCATCAGCGCCGAGCGCGTGGGAACGCAGTCGCTCTCGACGTTGAAATTGTGAAGCAGCAGGCCCTGTGCGGCGAGCTTGTCGATATGCGGAGTCGGCGCGCCGCGCAGGGCGCCGCCGCCGTAGCATCCCGGCTCTCCCCAGCCAAGATTGTCGGCGACGATCAGTACGATATTCGGTTGCATGTTGAACAGGCCCGGTCGGCAAAAGGAAGGAAGCGTGAAAGGCATTCTAGGCGCAATGTGCTACCCTTTTATTCCACAATCGCCACCAATGCATGAATAATATTTATGAATCTGAGCATCCAGGACATCGAGTATTTTTTGGCGGTGGTGGACCAGGGCCAGGTAAGCCGGGCGGCCATCGCCTGCGCGGTGTCGCAGCCGGCGCTGTCGAAATCCTTGCGCCGCCTGGAAGAAGAAACCGGCTTGCAACTGTTTGAACGCTCGACGCGAAGCATGCGCCTCACGTCGGCAGGCACGGTGTTCGCGGAACATGCGCGCAAGATCAAAGCGGAGTATGTCGACGCGCTCAGGCACGCCAACGAACTGAAGCTCGGCAAGGCCGGCTTGCTCCGGATAGGCGCGACCGGCGCGACGATGGACGCCTACGTGATGCCGGCGCTGGCCGCGCTGTTTCCGCGGCGGCCGGCACTGCGGGTCGCGTTTGTCACCGACCTGTCCGACACGCTGTACGGCAAGGTGGATCAGGGAGAGCTGGACATCGCGGTGGCGCCGACTTTTTCCAACCAGCCGCTCGGCCTCACCCAGACGCCGGTGGGCAAGGATGTGCTGCGGGTCGTCGCCAGGCGCCATCACCCGTTGCAGGCAAAAGCGGCGCCCGGCTTGCGCGACCTGACCGACTACCCATGGATATTGCCGCGCTCGCGGGCCTTGGTGCGGCAGCGGCTCTCGGCGCTGTTTGCCGCGGCGGAGCTGCCTCTTCCCGGCGCGGCGCTGGAGATCGATTCGATTTCGAAAGGCTGCCTCGACCTGATCGCCCGCACCGACCTGGTGGCGCTTGTTCCGGCCGCCTTCATTACCGAGGAAGCCGCGGCCCTCGTCAGCTTCCTGCCGGTCGATATCGAGCTGTCGAGAGAAATTTCGCTGCTCGCGCGGAAGAATGCGAGCTGGACGCCGTTGATGCATGAATTCCGGGCAGCGCTGGAGGAGGTGATGTCTTCCGGCAGCGCCGTCGCGCCCATTTAGTTCTTTACATTATTCGCAACAGCGAAGGATGTTTGTTCTCATCCTCTCCCACGCAGTGGAAGAGGGACCGGGGGAGAGGGTGCGTTCCATCGTTAACCCAATACGTTTTTCCTCCGATACCCCAATACGTGTCGCACTTCGTAGAGACAAGCCGGGACTGGCCCCGGCGGGCCACTCACTTGGCCGTTCCTCGAAACTGCGGCCTTCGGCCTTGTTTTCTTTGCTTCGCCAAAGAAAGTAAGCAAAGAAAGGCGACCGCCAGCCACTGCCCCTGCGGGGTTCCCAAAAGAGGACACGGAAAATCGGGAAGCGGAGAACTCGCCCTCACTGCGTTCGGAGCTCAGACATGCTCCGCTTCTTGTCCGATTTCCCGTGCCCTCTTTTGGCAGTGCCAGAAGCGGAACAACAGCCGAGTCGGCTCGACTTCGTCTTTGCCGGACGAGCTCTCTTCGTTCCGGCGCTCTGCCAAATTAGGGAGTCCTCAGCCCTCAATAGTCGGCGCCGCTGCGCCGGACCACGACCGCATCCAAGGCCAGCGCGCCCTGCCCCTCGGGCAGCACCGAGAACGGATTGATGTCGATCGAATCGACCTGGCCCGCCAGTTGCACGGCGACATGCGAAAGATTGACCAGCGCATCCGCCAGCGCCTCGACGTCGGCGACCGGCCGCCCGCGCGCGCCGAACAGCAGGGACTTCGCTTTCAGTTCGTCGACCATGCCGAGCGCTTCCTCGCGTCCGAACGGCGCTAGCCGGAAGCTCACGTCGCGCAGCGTTTCCACGAAGATGCCGCCGAGACCGAGCATCACGATGGGACCGAATACCGGATCCCTTTGCACGCCCAGTATGCATTCGACGCCGCCGCCGATCATCGGCGCCAGCAGCGCGCCTTCGATCCTTGCATCCGGCGCGTGGTGGCGGGCGGCTTCCAGCACCGCGTCGAACGCACCGCGAACCGCTTCGTCGTCGGCCAGTCCAAGCCGCACGCCGCCGATGTCGCTCTTGTGCGGGATGTCGGCCGAGACGATTTTGAGCACGACCGGATAGCCGAGCCGGCGCGCGGCCGCCACCGCGGAATCGGCGGACTGCACGACCTCGAACGGCATCACCGGCAGGCCGGCGTCGCGCAGCACCGCAAGCGCCTTGGCTTCGCTCAGCGGACCGGCAGGAAGCGCGACCGCAGTTCCCGTCGCTTGCTCGGCCGCCGCCGGCGCACTGACGGCGCCAATGCCGGAAATGGCTCCCATCGTGCGCACCGCGGCGCTCGGGTCCGAGAACACCATGCAGCCGAGCGCTTCGAGTTCGCGCCTGCGCTCCGTCGTAAACAGTGCGCACAGCGCAAGCGGAACGCCCGGATGATCGCGCCGCACCTTCTGGGCAAACGCCTTGAAATGCGGCCACAGCGCGTCGGAGGAACCGGCCGCGGCGAGAAACACCAGCAGGCTGCCGTGTTGTCCGTCCGCCAGGATCTGCTGTGCGGCGAAATCGAGCAGCTCGGGTTCCGAAGTGGCCTGCCCGGTGATGTCGACCGGGTTGCGCGGCCCCGCGAACGGCACCCGCGCCAGGATGCGCTGCTGCGCGGCGTCCGATAGCGGCGGCAGCGCCAGGCCGGCATCTTCGGCATCGTCGGCCATCAGCGCGCCGACGCCGCCGGATACCGTCATGATCGCGGTACTGCGCACGGCGGGCGGGCGGCCGCAGATGCTCAGCGCGTAGCCGATGTTGAAGAATTCTTCGACCGTGTGCGCGCGCAGCGCGCCGTACTGCCGGAACAGCGCATCGTAGACCGCATCGTTTCCGGCCAGCGCGGCGGTGTGCGAGGCCGCCGCCATCGCCCCGGAGCCGGTGCGGCCGACCTTGGTCACCACCACCGGCTTGCCGGCCGCCTGTGCCCTGCCGAGCGCGCGCTTGAGCTTGGCGCCGTCGCGGCAGCCTTCGAGGTAGGCCATGATGACGCGCGTATGTGGATCATCGACCAGCCATTCGATGCAGTCGGCCACGTCGATGTCGGCCTCGTTGCCGGTGCTGATCCAGTACGACAGGCCGAGGCCGCGTTCGCGCGCCATCACGTACGCATAGGCGCCAAACGCGCCGCTTTGCGACACCATGCCGACCGAGCCCGCGTGGACCTGGCCGCTGATCGGCGCCGGCGAAAAAGTCGCGTAGACGTTTTCGCGGACATTCATGAACCCGAGGCAATTGGGGCCGAGCAAGCGGATGCCGTGTTCCGCCGCGAACGCGCTCAGGCGCGCTTGCTCGGCGCGGCCGGCGTCGCCGGTTTCCGCGTAGCCGGAGGTGAACATCACCGCATTCCGCACGCCGGCGGCGCCCGCGTCCTGCAACGCCTGGAACGCAAGCGCGGACGGCACCGCGAGGATCGCGAGATCGACCGGCTTGCCGATCGCGCCGAGCGTGGGATAGGCGCGCAGGCCCTGGATCTCGGACGCCTTCGGATTGACCGGGAATATCTCGCCCGCGTAGCCGAAGCGGCGCAGCAGGCCTACCGGCACCGCGCCGATTTTCTGCGGCGTGGCGGACGCGCCTACCACGGCGATGCCGGTCGGGCAAAACAGGCTTTTCAGGTTTGAGGGGGTAGACATGTTCTATGCTTACGTGGGGTTATGCGTTTGCGAAGCCGATCTCCGGAACCGATGGCAGCGGCTTTCACTGTTCCATGCGGAGGATGGTGCGCCCGCGCGTCGCGCGGCTACGCATTTGCTCCATGTATTGCGGCAGCTCGCGGAAATCGATGATGTTGGCGATCGCGCGCAGATGGCGCGGCCGGTATTCGCGGGCGATCTTTTCCCATACCGTTCGGCGCAGCGCCATCGGACTGTTGGCGTTGATGCCGATCAGCTTCACGCCGCGCAGGATGAATGGCAGCACGGTGGCATCGAAGGCGCTGCCGCCGGCATTGCCGAAACTGGTCACCACGCCCTCCGCCCGGGCGGTGCGCAGCAGCCACCCGAGTGTCGCGCCGCCGACCGAATCCACCGCCCCCGCCCATAGCGCGCTCTCGAGCGGCTTGCCGGCAGGGCCGGCCACCGCGGCCGGCAGGATTTCGACGGCGCCGAGGCCGCGCAGGTAGCCATGCTCGCCTTCCTTGCCGGTCAGCGCCGTCACTGCATAGCCGCGTTGCGCCAGCATGTCGATCGCGATGCTGCCGACGCCGCCGGTGGCACCGGTCACGGCGACCTTGCCGCTGTCCGGCCGCAGCCCGTTGAGTTCCATCCAGTGCAGGCACAGGCCGGCGGTGTAGCCGGCCGCGCCGAGTATGGCGGCATCCAGCAGCTCCAGCCCCTCCGGCAGCGGCATCACGGAATCGGCGGCCACCCGCGCGTACTGCGCGTGCCCGCCGTCGCGCTCGACGCCGATGCCGAAGCCGTGCACGACCACCGGATCGCCGGGACGGAAGCGCGGATCAGCGGAGCTGGCGACATGGCCCGCGAGGTCGATGCCGCCGATGCGCGGAAACGTGCGGATGATCCGGTTGATGCCGGCGGCCGCCAGCGCATCCTTGTAGTTGATGCTGGAATAGGCAACCCGGATGACGACGTCGCCCGGCGACAGTTCGTCGACCGGCATCTCGACAAAGCGACCTTCCGGCGTGCTCTTCTCATCGGCCGCAAACAGCCGGTAGGCGGTAAAAGTATTCATTGTTGGTATTTCGTTGGTAATCAGCGTGGACGGTCAGGGCCGCATTCCGTGCTGGAAGATGCGGCGCGCGAGCGTGGCGCGGTGCAGTTCGGAAGCGCCGTCGTAGATGCGGAACGGACGCAGCTCGCACAGGATCAGCGACGCCGGCGTGTCGTGCGAGATGCCGAGCGCGCCCATGATCTGCACCGCGCGGTCGGCCACCCGGTAGACCGCCTCGGACACGAAGATCTTGGTCATCGCCGACTCGTGCTTGACCGATTCCCCGGCATCCATCCTGGCCGCGCAGTTCCAGGTCATCAGGCGGCTCGCGTGCAGGTCGATATGGGAATCGGCCACCATCGCCTGCACCTGCTGCAGCTGGGACAGGCGCCGGCCGAACGAATCCCGCTCGGCCGCGTAACGCTGCGCCAGCTCCATTGCCCGCGAGGCGCGGCCGATGAAGCGCATGCAATGCGACAGGCGCGCCGGTTCCAGCCGCGCCTGCGCATACTGCAGGCCCTTGCCGACTTCGCCCAGCACCGCGTCGTCGCCGACTTCGCAATCGGTCAGCAGGATCTCGCCGTGGCCGCCGATCTGGTAGCCGTCCATGCTGCCGATGTTGCGCAGCACCTGGTAACCGGGCTGGTCGGCATCGACGATGAACATGGTGGCGCCGTGCTCCGTGCGCGCCAGCACGATCGCGAACGCGGCGCCGACCGCGCCGCTGATGAACCACTTCCTGCCGTTGATCACCCACTTGCCGTTGCTGCGCCTGGCTTCGGTGCGCAGCATGGCGGGGTCGGAACCTGCTCCCGGCGCCGGCTCCGTCATCGCGAAACAGGAGCGGATCTCGCCGCGCACCAGCGGCAGCAGGTATTTTTCCTTCTGCGCGGGCGTTCCGAGCTGCACCAGGTTGATCATGTTCGGCTGGTCGGGCGGCGCGCAGTTCAATGCGCCCGGCCCGAGGAAGCTGCGCCCGGCCTCTTCCAGGATGTCGGCGCGTTCGCGCCATCCCAGCCCGAGGCCGCCCAGTTCCGGCGGCAACTGCGGCGCATGGATGCCGGCCGCCCGCGCGCGCTGCTGCAGCTCGCGGGTGACGGCATCGAGCTGCGCGACGTCGTGCGCGAGCGCCGGATCCTCGCGCGGAATCGCCTCTTCCTCGACGAAGCGCCGCACCGCCTGGCGCAGCGCGGCGAGGCGTTCGCCGGATCCGGCGTTGTCGGTCGTTGCAGTCATCGCGCCCGCTCTGCTCAGTCGATATGGGTGCCGGTCGATTTCACCAGCTTGGCCCACCATGCGGTTTGCTCCTTGATCTGCGTGGCGAACTGCTCCGGCGTATTGCCTATCGGTTTGGCTCCCAGGTCGATCAGCTTCTTCTGCATTTCCGGCTTGTTGATCACTTTCACCACCGCGTCATGCAGCTTGCTGATGATCGCCGGCGGCGTGCCCGCGGGCGCCATCAGGCCTTTCCAGGCGGGGATGACAAAATCCTTCAGGCCGGCCTGGGAAAAGGTCGGAATGTCGGGTGCCGCCGCTGCCCGGTCTTCGCTGGCGACGGCGATCGCGCGCAGGGTGCCTGCCTTCACGTGGGGAAGCAATGCCGGCATGTTATCGATCATCATCGTGATGCGTCCGGCGATCAGGTCGTTGACGGCCGGTCCGCTTCCCTTGTAGGGAATGTGCGTCATCTTCAATCCGGCTCTCTGGTTCATCAGCTCGCCGGCCAGGTGGGCCGGGCTGCCGTTTCCGGGAGAGCCGAAATTGACCGCGCCCGGCTTGGATTTCGCGTAGGCGATGAACTCCTGCAGATTCTTGGCCGGCACCTTCGGGTTGACCACCATCAGGTTGTAGTCCTGCTCGATCATCGTGATCGGCGCCAGATCCTTCGCCGGGTCGTACGGCATGTTGCTGTACAGGCTGGGATTGACCACGGTGGGACCGGCGGCGGCGACCACCAGCGTATAGCCGTCCGGCTTGGCGTGCGCGGCATAGGCGCCGCCGATATTGCCGGCCGCGCCCGGCTTGTTCTCGACGATCACCGACTGGCCGCCGAGTTCGTCGGGCAGATAGCGGGCCAGCAAGCGCGCCACCACGTCGGTCGCTCCGCCCGGCGCGAACGGCACCACCAGCTTGATCGGCCGGCTGGGATAAGCGTCGGCGGCCGACGCCGTCTGGGCAAAGGCAAATGCGGAAACGACCGCGGCCAATATCAACTTCTTCATGATGTCTCCTTGATGGATGAATGCGCCATGGTCGGCATGGCTCTGGTGAAAATTTTTT
>CBIHOK010000111.1:0-13110 GCA_966211575.1 uncultured Noviherbaspirillum sp.
GGTATTGCGGCAGCTTGGCGTGTTCGGCATCGGGCGTGATCTTGCGGCTGTTGCCGCGCAGCGTCAGCGGCGGTGCACCGTTGCCTGCGCTCAGAATCGATTCCCATCGTCGCGGGTAGGCAGCGCGTACCGCGTCGATCCACCATGCCGGATAATTCCAGCGCGCCGCCGGCTGCCGCAACGCCTGCGCCAGCAGCATGTCGCGTTCGCGCAGGAAGCGCCGCAGCACGGCGTTGACCATGCCCTTCGCATGGGCGATGCGCGCATCGGCGGCGGCCGCGCAGACCGCCTGGTCGACCACCGTGAACGCTTCATAGGGCGGTCCTTCTTCGTGATCGTCGCCCGCCAGCAGCGCCAGAGCACAGCACAGCAGCGCATGCAGTTCCGCGGGTGCCGGCGGCTTCTTCGCCAGCGCGGCGAGCAGCGCTTCGGCCCGGCCCAGTCCACGCATGGTCCGATAGCCGAGATCCTGGATCGCGCCGCGCGCCTGCGGGGTGGGCGCGCATGCGGAAAATACTTGCGCCAGCGCTTGCGGCAGCGCCAGGCCGGCCTTGACGGCAGCGACCGCGCGCGCGGCACCGAGCAGGCTGAATGCCAGCGAATCTGGTTTCAAACGGGGAGTGGACACGTTGCAGTCAGTTCTGGTGGGAAGTATGGTTCGCCGGCGAGAGCGGGGCGGTGCCGACCGGAAGGTGGCGCGGGACGACGGTGCGAGGACCGGGGAAAGCGCCCGAAGAATGCATGCAGGCGAACATCAGGAAACGGGCATCCGGGCGGTCGATGGGGGCAATATGCCGGGCTGCATGCCGGGCAGCGTTTCCAGCCAGATTCGCAAGTCTTCGAACACGCGCGCCGCGCCCACTTCGTTGAACAGTTCGTGATAGTAGTCCGGATAACGGTGCAGGGTGCCGATGCCGGGCGCTAGCCGCGCATGGAAGGCGGTGCTTCCGCGCGCATCCACCAGCCGATCGCTGCCGGCCACGATCATCAGTGTCGGCGCCGCAAGTTCCGCTGCGCCAGCCTGGCAGCGGTCGATGGAGGCCAGCATCGCACGCAGCAGGCGCGCGGTGATTTTCGGGTGCACCAGCGGATCGCTGATATACGCTTGCTCGACCGCCGGATCGTGCGACAGGTAGCGGGTCTGCAGGCCGTTCGGCACGGCCATGCCGGGCGCGACCGCCGACAGCAGCTTGAGCAGCAGTTTCTGCCCACCCGACAACGAAAGCGCCAGCGCCGGGGACGACAGGATCAATCCGCTCAGCGGCGCCATTCGTTCCAGCGCGAAGCGCGCTGCGAACAGGCCGCCCATGCTATGGCCAAGCAGCAGCGGCGGCACCGCCAGGTTCGCCGCGAAGTCGTCCAGCACCAGCCGCGCATCGCGCAGCAGCGCCTGCTCGTCGGGCACATCGCCGCGGGCGCCCCCCGAGCGCCCATGGCCGCGATGGTCGTAACCGCGCACCGACCAGCCATGCCGGTTGAAGAATGCAGCCACATGCGCATAGCGGCCGCAGTGCTCGCCCAGGCCATGCATCAGCAGCACCCCGCGGCCGCCCCCGGAGCTGCGCTCCGCCGGCCAGTCGGCGACGAACAGTGGCGTGCCGTCTTCCGCGGTCAGGCCGGACTCGCGCGGCAGCGTCACGCTAGACGCCCCACAGCACGTCGTAACCGCCGCTGCGCGCCGCCCGCAGCATTTCCAGCAACGGATAGGCGCGGGTCGCGAAACTGACGTGCTCGATGTGATCGTGCTCGTTGTCGTCGCCGCCGTCGCCATGATGCGCGAGCACGTCGCGCTGCACTTCTTCCGATGCTAGGTGGCGCCGGCTTTCGCCGATGTCGGCTTCCAGTGTGGCAACCGCGTGCGGCATTTCCGCTGCAGTGATGACGCCGCGCTTGACGTCCTTGTGCAGCAGATCGAGGATGCGTTTCGCGTGCTCCTCGTACATCATGACATCTGCTGCAGCCTTGGATTTGAATGTGACCAGCATGGTGCCTCCAGGAGATTCTTGATGATTAAACCATAGCACGGCTGCGGAAACTTGCGTTGATCCGGAGCCTGTATCGACGTTGCATGCCGGTACGCCGAGGTGGCCGGCAACGTGGCAAGCGTTCAATCCGGCTTGAATGATTCGAAGAAAGTATCGATCGCGTCATGCGTCACCGCATTTTGCTTGCCGGTGACCACCAGTTGGTAAACCTGCCTATCCCTGGCAATGAAGCGTGCCGAGAGCTGCCGCGGCTGGCTGTCGGTGGCAGCGTCCGGCTGTCCGCTGGCCTCGATTTCGATCGTCGTCGGTGTGGGACCTGGCGCCGTTTTTTCGCTGCGGATCTGGCCGTGAATGTTGCGCACCAGCGCGCTTTTCATCGCCGGCAACGCGTGCAGGGCAGCCGGAGCATCCGGGAATTCGGCGCTGCCGACGGCAAAGGTGACGCCTTCGACCGAGGTCCCGGTCATGGTCATCGATACCTCGTGGCCGTCGATATTGATGGTGCGGGTTTCGGAGCTCGGCTTTGCCGGCAGCATTACGCGGTACGGGGCATTGGCCCCGTGTACCTCGCGCCAGTCGAGGCGCGGCGTGCAGGCGAACAGCAGGACAAACGCAAGCATGCCCAGACCGTTCCGCCCGAGAGTGGGGAGGGCGCGGAGATTGCGATGAAGGCGTGTCATATCGTAGATGGTAGCAGGTCGGACGGCTTCGGTTGCACTGGATGGCAATTATCCCCGGTGGCCGGCGTCGTTCGCGCCCGGCCTTGTCTGCGATACGCGCCGGAACACCCGCATCGACCAGATGACGCCCGCGCACAGCAGGACGACCCCGGCCAGCACCGGCGGCGCCGGCAGGGCGGCACGCCACAGGAACCCATACAGCAGCGCCGCCAGTGTCTCGAACACGATCAGTTGTCCCGACAGCGAGGTCGGCAGGCGCTGGCTCGCATGGTTCCACAGGACGGTGCCGAGCCAGGATGCGCACAAGCCCAGGCCCAGCATCAGCGCGACGAACGGCAGCGGCCGCGGTCCGAGCGGAAAGGCAAAGCGGCCGTCGTGCCCGTGCAGATAAAATCCGTAGGCGAGAAAGCTGCCGAGCGCCAGCGGCAGCGTCGCCAGGCCCTGCGCGGTGGCCCAGGTCGACGCGCCGATCTGTGGATGGGCCTTCAGGTGGCGCGCATTCATGATCGGATACCAGGTCCAGGCGGCCAGCGCCGCCAGCGCGAACAGGCAGCCGAGCGCGTACTCGCCCGGCGTACGCGCCTCCAGCCGCGCCAGTTCGCCGGCGTTGACCAGCAGCAGGCCGGCCAGGATGATTCCCAGCGGCGGCGCCAGCTGTCTCCATGGCACCGCGCCCGATGCCGGGCCGGGTGCCAGGTTGGCGCAAATCGACAGCACTACCGGCAGGGTGCCGATCAGCATTGCCGGCAGCGGCACGCCGGCCAGCTGTATCGCGCTTGCCAGCGCCGCGTAGTAGACGAGATTGCCGACCATGGACAATCGCGCCGCCGCAATCCAGTCGCGCTTCGACAGCGCCGCAATGCGGCGCCGGCCCAGCAGCGCCGGCACCAGCGCGATCAACCCGAATCCCGTGTAACGGGCGAACGACAGCAGCACGCCGGGATAGTCGACGAGCATCAGCGGGGCGACAAAGACCAGCCCCCACACCAGGCCGGCGCCGAGCGCGCACAGGAATCCGGTCAGCATGTCGGTAATGTTGCAGGTGGTCGCAAAAATCCCTACGCGTGGTGCCGCGCAAAAGCTCAATGCTCGCGCAGTGCGCGCCGGTACTGCACCGCTTCCGCCACATGCGCGGACGTGATGGTGGCGGCATCGGCCATGTCAGCGATCGTGCGCGCCAGTTTCAGTACGCGGTGATAGGCGCGTGCCGACCAGTTCAACCGCGTCATCGCGGTCAGCAGCAGCTGTTCGCCGGCGGCGTCCGGCTTGCAATGATGATCGATGTCTTTCGGCGACAGGCTGCTGTTGTTTCCGCCCTGGCGCCGCAACTGGCGCTCGTGCGCTTGCGCCACGCGCGCGGCGATGCTGGCCGAGGGCTCGCCTGCGCCTTGCCTGAGCAAGTCTTCCTGCGGCAGCGCGCCGACCTGGACCTGCATGTCGATCCGGTCCAGCAGCGGACCGGAAATCTTGCCCTGGTAACGCGCCACCAGTTCCGGCGTGCAGCGGCATTTGTTCGAGGGATGGCCGAGGTATCCGCACGGACACGGATTCATTGCCGCAATCAGTTGAAAGCGAGCCGGGAAATCGGCCTGGCGGGCGGCGCGCGAGATGGTGATGCGGCCCGATTCCAGCGGTTCGCGCAATACTTCCAGCACCTTGCGATCGAATTCCGGCAACTCGTCCAGGAACAGGACGCCGCGGTGGGCGAGCGAAATCTCTCCTGGGCGGGGAGAACCTCCGCCGCCGACCAGCGCCACGCCGGACGCGGTATGGTGCGGCGCACGGAACGGACGCGCTTTCCAGCGTGCGGCCGAGAAGCCGCCGGTCAGCGATTGCACGGCGGCCGATTCCAGCGCCTCGTCGTCGCTCATCGGCGGCAGGATGCCGGGGAAGCGCGCCGCCAGCATCGATTTGCCGGTGCCGGGCGGCCCCACCATCAGCAGGCTGTGGCCGCCGGCGGCGGCGACTTCGAGTGCGCGCCGGGCTTGCGCCTGGCCCTTGACGTCGGCGAAGTCCGGGTAGTGTGGCGCATTTGCTGCGGCGCTGGCGCGATGCCGGCCCAGCTTGCCGTCGGCATCGCCGCTGCTGAAATGCGCGCACACCTGCAGCAACGAGTCGGCCGGCAGGATGGTGGCATCCGCCACCAGTGCCGCTTCGTCGGCATTGGCGCGCGGCAGGATGAATGCGCGCCGGCTGGAGCGATCCGCGCGCTGCATCGCGAATGTCATCGCCAGCGCGCCGCGGATCGGGCGCAGTTCGCCGGACAGCGACAGTTCGCCGGCAAACTCATAGCGATCGAGCAGCTCGGCCGGAACCTGGCCCGAAGCGGCGAGAATGCCGAGCGCGATCGGCAGATCGAAACGTCCGGATTCCTTCGGCAGATCGGCCGGAGCCAGATTCACGGTGATGCGGCGCGCGGGGAATTCGAAGCGCGCATTCTGCAGTGCGGCGCGTACCCGGTCCTTCGATTCCTTCACCTCCGTTTCAGGCAGGCCGACGATGGTGAAAGCCGGCAGCCCGTTCGCAAGGTGCACCTCGACCGTGACTTCCGGTGCTTCCATGCCGGCCAATGCCCGGCTTTTCAGAACCGCCAGACTCATTTACGGCTTTTTCAGTTGCGCTTCCAGTTCCGCGACGCGCGCTTCCAGCGTTTCCAGCTTGGCGCGGGTTTTCGCCAGCACCTGGGCCTGGATGTCGAATTCCTCGCGGGTGACCAGGTCGAGCCGCGAAAAGCCCTGGTTCAGCATCGCCTTCACATTCTTTTCGATGTCTTTTGCCGGCGAATTCTGGATTGCCTGCTGGATTTTTTCCTGGAGATCATTAAAGAAGTTGTTCGTGTCCATGCTCGGTCCTGGTGAAAAAGTGTGCACGCTTCTGGTGCGGTCGAATGTGGTGCGCTTTTATTTGGTGCGGATACGGGCAGGCGCTCGCTCATCAATGCGAAATCCGGATGAAATGCACCTGAATGGGGGCCGAAAGGGCGCCAAATGAAAAAAATAATAACGCATACCGCCAGGAAAAGGGTGGCACGAGTCCTGCTAACCAAGCGAAAAGTTGCATGAAGACTTAGTTGTTCCAACACTTTCAAAAGGGATACGCCATGAAAAAACTGATACTTGCCGCTGCCGTGATGGCCGCTTTCTCGGCCAGCGTGGCGCAGGCCGAGGAAGCCAACTCCCTCACGTTCAATGCGTCGGTCGTCAGCGATTACCGCTATCGCGGCATTTCTCAGACACATCGCGACCTGGCGCTGCAGGGCGGCGCCGATTACACCAACAATCCGACCGGGCTCTATGCCGGCACCTGGCTGTCGACCATCAAGTGGATCAAGGACGCCGGCGGCGACGCCGACATGGAATGGGATATCTACGGCGGCAAGCGCGGCAACATCACCGACAGCCTGTCGTATGACGTCGGCCTGCTCGGCTACCTCTATCCGTCGAACAGCCTGCCGACCAGCGCCAACACGGCCGAAGTCTACGGCCAGCTCGGCTTCGGTCCGGCCTATGCGAAGTATTCGTATGCGCTGACCAACCTGTTCGGCTTTGTCGACAGCAAGCGCAGCGGCTATCTCGATGTCGGCGCCAACATCGACGTCAGCAAGGGCTTCACCGTGAATCTGCATGCCGGCCACCAGAACGTGAAGGGTGCGGCCAATGGCAATGCCAGCTATACCGACTGGAAACTCGGCCTGACCAAGGATCTGGGCGTGGCCAGCGGATCGATCGCGGTGATCGGCACCAATGCCGACAAGGCCGCCTACACCGTGAACAATACCTTCAATGGCAGAACCGCGCTGGTTCTTTCGCTCAGCAAAACCTTCTAAGGGAGGCAATCATGAAATTGATCACTGCGATCATCAAACCGTTCAAGCTGGATGAGGTGCGCGAAGCGCTGTCCGCGATCGGGGTGCAGGGCATCACCGTGACGGAAGTCAAGGGCTTCGGTCGCCAGAAAGGCCATACCGAGCTGTACCGCGGCGCGGAGTACGTGGTCGATTTCCTGCCGAAGACCAAGATCGAAGCCGCGGTCGACGACGCGATCGTCGAGCGCGCGATCGAGGCGATCGAAGCGTCGGCGCGTACCGGCAAGATCGGCGACGGCAAGATTTTTGTCTACGATCTGCAGCAAGTCGTTCGTATCCGTACCGGCGAAACCGGTAACGAAGCACTCTAGGGAGCATGAGATGAAGAAACAATTAGCAAGCATCCTGGCGGCCGGCATGTTGCTGTTCGCTGCCGGATTCACGCATATCGCGTTTGCGGATGACGCGCCGGCTGCAGCCTCGGCGGCGCCCGCCGCCACCGCGGTCGCGCCGGAACCGGCCGTGGTCGGTACGCCGGCGGCAGCGCCGGCCGCTCCCGCCGCGCCAGCCGCCAAGGCGCCGACAGTCAACAAGGGCGACACCTCGTGGATGATGGTGTCCACGCTGCTGGTGCTGTTCATGGCGCTGCCCGGCCTGGCGCTGTTCTACGGCGGCCTGGTCCGCTCCAAGAACATGCTGTCGGTGCTGATGCAGGTGATGGTGGTGTTCTGCCTGATCACCGTGCTATGGGCGATCTACGGCTACAGCCTCGCGTTTACCGAGGGCGGATCCATCATCGGCTCGTTCGGCAAGCTGTTCCTGAAGGGCGTGTCGACCAGCACCTTGTCGGACACCTTCTCGCCTGACGCCAAGCTGCCGGAATACGTGTTCATCGCGTTCCAGTGCACGTTCGCGGCGATCACCTGCACGCTGATCGTCGGCTCCTTCGCCGAGCGCATCAAGTTCTCCGCCGTGCTGTTGTTCTCGGTGCTGTGGTTCACGTTCTGCTACCTGCCGATCGCGCACATGGTGTGGGGGCCGGGCGGCTACTTGCTGGGCAAGGGCGCGCTCGACTTCGCCGGCGGCACCGTGGTGCATATCAACGCCGGCGTCGCCGGCCTGGTCGGCGCCTTCCTGGTCGGCAAGCGGGTCGGCTACGGCAGGGAATCGATGGCGCCGCATTCGCTGACGATGACCATGATCGGTGCGTCGATGCTGTGGGTGGGCTGGTTCGGCTTCAACGCCGGCTCCAACCTGGAAGCGAACGCAGGCGCCGCGCTGGCCTTCATCAACACGCTGCTGGCGACCGCTGCCGCGACCCTGAGCTGGAGTGCCGGCGAAGCGATGTTCAAGGGCAAGTCCTCGATGCTGGGCGCCGCTTCCGGCGCCGTCGCCGGCCTGGTGGCCATCACTCCGGCCTGCGGCACCGTCGGCCCGATGGGCGCGATCGTGATCGGCCTGCTGGTCGGCGTGGTCTGCCTCTGGTCCGTCAACGGCTTGAAGCGCATCATTGGCGCCGACGATTCGCTCGACGTGTTCGGCGTGCACGGGGTCGGCGGCATGCTGGGCGCGGTGCTGACCGGCGTGTTCACCGCCCCGGCGCTGGGCGGCACCGGCGCGGCCGACTTCTCGATCGGCGGCCAGGTCATGACCCAGCTGCTGGCGGTCGGCATCACCATCGTATGGTCCGGCGTGATCGCATTCGTTTCGTACAAGGTGGTCGACCTGATCGTCGGTCTGCGCGTGCCGGAAGAGGAAGAGCGCGAAGGCCTGGACATCTCCAGCCACGGCGAGACTGCTTACCATTATTGATAGTGCGGTTTTCCCGGCCATTCCTCCGGGGATGGCGGCAAAAAGCGCCCCATTGGGCGCTTTTTGCATTTGCGGCGCCCCCTTGTCCGTACTGTCGCTGCCTTTAAATCCGAGCAATTGCCCCGATCTTCGCGATACCGCTATGCTGTCCGTTGTTATTGATGAAACCGCGGTATGGATCTCCCGGCACCCGGCAGACGCGAGTTGAGGATTGCCGTTAGAATCAGCATCTCCCTTCTCGTTGCAAGATTGCTTATTCGGCAAAGGCTATTATGGTTCCGCATCTCGTTACGGCCCTGAACGGGCCGCTCCTCGACCTCGAAAAGAAGATCCTGGCCGCCACGCCGGCGATCGAACGCTGGTTCCGGCTGGAATGGCAGGAACACACGCCGCCGTTCTACTGCTCGGTCGATCTGCGCAACGCCGGCTTCAAGCTGGCCCCGGTCGACACCAATCTGTTCCCCGGCGGCTTCAACAACCTGTCGCCGGAAATGCTGCCGCTGGCGGTGCAGGCGGCGATGGCGGCGATCGAGAAGTATTGTCCGGACGCCAAGAACCTGCTGCTGATCCCGGAAAAGCACACCCGCAATACCTTCTACCTGCAGAATGTCGCGCGCCTGATCCAGATCTTCCGCCAGACCGGCCTCAACGTCCGCCTCGGCTCGCTCTCGGAAGACGTCAAGGAACCCACCAACATCGAACTCCCGGACGGCACCATTCTGACGCTGGAACCGCTGGAGCGCTCGGCCAACGGCCGCCGCCTCGGGCTGAAGAACTTCGACCCCTGCACCATCCTGCTCAACAACGACCTGTCGTCGGGCGTGCCGTCCATCCTGGAAAACCTGCATGAGCAAAGCCTGCTGCCGCCGCTGCATGCGGGCTGGACCATGCGCCGCAAGACCAACCATTTCGCCGCCTACGACGAAGTGGTGAAGAAGTTTGCGAAGATGGTCGATATCGACGGCTGGATGCTGAACCCGTATTTCGGGCGATGCGGCGAGATCAACTTCCAGGAGCGCACCGGCGAGGAATGCCTGGCATCCAACGTCGATACCCTGCTCACCAAGATCCGCAAGAAATACAAGGAATACGGCATCAAGGAAAAGCCGTTCGTGATCGTCAAGGCCGACGCCGGCACTTACGGCATGGGCATCATGACGGTGCGCGACGCCAGCGAGGTGAAAGACCTCAACCGCAAGCAGCGCAACAAGATGTCGGTGGTGAAGGAAGGGCTCGAAGTCTCGGACGTGATCATCCAGGAAGGTGTGCATACGTTCGAGCGGATCAACGATGCGGTGGCCGAGCCGGTGGTCTACATGATCGACCGCTACGTGGTCGGCGGCTTCTACCGCGTGCACGCGGAACGCGGCGTCGACGAGAACCTGAACTCGCCCGGCATGCATTTCGTGCCGCTCGCGTTCGCGCAGCAGCATGCGCTGCCGGACCTGCTCGCGAAGCCGGGCACCGCCGCGCCGAACCGCTTCTACATGTACGGCGTGGTGGCGCGCATGGCGCTGCTGGCAGCGTCGATCGAGCTGGAAAAAACCGATCCCAACCCGGAAGTCTATTGATGAAATTCGCGTTCCTGGCCGACCCGCTCGACCATTTCAAGACCTACAAGGACACCACCTACGCGATGATGGCGGAGGCGGCGCGGCGCGGTCACGAGATTTATGCGTTCCAGCAGAAGGACATGGCGTTTTCGGAGGGCATCGTCAGTGCCGGCGTATCCCGCATCACCATTACCGGTGATCCGACCGATTGGTACCGGGCCGGCGCGCAGCAAGCGATGCAGCTCAACGAGTTCGATGCGGTGGTGGTGCGCAAGGACCCGCCGTTCAACATGGAGTACATCTACGCGACCTACCTGCTCGAACTGGCCGAGCGCAAGGGCGCACGCATCGTGAACCGGGCCGAGGCGATCCGCAGCCACAACGAAAAGCTGGCGATCGCGCAATTCCCGCAATTCATCTCGCCGACTCTGGTCAGCAGCGACGCGGCACGGTTGCGCGCGTTCCATGAAATGCACCGCGACGTCATCCTGAAGCCGCTCGACGGGATGGGAGGCGCCGGCATCTTCCGCGTCAGGGAGGACGGGCTCAACCTCGGTTCCATCATCGAAACCCTGACCGCGAACGGCGCGCATACCATCATGGCGCAGCGCTTCATCCCGGAGATCGTGCAGGGCGACAAGCGCATCCTGCTGATCGGCGGACAAGTGGTGCCGTACTGCCTGGCGCGCATCCCGCAGGGCAATGAAGTGCGCGGCAACCTGGCGGTGGGCGGACTCGGCGTCGCACAGCCGATTTCCGTACGCGACCGTGAAATCGGGGAAGCGCTGGCGCCGGTTTTGGCGCAGCGCGGACTATTGCTGGTAGGATTGGACGTGATCGGCGATTATCTTACGGAAATCAACGTCACCAGTCCGACCTGTTTCCAGGAAATCAAGCAGCAGACCGGTTTTGACGTTGCCGCGATGTTCGTCGATGCGCTGGAAAAGGCGGAATGACCGGCTGTTTTTGCCCGCGGCCACATCAACGATGCACCCTTCCTGTTCCCGGCTTCTGCCGGGCCGGGAGAGGTTGAAAGACCGGAAGTCGCCATCGCGAATTCCGGACAGATAAACAGGCAAGCGGCGCGGTTGCCGCCTGCGAGCAGTTCCCGAACCATGGTTGGTATTCTTCTTCTGACTCACGCCCCGCTCGGCAATGCCTTCATCGAAGCGGCCGCCCATGTATTCCGCGGGAGGCCGGAACGGCTGGAAGCGATCGACGTGCGCGCCGACGAAGACCCGGCCGCTGTCAACTGCCGGGCGCGTGAAGTCGTTGAACGGCTGGACGATGGTTCCGGCGTGCTGGTCATCACCGATGTGATGGGCGGCACACCGTCGAACTGCACGCGGCCGCTGTCCGATCCCGGGCATATCGAAGTCATTGCCGGCATCAGCCTGCCGATGCTGCTGCGGGCGCTGACCTATCGCAACGACACGCTCGACGTCGTGGTGGAAATGGCTCTGGCCGGTGGCCAGAGCGGAGCAGTACGGGTCGACAGCCGGGTGCGGCTGTCTCCTTGAGATAACAACGACAATAACCGATGATTCAACAGGAAATCGAGATCGTCAACAAGCTTGGACTGCATGCCCGCGCCTCGGCCAAGTTCACCCAGCTGGCGGCGAAATACCAGAGCGAAGTCTGGATGACCCGCAACGCGCGCCGCGTCAATGCCAAGTCGATCATGGGCGTGATGATGCTGGCGGCCGGCAAGGGCGCCAAGGTGCTGCTGGAAACCGACGGCGCGGATGAAAAGGAGTGCTTCGACGCACTGGCCGGCCTGATCCGGGACAAGTTCGGCGAAGGCGAGTAAGGAGCGCGCGATGGCGTCGTTTTCGCTCCACGGCATCCCGGTTTCGCGCGGCATCGCGATCGGCCGCGCGCACCTGCTCGCGCCGGCGGCGCTCGAAGTCCGGCACTACGTGATCTCGGAAGAACAGGTGGAGGCCGAGGTGCAGCGCCTGCAGAAGGCAATCGCCACCGTGCATCGCGAATTGCAGGTGATCTGGAACGACCTGCCGAAGGATTCGCCGGCCGAGTTCGGCGCCTTCATCGACGTGCATGCGCTGATCCTGTCCGACCCGATGATCGCCGAAGTGCCGCTCGACATCATCCGCACCCGCCACTACAACGCCGAATGGGCGCTGCTGACCCAGATCGACGAGTTGTCCGCGCAGTTCGACGAGATCGAGGACGCCTACCTGCGCGAGCGCAAGGCCGATATCCAGCAGGTCGGCGAGCGCGTGCTGAAGGTGCTGACCGGAAGCGCCGGGTCGCTGCCGCCGGCCGACGGCTCCGAATCGTCCGGTCACATGATCGTGGTGGCACACGATATTTCGCCGGCCGACATGCTGCAGTTCAAGGATCGCGCGTTCGGCGGTTTCATCACCGATCTCGGCGGCCAGAATTCGCATACCGCCATCGTCGCCCGCAGCCTCGACATTCCGGCCGCGGTCGGAATGGCGAACGCATCGACGCTGATCGAGCAGGATGACTGGGTCATCATCGACGGCGACGCCGGGGTGGTGATCGTGGATCCGACGCCGGCCGTGCTGGAGCAGTATCGCGAGCGCCAGGCGCGCCTGCTGCGCGAGCGCAAGAAGCTCGGCAAGCTGAAGAAGACGCCGGCCGTCACGCGCGACGGCACCGAGATCACGCTGCTGGCCAACATAGAATTGCCGGGCGATTGCCCGGCCGCCCTCGACGCGGGCGCCGCCGGTGTCGGCCTGTTCCGCTCCGAGTACCTGTTCATGGGGCGCACCGGCCATGCCCACCGCTTGCCGTCCGAGGACGAGCAGTTCGAGTCCTATCGCAAGGCGGTGGCCGCGATGAAGGGGCGGCCGGTCACGATCCGCACGCTCGACATCGGCGCCGACAAGCCGCTCGACACGGTCGAGCACACCTCGCTGAACCCGGCGCTCGGTCTGCGCGCGATCCGCTTCTGCCTGGCCGAGCCGCAGATGTTCCTTGCGCAGTTGCGCGCGATCCTGCGCGCTTCCGCATACGGCCCGGTGCGCCTGCTGATCCCGATGCTGGCGCATGCGTTCGAAATCGACCAGGCGCTGGCGATGATCGAGCAGGCCAAGGAACAATTGCGCGAAGCCGGCGTCAGGTTCGACCCGCTGATCCCGGTCGGCGCGATGATCGAGATCCCGGCCGCGGCGCTGACGCTGCCGATGTTCATCAAGAAGATGGATTTCCTGTCGGTCGGCACCAATGACCTGATCCAGTACACGCTCGCGATCGACCGCGCCGACCATGAAGTCGCGCACCTGTAC
>CBIHOK010000112.1:0-13069 GCA_966211575.1 uncultured Noviherbaspirillum sp.
GGCGGGCAGGATGCCTTGACCATGCGTTCGACGATCTCCAGCGGCTTCTGGGTCGGATGATCGGCCCGCTCCGGATGCTCGCGATGCAGCCGCGACACGCTCCACAGGTCTTTCGGGTTGTAGCCGACTTCCAGCCACTTGGCGCCGACGAAAATCGAGCGCGAGCGGGCTTTCTTGGTTTCCGCGTCATACGGGATGCGGACCGCGTCGAGATCGAAATAGTAATCCCGCGCGTTCGCAAAAAAGCCGATCGTGTCGTGCACCGACGAAAAGCGGCGCGTGCTGCCGCCCATCGACGGCACCCGGCGGTCCCAGATGATCTCGTTGATCATCGTCATGCGCCGCTTCAGCAATACGAAAATTTCCGGCGACTAACGCCAGGTCAGGAAGATGTACAGGCTGCAGTTGGGCTTGAGCTTGGGCAGCGCCGCAACGACCCACTGTTCGGTCCATTGCAGGTAGGCGTCGGCGTCCAGCTTGTCGGAATCGTTGCCGTAATCCTTGCCCAGTCCATACGGCGGATCGGCGATCAGCAAGTCGATGCTGGCGTCCGGAATCCGGACCAGCCCCTGCAATGCGTCTTCGCAATGCACGCGGTTGAGCCAGTCGCGGCTCATGCCACTGCCCCGCGCGGCGCCGCCACGTTCATTTCAGCCGGTACTCGGCCGAACCGGCATGCGCCTGCAAGCCTTCGCCATAGGCGAGTTCGGCCGCGATCCGGCCCAGGGTGCGGGCGCCGGCCTGGCTCACGTGGATCACGCTCGAACGCTTCTGGAAATCGTAGACGCCCAGCGGCGACGAGAAACGCGCGGTACGCGAGGTCGGCAAGACGTGGTTGGGTCCGGCGCAGTAGTCGCCCAGCGATTCCGACGAGAAGCGGCCGAGGAACATGGCGCCGGCATGGCGGATCCGGTCGGCCCATTGCTGCGGGTTGTCGGTCGATATTTCCAGGTGTTCGGCGGCGATCATGTTCGCGATCTTGCACGCTTCTTCCATGTCGCGCACCTTGACCAGCGCGCCGCGGTTGGTCAGCGAAGTGCGGATCACGTCCTTGCGCGGCATCGATTCGATCAGGCGCCCGATGCTGGCTTCGACTTGCGCGATATAAGCATCGTCCGGGCACAACAGGATCGATTGCGCGAGTTCATCGTGCTCGGCCTGCGAAAACAGGTCCATCGCGATCCAGTCGGGATCGGTGCTGCCGTCGCAGATCACCAGGATTTCCGACGGACCGGCAATCATGTCGATGCCGACCACGCCGAACACGCGACGCTTCGCGGCCGCCACATAGGCATTGCCGGGGCCGACGATCTTGTCGACCTGGGGAACGGTCGCGGTGCCGTAGGCGAGCGCCCCGACCGCCTGGGCGCCGCCGATCGTAAACACGCGATCGACGCCGGCAATCGCCGCCGCCGCCAGCACCAGCTCATTCTTCACGCCGTCCGGCGTCGGCACCACCATGATGACTTCCTGCACACCGGCCACCTTGGCCGGGATCGCATTCATCAATACCGACGACGGATAGGCCGCCTTGCCGCCCGGCACATAGATGCCGACACGGTCCAGCGGCGTCACCTTCTGCCCCAGCACGGTGCCGTCCGCTTCGGTATAGCTGAAGCCGTCCGAGCCGCATTCCTTGCGTTGCCGCTCGTGGTAAGCGCGCACGCGGTCGGCAGCCGTCTGCAGGGCTGCGCGGCGCGCTGGCGGCAAACGGTCGAGCGCCGCACGCAGCTCCGCCTGGCCGATTTCGAGCGCCGCCACGCTGGAGGCCGCCAGCTTGTCGAAACGAGTCGTGTAGTCGAGCACCGCGGCATCGCCGCGCGCCTTCACGTCCGCCAGGATTTGCGCGGCCGCGCGATCGATCGCTTCGTCCTCGCTTGCTTCGAATGCGAGCACGGCGGCCAGTTGCGACCGGAAATCCTGAGCGCTGGAATCGAGCTTGCGTATCCGTACCACGATGCCTACCCCGCTTTCGATGCTTGTTCGAACGCTTCCAGGATCGGCTGCAGGCGCTCGCGCTTGAGTTTCAATGCCGCCTGGTTCACCACCAGCCGCGACGAAATGTCCATGATGTGTTCGACTTCGACCAGGTTGTTCGCGCGCAGCGTGCTGCCGGTGCTGACCAGGTCGACGATCGCGTCCGACAGGCCGACCAGCGGCCCCAGTTCCATCGAGCCGTACAGCTTGATCAGGTCGACGTGCACGCCCTTTGCGGCGAAATGCTCGCGCGCGCACTTCACGTATTTTGTCACGACCCGGAGGCGCGCGCCCTGCCGCACCGCGTTCGGATAGTCGAAGCCGGCCGGCACCGCCACCGACAAGCGGCATTTGGCGATGTTCAGGTCGATCGGCTGGTACAGGCCTTCGCCGCCGTGTTCGAGCAGCACATCCTTGCCCGCCACGCCGAAATCGGCGGCGCCGTACTGCACATAGGTCGGCACGTCCGACGCGCGCACGATGATCACGCGCACCGACGGATCGTTGGTCGGCAGGATCAGCTTGCGCGACTTTTCCGGGTCTTCGCCGACCGTGATGCCGGCCGCCTGCAGCAGCGGCAGCGTTTCTTCGAAGATGCGTCCCTTGGACAGCGCGAGGGTCAGTTGGGCGCTCATCATTTCACCCGCCGGATGTTCGCGCCGACCGCGGACAGCTTCGCTTCCATGCGATCGTAACCGCGGTCCAGGTGGTAGATGCGGTCGACCAGCGTTTCCCCTTGGGCGGCGAGCGCGGCGATGACCAGCGACGCGGACGCACGCAAGTCGGTCGCCATCACCGGCGCGCCGACCAGCTTGTCGACGCCGCTGACGACCGCGGTGTGGCCGTCGATCTCGATCGCGGCGCCGAGGCGGTTCAGCTCCTGCACGTGCATGAAGCGGTTTTCGAAAATGGTTTCGGTGATACGGCTGCTGCCGTCGGCGATGCAGTTGAGCGCCATGAATTGTGCCTGCATGTCGGTCGGGAAACCCGGGTACTCGGTGGTGCGGAAGCTGACCGCGCGCGGACGCGCCGCCATCTGCACCCGGATCCAGTCGGGACCGGAAGTCAGGATCGCGCCGGCTTCGCGCAGCTTGTCGAGCGCGACATCGAGGATATCGCTGCGGGTATGGGTCAGCGTGACGTCGCCGCCGGCCGCGGCCACTGCGCACAGGAAGGTGCCGGTTTCGATGCGGTCCGCGATCACCGTGTGCGACGCGCCGTGCAGGCTGTCGACACCCTGCACCACCAGGCGGTCGGTGCCGATGCCGTCGATTCTCGCCCCCATGGCGACCAGCAGATGGGCCAGGTCGGTGACTTCCGGCTCGCGCGCGGCGTTTTCCAGTACCGTCTCGCCTTCGGCGAGCGCTGCCGCCATCAGCAGGTTTTCGGTGCCGGTGACGGTGATCATGTCGGTGACGATGCGCGCGCCGCGCAGCTTCTTGGCCTTCGCATGGATGTAGCCGGCTTCGATCGCGATGTCGGCGCCCATCGCCTGCAAGCCCTTGATGTGCTGGTCGACCGGGCGCGAACCGATCGCGCAACCGCCCGGCAGCGATACCCTCGCTTCACCGAAACGCGCCAGCAGCGGCCCCAGCACCAGGATGGAGGCACGCATGGTCTTCACCATTTCGTATGGCGCCTCGGGCTTGTCGATCGCCTTGCCGGTGAGCGCGAGGCGGTCGCCGTCGCGTTCGTCACGCAAGCCCATCTGGCGCAACAGCTTCAGCATGGTCGCGACATCCTGCAACTGCGGCACGTTCGCCAGCCGGATGGTGTCGGCCGTCAGCAGGCTCGCGCACAGAATAGGCAGCGCCGCATTCTTGGCGCCGGAAATCACGATTTCGCCCGACAGCCGATTGCCGCCGGTAATAAGCAGTTTGTCCATAAATTCTGTCAGCAATGGGTGGGGGAGCACGTGCCGGCCGGCATGCCGAAACGTACTTTCCACCCTGTTTCCGGCGCACCGGGAAAAGGCAGGTACGACATCTTCCCGTCCCGGGAAGAAAAAAATGCGGAGAACGCTATTGTCGCTCCCTGCGGATTCATTCCGAAGCGTGCAGCCAACGCAGCGCAGCGCCGACGGCGGCCGCTCATGCAAGCGTCACGCGCTTGGGAATAAAGCGCCGCTCACCCGTGCCGCTCATCCATTCTGGTTCTGGAATTCTTCCGGGGTAAGGGTTTTCATCGACAGCGCATGAATCTCTTCCCGCATCCGCTCGCCCAGCGCCGCATACACCAGTTGATGGCGCTGGATCAGGCGCTTGCCGGCAAATGCGGGAGCGACGATGATGGCATTGAAATGCTGTCCGTCACCCTCGACTTCGAGGTGGGTACAGTCAAGACCGGCGGCGATATAGGACCTGACGAGTTCGGGGGTGGGCAGCATGCTTGCTCTCTCTCAATGACGCAGCTTGTAGCCGCTTTTCAGCATCCGGATCGCAAAGCCCGCCAGCAGCAGGAAAAAGATCGCGACGATGGAAAAGCTGGTCAACGGATTCACATCGGACTGGCCGAAGAATCCGTAGCGGAAGCCGTCAATCATATAAAAAAACGGGTTGAAACGCGACACGGTATGCCAGAACGGCGGTAGCGAATGTATCGAATAGAACACACCGGAAAGGAAGGTGGCGGGCATGATCACGAAATTCTGGAACGCCGCCAGCTGGTCGAATTTCTCGGCCCAGATGCCGGCAATCAAGCCCATGGTGCCGAGCATGGCGGCGCCCAGCAGCGCGAAAATCACGATCCACCAGGGCGCGACGAAGCTCAGCCGCGCAAACCAGGCGGTGATGATGAACACCCCGGCACCGACCATCAGGCCGCGCACCACGGACGCCAGCACGTAAGCGCCGAACAGTTCCCAGTGCGACAGCGGCGGCAACAGCACGAACACCAGGTTGCCGGTGATCTTGGACTGGATCAGCGAAGACGAACTGTTGGCAAACGCGTTCTGCAGCACGCTCATCATCACCAGCCCGGGAATCAGGAACGAGGTATAGCGCACTTGCGGATACACCTGGATCCGGTCCGCCAGCACGTGTCCGAAGATCAACAGGTACAGCATCGCGGTGAGGATAGGCGCGCTGACGGTCTGCGTGGCCACTTTCCAGAAACGCAGCACTTCCTTCTTGAACAAGGTCTGGAACCCGGTCATTTTTCGCCCTCCATGATCTGGATGAATACATCCTCCAGATCGGCCTGCTGCAACTGCATGTCTTCGATCACTGCGCCGGCTTCGCGCAGCGCCGCGAGAATGGGTTCGACCTCGGTGTATTCATTGACGCGCAGCGTGTACTTGTTGCCCGACACCAGCTCGTCCGGGTGCGAGACCAGCGGCTTGAGACCATCCGGCAGGCTGCCGCGCGCCAGGCGCACCACCATCTGCGAACCGGAGATACGCTTGATCAGCGCCGAAGTGCTGTCGAGGGCGACCACTTTGCCCGCCTTCAGCATCGCTATCCGGTTGCACAAGGCCTGCGCCTCTTCCAGGTAGTGCGTGGTCAGCACGATCGTATGGCCTTCGCGGTTCAGGCGCGCGATGAATTTCCACAGCGTCTGCCGCAATTCGACGTCGACGCCGGCGGTGGGCTCGTCCAGCACGATCACCGGCGGCTTGTGCACCAGCGCCTGCGCCACCAGCACACGTCGCTTCATGCCGCCCGACAGCGCGCGGGTATTGGTATCGGCCTTGTTGGTGAGATCGAGATTGGCCATCACCTCGTCGATCCACTTGTCGTTGTTCTTCAAGCCATAATAGCCGGATTGCATGCGCAGGGTTTCGCGCACCGTGAAGAAAGGATCGAACACCAGCTCCTGCGGCACCACACCGAGCCGGCGGCGCGCTTCGCGGTAATCGGCGACTACGTCGTGGCCCTCGATCGCGACACTGCCGGCGTCGGCCCGTACCAAGCCGGCAATGATCGAGATCAGCGTGGTCTTGCCGGCACCGTTGGGGCCGAGCAGGCCGAAGAACTCGCCTCGTTCGACCGACAGGGACACGCCCGCCAGCGCCTGCAGCGCCTGGTAGCGTTTTTCGACATTGACGATTTGAAGTGCAGCCATGGCGGCTTGAAGAAAGCGTTTGGGGAATGGCCGCGCGTAGCGTAGCGTCGACGGGACGCGCGATCAGCAGCGGAACCTTTGATTATAGGGGATTTCCGAACGGGAAGCCGGAAGGCTGCAGCGTGTCAGCGCGCGGCCGCGCCTGCTGCGGGAGCGAAGGAAAGCAGCGGCTTGACGCCGTACAGATCGATCAGGCTTTGCAGGTTCGGCGGCAGGCGGCTGAAAACCAGGCGGTGCCCGGCCCGCTGCCAAGCGAGCAGCACGGCGACCGCCGCCGAATCGACGGCTTCGAGTCCGGCCAGATCGATCTCGCGCTGGCCACCGGCGATCGCGTGCAAGCCGGCCTCCAGCACTGCGGCGGCATTGTCGAAGGTCAGGCTGCGAGGAGGACTGAACACGGTCAGGAAGAAGATCCGTTCCTGGCAAAATTGCCCGCGAGCCGCTTGTTCTTTTCGCTCAGCGTCTTGATCAGGCCATCGATGCCGCCACGGCTGATTTCACTGGAAAAGCTGCCCTTGTAGGTTTCGACCAGCCAGGCGCCGAGCACGTTGATGTCATAGATTTTCCAGCCTCCGTCCACCTTCTCCAGCCGGTAGTTGAGCTGGATCGGTTCGCCGCCGCGCGGGCGCACCACCTGCGAACGCACTTCAACCTCGTTGTCGGACGGATCGCCGCGCATCGGCTGGAACTGGAGCGTCTGGTCCCTGACCTGCGACAGTGCTCCCGAATAGGTGTAGACCAGCAGCGCCCGGAATTCGTCGGTCAGCCTGGTCTTCTGCTCCGGTGTCGCCTGGCGCCAGTAATGGCCGGCCGCCAGCGCAGTCATGCGCTGGAAATCGATGTACGGCAGGATTTTCTGTTTCACCAGTTCGAGAACCCGTTGCTGGTTGCCGGCCTGGACTTCCTTGTCATTCTTGGCCGCATCGAGCACTTCCTTGCTGATGCGCTTCACCAGCGCATCGGGCGCCTCCGGCGTCTGCCCGGCCTGCTGGGCGGCAGCCCCGGCGCCCAGCGGCAGCAACGCGACTGCCAGCAATAGCGGGCCAATGATTTTGCTGAAGATTTTCATGATTTTCCGTAATGCAAGTCGAACGCAGCAACGCACTCGGCGATATTGTCAAAGGGTGGATATTTTAACGCGCCGGATGCAATCGCATCGAGCGTTTGCAAAACGGCATCTACTGGCTGCCGCCGCTCGCACCCGCAGGCGGTTGGATGGCCGGGGCCGCATGCGGTTCCTGCGGCGGCGCATTGCGAGCCGGGGCAGCCTCCTTGGATGACGATCCGCTGTACCCGTCGCTGTCATCTTCATAGGGAGAGCCGGACCGGCCGTCGCGAATCAGGCTTTCACGGCGCTGCAAATAGGCGTCGCGCACGAAATCATATCGATCCAGTGCCGCGTCTTCCAGCAGCGTCGACGCATCGAGCAATCCCGCCCGCTGGTCGACGATGCGCACTACCGAGCCGGTATTGCGCCAGCGCACCGGGCGCTTGAAATGCCAGGGGTCATAGACCAGGTCGACCGGCAGCGCGCCGGCGTCGCGCAGCGTCGACGGCCCGAAAATCGGCAACACCAGGTAGGGCCCCGGCTTGATTCCCCATTTGCCCAGCGTCTGGCCGAAATCTTCACGATGTTTCGGCATTCCGGCTTGAGAACCGATGTCGATCAGCCCACCGAGGCCGAAAGTCGTGTTCACCGCCACCCGCATCACGTCGGTCACGCCGTCCGCACCCTTGCCCTGCAACAGTTCGTTGACAGCAGTCCAGGCATCCGCCAGGTTGCCGAAAAAATTCGAAACACCGGTCTGGACGAACGACGGCAGATGGGTATAAGCCTGCGCCGCCGGTTTCAGCGCGGCCTTGTCGACGGTGTCGTTGAACTTGAACATCGTCCGGTTGAACGGCTCAAGTGGATCCCGGGGATTGGTGGATGCACACCCGCTGACGGCGAGCGCGACGGCCACAGCGGCGACCCGCATGATGGTACTCATTATTTGCTGCCTTCCCTTCCTTCCGCTGCCTTGCTGTAGAGGAACTGACCGATCAGGTTTTCCAGTACTACCGCCGACTGCGTCATCTTGATTCTATCGCCGGCGGCCAGGTTGACGGTATCACCGCCGGCCTCCAGCCCGATATATTGTTCCCCCAGCAAACCGGAGGTCAGTATTTTTGCCGACGTGTCCTTCGGAAACTTGTAGCCGCTATCCAGGTTCAGCGTCACCACTGCCTGGAATATCTTGTCGTCGAAACGGATGTCGGCCACCCGCCCGACTACCACGCCGGCGCTCTTGACCGGTGCCCGCAGCTTGAGGCCGCCGATGTTGTCGAACCTGGCAGTCACCGGATACGTCTTCTGGAACGACAGGCTGCTCATGTTCCCCACCTTCAGGGCAAGGAAAAACAGCGCCGCCGCGCCCAGCAGCACGAACAAGCCTACCCACAAGTCTAATGATTTTTTTTGCATAACCGGATACCTAAAATATGGGATTCGCAGTCCATCTGGCTCGAAAAACAACAGGCTGCCGCATGAAACCGCCGTTTCCTGACTGTCTTTTCCTCAATGGAACATGAGCGCGGTCAGCAGGAAATCCAGGGCCAGCACAGCCAGCGATGCAATCACGACGGTGCGCGTGGTGGCACGCGAGACGCCTTCCGGCGTCGGTTGCGCCTCGTAGCCTTGGAAGACGGCGACGAAGGTGACGGCAAAACCGAACACGATGCTCTTGAGCACGCCGTTCGCGATGTCTTGCCAGATATCCACGCCGGCTTGCATCTGCGACCAGAATGCGCCCTCGTCGACCCCGATCAGCCGGACCCCGACGATATAGCCGCCCAGCACGCCGAGCGCACTGAAGATCGCGGCCAGCAGCGGCATCGCGATCACGCCGGCCCAGAAGCGCGGTGCCACAACGCGCCGTAGTGGGTCGACCGCCATCATTTCCATCGCGGACAACTGCTCGCCCGCTTTCATCAAGCCGATTTCGGCGGTAAGCGAAGTGCCGGCGCGGCCGGCGAACAGCAACGCGGTCACCACCGGTCCCAATTCGCGCGTCAGCGACAGCGCGACCAGCAATCCGAGTGCCTGTTCGGAACCGTACTTGTTGAGCGTGTAATAGCCTTGCAGTCCCAGCACGAAACCGACGAACAACCCCGACACCGCAATGATGACCAGCGAATAATTGCCGATGAAATGGATCTGGTCGGTCACCAGCCGCGGTCGCCGCAGCAGTACGCCGGAAGCGCGCAGCACCGCGAAAAAGCTGCGCGTCGCATAGCCGATATTGCCGAGCGATGCGCGCGTACCGCGCCCGATCGACGACACCCATTCCGCTATCATGACTGCACCTCCAGCCCCAGGTCTTGAGCCAGCGAATGCCCCGGATAGTGGAACGGCACCGGGCCGTCGGCCTCGGCGTGCACGAACTGCTTCACGTAGGGATCGCCGGATGCCATCATTTCAGCCGGGGTACCGTGCGCCACGATTGCCCCCTGCGACAGGAAATACACGTAGTCGGCAATCGCAAACGATTCGTGCACGTCGTGCGACACCAGGATCGAGGTCGAGCCGAGCGCATCGTTGAGACGACGGATCAGGTTCGCGGTCACGCCCATCGAAATCGGATCCAGTCCGGCAAACGGCTCGTCGTACATGATCAGCTCGGGATCGAGCGCCACCGCACGCGCCAGCGCCACACGGCGCGCCATGCCGCCGGATATCTCGGCCGGTTTCAGTTGCGCGGCATTGCGCAAGCCGACTGCCTGCAATTTCATCAGGACCAGGCTGCGGATCAGCTCTTCCGGCAGGCTGGTATGTTCTCGCAGCGGAAAGGCGACGTTTTCGAATACCGTCAGGTCGGTAAACAGCGCTCCGTGCTGGAACAGCATGCCCATTTTGCGCCGCAGTGCATACAGCCGGCGGGAGTCGAGCGTATTGACGATATCGCCGTTGACCCGGATGGTGCCGGACTGCGGTCGCAACTGGCCGCCGATCAAGCGTAGTATCGTGGTCTTGCCCGAGCCCGAGCCTCCCATCACCGCAATCACCTTGCCGCGCGCGAAATCCATCCTGAGTCCCGACAGGATCGGGCGCTCTCCGTAGGAAAAATGCAAATCGCGAATTTCGACGAGATTGGGCACAAAAAGCTGGGAAATAATGAAAGTCGAGATTGTAGTTCAGAAAAGCCGGCTTCACCGGCGATGTGCTTCGAACAAGCCCTTCAATTATCTGATTTGCCACAAAAAACCCGCTGCATCCTGCGATGCAGCGGGTTTTGCGGAGGAGGCCGGCTTCAGCGCGGCAGGACCGAACTTCCCATCAGAAACTCGTCCACCGCCCGCGCGCACTGGCGGCCTTCGCGTATCGCCCATACCACCAGCGACTGGCCGCGCCGCATGTCGCCGGCAGCGAATACCTTGTCGACCGAGGTCTGGTAGCAACCTTCGCCATCGGTGGTCGCCTTCGCATTGCCGCGCGCATCCTTGTCGACGCCGAACGCATCCAGCACCTGCTGCACCGGCGACATGAAGCCCATTGCCAGCAACACCAGGTCGGCCTTCAGTTCGAATTCGGAATCCGGCACTTCGACCATCTTGCCGTCCTTCCATTCGACACGCGCGGCGATCAGCTTCTCGACCTTGCCGTTCTTGCCTTCCAGGCGCTTGGTGGCGACCGCCCAGTCGCGCTCGCAGCCTTCCTCATGAGAGGACGAAGTGCGCAGCTTGGTCGGCCAGTACGGCCATACCAGCGGCTTGTTTTCCTGCTCCGGCGGCTGCGGCAGCAATTCGAATTGGGTGACCGATGCGGCGCCATGCCGGTTCGAGGTGCCGACGCAGTCGGAGCCGGTATCGCCGCCGCCGATCACGATTACATGCTTGCCGCTTGCCAGGATCTGGTCCTTGACCTTGTCGCCGGCATTGATCTTGTTTTGCAGCGGCAGGAATTCCATCGCGAAGTGTACGCCCTTCAGTTCGCGCCCCGGCACCGGCAGATCGCGCGGCTGCTCGGCGCCGCCGGAGATCACGATCGCATCGAATTCCTTCTTCAACTGTTCGGGCGACACGGTTTCCTTCGCCCAGTTGTAGACATTGGGCGTGAAATCCTTGCCGACGAAAACGCCGGTGCGGAAGGTGACGCCTTCGGCCTGCATCTGGCCGACGCGGCGGTCGATATGCGACTTCTCCATCTTGAAGTCGGGGATCCCGTAGCGCAGCAGACCACCGATGCGGTCGTTCTTTTCGAATACCGTCACGTCATGGCCGGCACGCGCCAGTTGCTGCGCCGCGGCCAGGCCGGCCGGACCGGAGCCGACCACCGCCACCTTCTTGCCGGTCTTGACGGTCGGGATCTGCGGCAGCACCCAGCCGTTTTCCCAGCCCTTGTCGATGATGAAATGCTCGATCGACTTGATGCCGACCGGGTCATCGTTGATGCCGAGCGTGCAGGCGGCCTCGCATGGAGCGGGGCAGATGCGGCCGGTGAATTCCGGGAAGTTGTTGGTCGAATGCAGGTTCTGCAGCGCTTCCTGGTAGTTGCCGTTGTAGACCAGGTCGTTCCAGTCGGGAATGATGTTGTTGACCGGGCAGCCGTTGTTGCAGAACGGGATGCCGCAATCCATGCAGCGCGCGCCCTGGATCTTCGCGTCCGCATCGGACAGATGCATCACGAATTCCTTGTAATGCTTCTTGCGCAGTTGCGGCGCCTCGCTCGCTTCCTGCAGTCGCTGGAATTCCAGAAAACCGGTGACTTTTCCCATGATGTTCCTTCAGTATCTTTATCGGCGGACGGGCAGCGCCTGTCCATCCGCCGCTGTCAATTTACGCTGCGATCTTTTCCTTGGCCTGCTTTGCCGCATGCAACTCGCCCAGGGCCCGCTTGTATTCGGTCGGGAACACCTTGACGAACTTGCCGCGCGCGGTCGCCCAGTCATCCAGCAGGTTGCGCGCACGCGTGCTGCCGGTGAACTTGAAGTGGCGTTCCACCAGGCCGCGCAGGATCGCTTCGTCGGTCTGACCCTCGCCATTGCGCACCGTGCTGTGCCAGATCGCACGTTCGATCTTGCTTTCCTGCTCGGCGGACGGCAGCACCGGTTCCAGCGTGACCATCGCCATGTTGCACTTGGCGGCGAATTCGCCGTCCGGGTCGTACACGTAGGCGACTCCGCCCGACATGCCGGCAGCGAAATTGCGCCCGGTCGCGCCCAGCACGACCACGGTGCCGCCGGTCATGTATTCGCAGCCATGGTCGCCCGTGCCCTCGACCACCGTCACGGCGCCCGAATTGCGGACCGCG
Organism: uncultured Noviherbaspirillum sp.; assembly: GCA_966211575.1. GTDB lineage: Bacteria > Pseudomonadota > Gammaproteobacteria > Burkholderiales > Burkholderiaceae_D > Noviherbaspirillum. The sequence continues at coordinate 12,329 of CBIHOK010000112.1, forward strand.
AAGCGTTCGCCGGCCACGCCGTTGAAGAACGCTTCACCGGAGATCGCACCGTACAGTACGGTGTTGCCGATGATGATGTTGTCGATGGCGCGGCCACGGAACTCGGTGTTCGGGCGCACGATGATGCGGCCGCCCGACAGGCCCTTGCCGACGTAGTCGTTACCCTCGCCCACCAGATCCAGCGTAACGCCATGCGCCAGGAAAGCCGCGAACGACTGTCCGGCGGTGCCGTGCAGCTGGATGTGGATGGTATCGTCCGGCAGCCCCTCGTGACCGTATTTCTTCGCCACCTCGCCCGACAGCATGGTGCCGACCGTGCGGTTGACGTTCTTCACCGGCGAGATGAACGACACGCGTTCGCCCCTCTCCAGTGCCGCGTTCGCCTGTGCGATCAGCTTGTGGTCGAGTGCCTTTTCGAGGCCGTGGTCCTGGTCTTCGACCTGGTAGCGCGGCTCCGACTCCGGCACTTCGGGCTGGTACAGGATCTTGCTGAAATCCAGGCCCTTCGCCTTCCAGTGCGCGATCGCCTTCGACTTGTCGAGCAGGTCGGAGCGGCCGATCAGTTCGTTGAAGGTGCGGATGCCGAGCTGTGCCATGATCTGGCGCGCTTCCTCGGCGACGAAGAAGAAATAGTTGACCACGTATTCCGGCTTGCCCGAGAACTTGGCGCGCAGCACCGGGTCCTGGGTCGCGACGCCGACCGGGCAGGTGTTCAGGTGGCACTTGCGCATCATGATGCAG
>CBIHOK010000113.1:0-12847 GCA_966211575.1 uncultured Noviherbaspirillum sp.
CAATAAAAATCGAGCCTAACAATATTGAGCTCGATCTTCGGCCGGCTGTTTTCGGCCTTCGGTGGCGATACTTTTCCTCTGCTCCGGCGTAATCGGCTTGCCTGTACCGGCAGCAAGCTGATTGACCTGGGATGCGTTGCGCCAGTTGCTCAACGTCTATGCGGCAATCTCCAGTCCCTCGCCACTTGGACGGGGCTCTTGCCGTCCACTTTGACTTGCCGAACCGCTTCCTGCTTGAATTCGACTGTGATCGTGTAACTACGCTTCAGAATCTTGTCCATCTTTTTACCCGTTCGGCAACCAGTTTAAACAGTTGCCGCTGGCATCCGAAATAAGTGGCTAAGCTCACATCCTGAGCATTTTCATCGCCCGGATGAGAGGGGGCGCCAGGAACGTAAAGAAATATATTCAAACTGGTATCGTCAAATGGTTTAACCATTCAAAAGGTTTCGGCTTCATCACGCCGGATGGCGGTGGCGCGGACTTGTTCGCCCATTTCCAGGACATTCAATCGACCGGTTTCAAGAGTTTGGCCGAAAACCAACGTGTATCGTTCGAGCGCGGCACTGACCCCAAAGGCGAAAAAGCGACGAACATTCGCGGCATCTGATGTAGACCGACTACGGCATTCCTGCAGTTCACGAATTCAGTCATTATGGGAATACCAAATATTGGAAGACAATAATAAACGGAACATCGCGTATTTCTGAGGAGGCACCATGCAGATAGCATGGGCGGCGTTGGCGAGACAGCTCGGGCTACCCTGCAGATAGCACGGAGTCCGAGTCGAATGATTCTGACATGGATGGAAGCTCGCTTCGGCGAGCTTTTTTTATTTGTTTCGCCAGTTTCCTCAGCTTCGAAATTCCAACCATGGGCCTCGACGCCAGTAGTGAAGATGCAGGACACAGGCCCGGATTTCTGATCCTCGTCCCCATCGCGTTGCTGGGTTACGGCACCTTCAGACGCTCGGTGTCAAATGCGTACGAAGCAGTTCGATCACGAAGTCGCGCAATGCAATGACACGGCGGCTAGCCTTCAGATCGCGGTGGTACACCATCCATAGATCCTGACTCAGCAGCGCGCCCGAGTCGCCCAGGCGCTGCAGCGCGGCATCCCTGTCGGCGACGAAGCAAGGCAGCAGGCCGGCCCCGATGCCGCTGCGAACCGCCAGATACTGGCCCTGCAGGCTGTTGGAGCGCAATACGGGCGCCTTTTCTCCAAACGCGTGTCGCAGCCATTTGGCGGTCGCGAGGCCGGCCAGGTTATCGCCCCAGGAAACATGTTCGGTCGCGGGCGTCACGTTCGCCCCCTTCAACTGCGATGTCGCGGCCATGGCGCTTCCCGCCGCGCAATACAGCGCAAACTCCATCTTCGCGACCCGGCTGGCGACGTAATCTCCCGCATCATCGTCCGGATTCGGTTCGATCAATCGCAATGCCAAATCCGCTTCGCGCCGCGACAGATTGGCGCGTGCCAGCCCGATGTTGATTTCCACCTGCAGGTTCGGATAGCGGCTGCGGAATTCCGGCAGGTGCGGAATGATCAGGTGATGCGCCAGCATTTCCGTGGTGGCGAAACGCACCAGGCCGGACACTTCTCTGTGGGCGGCGAGATAGGCATTGCGCTCCGTTGCCGCCATCGCCTGTTCGACCTGTTCGACGCGCTTGAGCAGTTCGCCGCCGTCGTCGGTCAGCAGGTAGCCGGTTTGCTGGCGCATGAACAGGTTGGCGCCCAGCCGCTGTTCCAGCGCGACGACATGCCGCGACACGGTGGACGCGCTGGTGCCGAGCATCGCCGCCGCCCCGCTCAGGCCGCCCTGCCGCGCCACGGCGAGGAAGAATTTCAGGTCATTCCAGTCAAACGTCAGGTCTTTCATTTTCGGAAAACCGTTTTCCAAATTAGCTAAATTAATTCCAAATTTGGAAAACTATACTACTCCCATATTTCGAGTGCCTCACAATCGGGAGCAAGCAAAATGAAATCGTCATACTGGATCTATCTGAAACTGTTGGCCACCACCCTGTTCTGGGCAGCCGTCTTCCATGCCGGGAAATATGCGGTGGCACTGATGCCGCCCTTGTATGTCGGCGCCTGGCGTTTCGTGCTGGCGGCGCTGGTGCTGGCTCCGCTTGTCGCGTTTCGCGAAGGCTGGCCGGTGCACACGCTCCGGCGCAACGCACTGCCGCTGCTGGTGATGGCGCTGGTCGGCGTGCTCGGGTTCAACCTCAGCCTGTTCTATGGCCTGCGCTTGACGTCGGCAGTGAACGGCGCGCTGATCATGGCCTTCAATCCGGCCCTGACGGTGGTGCTGTCCGCGCTGCTCAATCGCGAGCCGATATCGGCACGTCAGCTGGCCGGCTTGCTGTTGGGGCTGGCCGGCGTTTTCGTGGTGGTCAGCAAGGGCTCGCTGCACGTGCTGGCCGCGATGTCGTTTTCCACGGGCGACCTGCTGGTGCTGCTCGGGTCGCTGGGGTGGGCGATTTATTCGGTGATCCCGAAGCGCTTCGTTCGCGGCCTGTCGTCATTGCAGATCACCGGCAGCACCATTGCCGCGGGCGCTTTCATGATGACCGTGTTCGGCGCTGCGGTTACGCCGGACTTCGTGGCATTGCCTTCGCTGCCGCTCGGTGCCGCGATTGCATTCATGGGGGTATTCGGATCGGCCCTCGCCTACCTGTGGTGGAACCAGGGCGTGCAGGCCATTGGCGCGGGCTCGGCCGCCGTCTTCATCAACCTGGTGCCGATCTTTGCCGCACTGATCGGCGTGCTGCTCGGCGAGGCGGTGACGGCGGCGCAATTGTACGGCGCAGCACTGGTGATAGCGGGCGTGCTGTGTTCGTCTGCCAGGTTTTCCGTTCCGGTGGCTGCCGCGCCGATGCCGAAAGCGCAGGGATGCCGCTGAGCGGGATAGAAGGCATCCCGGCGGAACGGGCGCTTTACGTGGGGCAAACCGGAACTTGCGGCGCCCCTCCGTTCGCGGCTTGCGCCGGCGCTGCCTAAAACGTTCCTATGAAATCACGCTTGCCCAGCTCCACGCCGTTATGGCGCAGGATCGCGTATGCGGTCGTGACGTGGAAGAACAGCTGCGGCAGGCCGTAGTGCATCAGGTAAGCCTGGCCCTGCAGCTTCAGTTCGCGCGGGGTTCCCGGCCACAGCACGATCTCGCGCTGCTCGCTGCCGTCGATCTGCGCCGGTTTGAATTCGTCGATGAAGGCGAGCGTCTTGGCGATGCGCGCATGCAGGTCGGCGAAGGTCTTTTCACTGTCTTCGTACGACGGCACCTGCACGCCGGCCAGTCTCGCGCTCGTGCCCTTGGCGAAGTCGCTGGCGAGCTGCACCTGTTTCAGCAGCGGGAACATGTCGGGGAACAGGCGCGCCTGCAGCAGCGCTTCGGGTTCGATCTTCCTGGTGGCGGCGTGGGCTTCGGCTTTGTTCAGCACCTGGTCCAGGCTGCCCAGCATCTGCCGGAAAACGGGGATCGAGGCGGAATACATCGAGATGGTCATGGCTTCTCCATGGTGGTAGTGAACGTGGTAATGAGCGCCGATGATTATGCGCCGAATTTCGAGGGGCCGCCGTGCGCATGCTCCGCCAGAAACAAGCCGGCTTGATGCTTCGCTTCCCGCCTTTCGCATGTCGGCCTTCCCGATATTCCGGGCGCCCCTCTCCCTTTTGCGGCAAGCGGTGCAGGCAGCCGGTTCGCCGCGATCGGCGATAGAATTACCTGATGACTACCTACATCGCGCTGCTGCGCGCCGTCAATGTTGGCGGCACCGGAAAATTGCCGATGTCCGATCTGCGGACGATGTGCGAATCGCTCGGCTTTTCGGCCGTGCGCACCTACATCGCCAGCGGCAATGTCGTATTCGACAGCACGTTGAAGGAAGCGGCGATCAAGGCGCGCCTGGAGCGCCGTCTCGAAGACTATGCCGGCAGGCCGGTCGGTGTGCTGGTCCGTTCCGGCATCGAAATGGCCGCGGTGCTCGCTGCCAACCCGTTCCGGAACGCCGCGCCGAACCGGACCGTTGCGATCTTCCTCGACAAGCCGCCGCCGGCCGACACCCTGGAACGCATCACCGGACAAGGTGATGAAGAAATCGCGCTCGGCACGCGCGAAATATACGTGCATTACGGCGCAGGAATGGCAAGATCGAAGGTGAAAATCGCCGCCGCAAAGGACGGGACCGCGCGAAACATGAATACGGTGGCGACGCTGGCGACATGGGCAGCCCAATGAGCGAGCACAGCCTGCGCCGGCTTTGAGTGTTGCCGACCAATTTTCCGTATCGTCATTGATCTGGGTGAAATACCGGCCAGGCCATTGAAGCGATGCTGGAAAAATGAGAACACTCAAGATATTGCGCATTGCTTCCATCCCGCATCGCAGTGCTTCGCTGGTCCATGCCGGCGGAGGCTGCCGATGAGCGGCGGAAATCGTGCCTCCGAACAAGTCGAACCGAACGGCGAGCGGGCCGCCGCGAAATCGTTCGCGTTTTTTCGCGACCGGCTGCAGATCCTGCACCGAATCGAACGCGCACTCGATATTCCGATGGCCTTGCTCGGCCTGCTGTGGCTGGGATTGATGGTCTACGACCTGGTGCGGGGGCTGGGCTTTGTCGGCAATGCCGTCACCACCGCGATCTGGGTGGTGTTCGTCGTCGATTTCCTGTTGCGCTTCCTGCTGGCGCCGAACAAGGCCCGCTTCCTGCGCAAGAACTGGTTGTCCGCGATCGCGCTCGTGCTGCCGGCATTGCGCATCGCCCGCTTTGCGCGCGTGTTCCGCGCGCTGGCAAGACTGCGCGGCCTGCAGCTGGTCCGCATTACCGCGTCGCTCAACCGCGGCATGAAATCGCTGGGCAAGACGATGCGCCGGCGCGGCTTCGTTTACGTGCTGGGGTTGACGCTGATGGTGACCGTTGCCGGTGCGGCGGGCATGCTGTCGTTTGAAAAGAACGTGCCGGGATCGGGATTGAAGGATTTCTGGAGCGCGCTGTGGTGGACCGCGATGCTGATGACCACCATGGGCAGCGAATACTGGCCGAAGACGGCGGAAGGCAGGACGCTGTGCCTGTTCCTTGCAATCTACGCGTTTGCGGTGTTCGGCTATGTGACCGGCACCATCGCCACCTACTTCATCGGGCAGGATGCCCAAACGGACAAGGACGAGGACGAGGACGAGCACGCGAAGCGGGAGCAACTGGAACGGCTGGCAAGCGAGATCTCCGCATTGCGGGAAGAAATTCGCCTGTTGAGCGATCGCCGTTAAAGGCAGTTCCTTGCCCGGCAAACCGCCGCAGTGCGAAATTCGCGAAGTACCGCTGCTCACCCGTGATCAGCCATGTGCCGGCAATGCGCCTTTCGCCTGCCTGCTTCCCGGCGGCTTTGCCGCCCTCACTGCAGAAACTTGCACCCCTTCCAGGTACCGCTTTCAATCAGCTCCTGCAACGCCGCATGGCATAGCCCGATCACGGTGGTGGTCGCCGGCGACGCCGGCAGCGTGTTGCTGGTGCACAGATACACGTCGCGCCCGAAGCCGCCTTCGATCGCATGTATCTGCACCTGCCGGTTGGCGATCTCTTCATGCGCCGACGAGTAAGGCAGGATGGTGGCCGCCAGTCCGGCGCGCACCGCCGGGATCAGGATGGCCGAGGTGCTGGCTTCGCCGAACAGGTTGACCGACAGGTTCATCTTCAGGAACGAATGCTCCAGCCGCGAACGCAGCGTGTTGGGCAGGCTGGGCAGGACCAGCGGCAGCGCGGCAATTTTTTTCAGCGACACCTTGCCGCTGCTCGTGATCGTGCCGGGGTGCGTCATCAGGTACAGCTCTTCGCGGAACAGCGGCTGGAAATCCATGTTCTTCGGCTTTTGCGGATCGGGCACCAGCGAAAAATCGAGGCGGCCGTGCGCCACCAGCGAAGTCAGGTCGGCGCTCGGCACATCGACGATTTCCAGCACGATTGACGGATGCCGCTCCTTGACCAGCCGCATCAGCCGCAGCGCCAGCAGCTTGGCGGTGCTGGACGGCATTCCCACCGACACGTTGCCGGTGACTTCGCCATCCTTTTTGGACAGCAGGATGCGGGTGTTGTCGACCTGGCGCAGGATGGTCTTGGCATGGCGGTACAGCAGGTCGCCCTGTTGCGTGGCCTGGATGCCGCGCGAACTGCGGGTCAGCAGCTTCACGCCCAGCGCGTTCTCCAGCAGCGTGATTTGCTGGCTCAGCGCCGGCTGCGCGATATGCAGCCCTTCGGCGGCGCGCGTCATGTTTTGCGCCTCCACGATTTTCACGAAATAAGTCAGCTGCTTCAGGTTCACGCTTTTCTCCCTGCTTCGGCGGCGATGTGGCGAGCCATAAGATTATCTTATTTGGCACTCAGTAAACAGTATTTCAGTCCACCGTCGTATCTGCCTAGAATTCCTGCAAAACCCTACAAGAATTCATTCAGGAGACAGGCTCACATGCAGTTGCCACTTTCCGGCCTCAAGGTGCTCGACCTCACGCGCGCTCTGTCCGGGCCGTTCTGTTCGATGATCCTGGCCGACCTTGGGGCCGAGGTGATCAAGGTCGAACCCGCTCCCAACGGCGACATGATCCGGCAATGGGGTCCGTTCGACCGGGACATAAGCGTTTATTATCTCAGCGCCAACCGCAACAAGAAGGGCATCGGCGTCGATTTCCGCAACCCGGAAGGGCTGGCGCTGATCAAACAGCTGGCGCTGAAGTCCGACATCGTGGTCGAGAACTTCAAGATCGGGACCATGGAGAACATGGGCCTCGGCTACGAAGAACTGGCGGCGGCGCGGCCGGAACTGATCTATGCGTCGATCTCGGGTTTCGGCAGCAGCGGCCCGGCGCGCGACTGGGCCGGTTTCGACCAGATCGCGCAAGGCTATTCCGGCTTCATGAGCCTGACCGGCACGGCGGAATCCGGGCCCACCCGCGTGGGCACCGCGATCGGCGACCTGACCGCCGGCATGTGGGTGGCGATGGGCGTGCTGGCCGCCTGCATCGAGCGCCAGAAGAGCGGCCGCGGCCAGCGGGTGGAAACCTCGCTGCTGGCCAGCCTGATCGGCCTGCTCAGCGTGCAGGGCCAGCGCTACCTGAGCGTCGGCGAAATTCCCCAGCCCTGCGGCAACGTGCATCCGGTGATCGCACCCTACGGCACTTTCGAAACCGCGGACGGTCCGCTCAACCTGGCGCCGGCGACGCAAGACATGTGGCTGCGGCTGTGCGAGGTGCTGGAACTTCCCGATCTGGCGCGCGATCCGCGCTTTTTGACCAATGCCGAGCGGATGAAGAACCGGCTGGTGCTGAAGGAATTGCTGGAAGCCAGCCTGCGCCGGAAGACGCGCATGGCATGGACGCCGCTGATGATTGCGGCCGGCATTCCCGCCGGCCCGATCAATACGCTGGAAGACGTGTTCGCCGACGAGCAGGTGCAGGCTTGCGGACTGGTCGAGACGGTCGAGCATCCGCTGCTCGGCGCGCTGCGGCAAGTGGCGTTGCCGATCAAGATGGCCGGCACCGAGCACGGTTCGGTGCGCAGTGCGCCGCCGCTGTTCGGGCAGCATACCCGGGAAGTGCTGGAGGCTTACGGCCTGACGCCGGAAGCGATCCACCGGTTGTTGGAGAAAAAAGTAGTATTCCAGAGCAGTTGAAAGCAGTTGAGCGCGGCCGGCGCCCCGGCGGCGCCGGCAACATACATAACATGAATGGAGACCGCCATGAAACTGAAGCACCTGATCCTGCTGGCAGCCAGCGCCCTGACTCTCGGCACGCTGCACGCCGAAACCTTGAAGCTGTCGCACCAATGGCCGCAAGGCGACGGTCGCGACAAGGGCGCGCGCCATTTCGTCGAGGAAGTGGTGAAGCACGACCCGTCCTTCAAGTTCCGCATCTACCCCGGCTCCTCGCTGATCAGCAACCCGCTGAAGCAGATCGACGCGCTCGCCAGCGGTTCGGTGGACCTGTCGATCTTCCCGCTGATCTACGCGGTCGGCAAGGCGCCGGAATTCTCGATCACGATCCTGCCGGGCGCGATCAACAGCGTGCAGGACGCGATGCGCTTCAAGGGAACCGACTATGAAAAACGGCTGCAGGCGGTGGCGGAAAAGCAGGGTTTCCATATCCTCACCTGGTGGTGGACCGAAGGCGGCATCGCCGACCGCGTGCGCCCGATCACCACGCCGGAGTCGGTCAAGGGGCTGAAGTTCCGCGGCGCCGACCGCACCATCGACACCATGCTGAAGCAGGCCGGCGCCTCGGTATTCTCGATGCCGTCGACCGAGCTGTACAACGCGATGCAGACCGGCGTGCTGGACGGTTTGATGACGTCGTATGAAACCTTCATGAGCATGCGCCTGTACGAGCAGGTGAAATATGCGACGCTGGGCGGCGACTACACGATCTTCGTGGTGTTCCAGCCGCTGGTGATTTCGACCAAGGCCTGGAACGCGCTGACGCCGGCGCAAAAGAAGATTTTCGAGGCAGCAGCCGACGCCACGCAGGCCGACTTCAACGCCGAGCAGGACAAGATCAAGAGCCAGGTGGTCGCGAAGTTCAAGGCCGCCAAGGTCGACGTGCACCAGATGACGCAGGCCGAATACCAGCAATGGCTGGACCTGGCGAAGAAAACCGCGTGGCCCGAATATGCCAAAATCAGCCCGGAAGCCAAGGGCTTGCTGGAAGCGGTCGAGAAACTCAACAAGTAGGTCGACAAGCAGACCCAGCGCAGTTGCAGATGCGCGCATGAGCGCACGCCGGGCGGATCGCGCGGTCCGCCCGCAGGATAATTACGGAGACGATACATGCATCATTTCGACCGCTGGGTGAGCCGCGCCAGCACCGCCATGGCCGTCGTGGCGGCGCTGCTGTTGCTGGCGGCGACCCTGATCATCACCTGGATGGTGTTCAAGCGCGGCATCGGCCTGCAGAATTCGTGGGAACTGGAGCTGTCGATCGAACTGATGATCGGCGCGATTTTCCTGGCCTCGCCCTATACGCTGGCGACCGGCGGCCACGTCAAGATGGATCTGCTGGATGCGGTGCTGCCGGCGCGCTTCAAGCACAAGCTGGCCTTCGTCGCGCGGTTGGCCGGCTGTGCGATCTGCCTCTACCTCGGCTGGGAAGGATTGTGCCTGGCGCAGCATGCGTTCGTCACCGGCGAGCGGGCGCTCGGCATCTGGCAGCCGCTGGCCTGGCCCAAGTACGCCACCATCCCGCTCGGCATGTTCATGAGCGCCGCCCAATACGTCTGCCAGCTGCACCGGGAATGGTGCGTGCGCCGCGCCCCGCAAGCGCAAAAGACGGAGGTGGCGGCATGAGCGAACTCGAAACCGGCGCATTGCTTTTCGTGGTCACCTTTGCGGTGCTGTTTTCCGGCATTCCGATCGCGTTCGCGCTGATCCTGGTGTCGATCGGCTTCCTGTACTTCTTCGGCGACGCCGGCGGCCTGGCGGCAATCCCGAATACCTTCGTCGGCGAACTGTCGAACTTCGCGCTGCTGACGATTCCGCTGTTCGTGCTGCTCGGCTGCACCATCGGCGCCTCGCGCGCGGGCCGCGACCTGTACGATTCGCTGCACCGCTGGATGTGCAGGATCCCGGGCGGGCTGGTGATCGCCAACATCCTCGGCTGCGGGCTGTTCGCGGCGATGTGCGGATCCAGCCCCGCCACCGCCGCCGCCATCGGCCGCGTCGGCATTCCGGAAATGATCCGGCGCCACGTGCCGGCGCGGCTGGCAACCGGCTCGATCGCCGCCGGCGGCACGCTCGGCATCCTGATCCCGCCGTCGCTGACCTTCATCATCTACGGCATCGTCACCCATACCTCGATCGCGCGGCTGTTCCTGGCCGGCGTGGTACCCGGCATCCTGCTGGTGGCGATCTTCGCCGCCTATGCCTGGCTGTCGAGCTACCGGCAACTGCGCAACGATCCGGTGCGGACAGTGGAAAGCTACACGCTTCCGGAAAAGATGGCGGGCCTGATCCGCATCCTGCCGTTCCTGGCGATCATCATCTCGGTCACGGTGGTGATGTACGGCGGCTTCGCCACGCCGTCGGAAGTGGCGGCCATCGCCGCCTTCCTGGCGCTGGTGATGGTGGTCATCGTGTATCGCACGTGGCGCCTCGGCGAGCTGTGGACCATCATGCGCGAAGCGGTCCGCGAATCCTGCATGATCCTGATGATCATCGCCGGCGCCGCCGTCTACGCCTACATGATGTCCTACCTGTACATCACGCAGAGCCTGGCCGAATGGATGTTCAGCTGGAACCTCGGCAACTGGCAACTGATCCTGATCCTGAATGTATTCCTGCTGGTCGCCGGCTTCTTCCTGCCGGCAGTGTCGATCATCCTGATGAGCATGCCGGTGATCCTGCCGGTGCTGCAGCACAGCCAGATCGACCTGGTCTGGTTCGCGGTGATGCTGACCATCAACCTGGAAATCGGCCTGATCCATCCGCCGCTCGGCTTGAACCTGTTCGTGATCCGCGGCGTCGCGCCCGAGGTGCCGCTGCGCGACATCATGTGGGGCGCCCTGCCCTTCGTCTGCATCATGCTGGGCTTCATCGTGCTGCTGGCGTTCTTCCCCGCCATCGCCACCTGGCTGCCCGACACCCTGATGGGACCGGCCTGACGCCGCCGAACCGAAAACGAGGAAACCAACATGTCCGACCTGATTCCCGACCAGCCGCCCGGCCTCGCCGTGGACGGCGCGGTGGCGACGCTGACGCTGCGCCGCCCGAGCCAGCACAACCGTATCGCGCCGGAGGATTCCGACATCATCCGCGACTACCTGCGGCAGCTGGAAGCGATGCCCGAGGTGCGCCTGCTGGTGATCACCGGCAGCGGCGACAAGACCTTCAGCTCCGGCTACACGCTGGGCGCGATCCGCGACCAGCTCGACAGCCGCTTCGAAGACATGCTGGACCACATCGAGCGCTTTCCGCTGCCGACCGTATGCGCGCTGAACGGCAGCGTCTACGGCGGCGCCACCGATCTCGCCATGTGCTGCGATTTCCGCATCGGCGTGCGCGGCAGCCGCTTCCTGATGCCGGCCGCGCGCATCGGGCTGCATTACTATCCGGGCGGCATCCGGCGCTACGTCACTGTGCTTGGCCTGGCGACTTCCAAGAAGCTGTTCCTGTCGGCGCAAGCCATCAGCGACGAGGAAATGCTGCGGGTCGGCTTTCTGCATGAGCTGGTCGCGCGCGACCAGCTGGATGCGACCGTGCGCGCCTACGTCGACAGCATCCTGGCATGCGAGCGCAAAGTGGTCGCCACCATGAAAACCGACCTGATGGCGCAAGCCGCCGGCATGGCGAACGAAATCACCCTGCGCAGCCATTACGACCAGTCGCTGAAATCGCCGGAGCTGGCCGCGCGGCTGGAAGCGCTGGACAAGGGTTCCCGCTGAAACTGCGAACGGAAGGCCGGGCAATGCGTGCGCACGCCGCGCGCGACTTCGACCGAAGTCGACGGTACACTATGGATAACAGTTTCCTTCGAACCGCCGTGCCGATTGCGGCGGGCACCCTCGCTCATGAATACCGAATCCCAGGACTCCTCGCCCGTCGATGCCCTTCAGGCCCGGCAGTGGATTGCCGATCTCCGTGCGCAGCTGGCGCAAAGAGGCATACCTTTCCGCGACCCGCCGGCAGAGCCGGACAGTTGCTGCGGACGCGGCTGCAACGGCTGCGTATGGGAAGGATATCTGAACGCCGCCGGCTACTGGTGCGGACAGGTGCGAAGGATTCTGATCAACGGGTAGCAAGCGCAGGCCGGGGCGCATGCGGAAGAGCGCTCATATTTGCCGAATGATCCGGCACGGGTTGCCTGCCGCGAAAACGCCGGCCGGAATGTCCTTGACGACGACGCTGCCGGCGCCGATCACCGTTCGCTCCCCGATGCCGACGCCCGGGCACAAGATGGAACCGCCTCCCAGCCACACGTCTTTTCCGATCGTGATCGGCCGCGCGCATTCGATTCCGCTGCGGCGCTCGTCGGCGTTCATCGGGTGGCTCGCGGTATAGACTTGAACCGCCGGGCCGAACAGCACGTTGTCCCCGATGACGACCTTCGCCGGGTCCAGAATGACACAGTTGAAATTGAAATAGACGTTGTTGCCGAGTTCGATGTTGCGTCCGTAGTCGCAAAAGAAAGGCGGCGTGATGCAGGCATTCGTTGCGGCACCGAAAAGCTCGGCGAGTAGCCGGTTGCGCTCCGCCGCCGGCGCATGGGGCGACAACGCAGCCAACCTCTGGCAACACTCCCGCGCACGCAATCGCGCGGCGACCAGCTCCGGATCTGCCGCGTCGTATCGCTCGCCGGCCAGCATCTTTTCCTTCTCGGTCTGCATTCAATCTCCACGAGAGTGGCGTTGAACTGCCAACGATGGCATTACAAGTTCAAATGCTTTGACCGGAATGGGGTCGGTTGTTCCAGACGTCTCCCTCCTCGCGATCAACGAAATAAATGAAACAAGAAGTCACTTGCAACACCTGCGGCACAAATGAGCAGCATCACCCTGGTTCTCTTTCACAGCTGGATCACATCAAGATCCCCCTGCATTTCCAATGCCTTCATTTCCTGATAGGAAAGATAAAGCTTGTGCTTCTTCCATATCCTTATTTTTAACGGAAGACAAAAGCCTCCAGGCAGGTACATGTCTAGCGGCCTTTCAAGCAACTTCGGACGGCTCCTTCCCCCTTGCAGGGGGAAGGTTGGGATGGGGGTAGTGCGCTTGAGACATAGATTCAATATCTCGAGCCTCCCCACCCCCACCTAGCCCTCCCCCATAAACGCGGTGGGACCCGTCCGGCGACGGTGGATCGGGCATAAAAA
>CBIHOK010000114.1:0-12828 GCA_966211575.1 uncultured Noviherbaspirillum sp.
TTACTTTCTTTGGCGAGACAAAGAAAGTGACCGGCCGCCGGGCCGCCCCCGGCAACCCACCACGAAGTGCCAACCATCTCCTACTCGACATCCCCAGTCGGCACCTCAACCGCCAGCTCATGCAACACCAGCGCCGTATCTTCCGGCACTCGCGCCAGCCACCGCGCCTGCTCGATCGCGCGGCTGGCATCGCGAAACCCCTGTTCCCAGCGCCACTGGATCGAGCCGCGCGAGAAATTGATGTCTTTCGATGCCATGTGCCAATCCTGGCCCGGGTACGGAATCCGGATCACGTGCAGCGTGCTGTCCGCGCCCAGCTCCGCCAGCCTGGCGAGCGCCGAGCCCTTCTTGCGGCTCTCGGGCAGCTGCGCGTACAGCTGGCGTATCGTTCGCTGCAGCGTGCGCGTCTGCACATAGGATTCGATATGCCGCTTCGAGCGCGACGCGAACATCACGTCTTTTTGCCGCGTCTGCACCTCGTCCAGCGTCTCCGGCTCCGGCCCTTCGGCGTTCCACAATTCGACCATGAAGCACAATGAATTCAGCGACGGCTTGTCGTCCAGCACGGTCGACAGCGGCGTGTTCGAATACAGGCCGCCGTCCCAGTACAGTTCGCCATCGATGCGCACCGGCGGAAAGCCGGGCGGCAACGCGCCGCTCGCCATCACGTGCTCCACGCCGATCTGCTGGCGCGCGCTGTCGAAACTGGCGAGCGTGCCGCTGGTCACCTTCAACGCATTGACCGTCAGGCGCACGCCGCCGTCGGCGTTCAGGTAATCGAAATCCACCAGCTCCCGCAGCGTCTGCCGCAGCGGCGCGGTATCGAAGAAGCTGGCCTGCTCCGGCGGCACCGGGATGCCGGCCGCGAACGGAGTGAACAGGCGCGGTGAAAAGAAGCCGGGCACGCCGCGCAGCAGCGTGTCGGCGGTGGAAAACTGGATGTTCGCGCGCCTTGCCTCGTCCGGCACCAGGTTCATGTCGAAGCTGTCGTTGTGCGCCACGCGGTCCCAGAATGCGCGCAGGCGGTCGAGCCGCGAGGCATGCGGATTGCCGGCGATCAGCGCGGCATTGATCGCGCCGATCGAGGTGCCCACCACCCAGTCCGGCACCAGGTCGTTTTCATGCATCGCGTGATAGACACCGGCCTGATAGGCGCCCAGCGCGCCGCCGCCCTGCAGCACCAGCACGATGCGGTTGTTGTCGGGATTGAGCGGGTTCTTCTTGCGTGCAGTCAAATTTCCTCCCGTCGACGAATCGCAATATTGCTCCGCCATTTTACGCCGCCGCTTCCTCCCCTTCTTGACTGGTTGAAATGCCTCAGCCGGCAAAGGCAGTGCCGGGGATGGCGGACAGGATCGCTTCCACCGCCGGATGCTGGATCTTTCTTTCGTTGGAAATCGCGTAATACTGTTCGCGCACTTCCGCCAGCGCGCCGACCGGCACCGCGCCGAACTGTTCCTTGACGTCGGCCGCCAGCGCCGACGGCGCCGGGAACAGGCCGACGCCCCCGCGTCCGAAGGTGTTGAGCAAGGCATTGTCGTCGAACTCGCCGATCACATCGGGGCGCACGTCCTGCAGCTCGAACCAGTGGTCGAGCCGGCCGCGGATCGCGTTGCCGCGCGTCGGCAGCAGCAGCGGCGCGCCGTTCAGGCTGGCCGGGAATTTGTGGCGGTAGCGCCTGGCCAGCTCGGGCAGCCCGAACAGCGAGATCTCGCTCTCGCCCAGCAGGTGGCTGAATACGCGCAGGATGGTGCCGGACGGCACCGGGCGGTCGGTCAGCACCACGTCCAGCTTGTGCACCGAGAGGTTGCCGAGCAGCGATTCGAAATCGTCTTCGTAGCACACCAGCTTGACCCGTTGCGGCAATTGCAGCGCCGCTTCCAGCAGGCGCGTGGCGATCAGTTTCGGCAGCGAATCGGAAATGCCGACGGTCAGCCGCATCGTGTGGCCGATATCGGTTTCGGACAGCGCATCCTGCAACTGTTCGCCGAGCAGGAAGATCTGATCCGCATAGGCCAGGGCGACGCGGCCGGCCTCGGTCAGCGCCAGCCGCCGCCCCTGCGGCGCCAGCAAGGTCTTGCCGACCGCCTGTTCGAGCAGCGCCAGCTGTGCGCTGATGGTCTGCACCGCCACTTCGAGCCGCTCGGCGGCACGCGTGATGCTGCCTTCCTTGGCCACGACCCAGAAATAATAGAGATGGCGAAAATTCAATCCGGCTGTTTTCATGTTTCGGTTTTTACGAAGTAATTGTCTTATTATCTTCGCTTTTTAAGGCTTGAGCAGATGACTATAATTGGGGCTGGTCGTCCGGCAGGCGCCGGCCCGCCGAATTGCTGTTGATGCGGCAGGACGATGTATTGAGCCGCATCCCCTCTCCCCGGCCCTCTCCCGGAGGGAGAGGGAGAGAAATGGGCACGATGAAAGGGCTTCATCGTGCCGGACTAATATTGAAAGGGAATCAAGATGAACGATCGCTACACTTCATTGCGCAACAGCTCGCTGCGCGCGCGTTCGGCCACTACCGTGATCGACAGCAGCGCCCAGCGCGTGCTGCGCAACACCTACCTGCTGCTGTCGCTGACGCTGGCGTTCAGCGCGATCACTGCCGGCGCGTCGGCGGCGCTGCAACTGCCGTATCCCGGCATGCTGCTGACCATGATCGGCTATTTCGGCCTGCTGTATCTGGTCAACAAGAACCGCAACAACGGCCTCGGCATCGCGTTCGTGTTCGCGCTCACCGGTTTCATGGGCTACACGCTGGGCCCGATCATCAGTTTCTACCTGCATCTGCCGCACGGCGGCCAGATCGTGATGACCGCGCTCGGCGGCACCGCCGCGATCTTCTTCGGCATGTCCGGCTACGCGCTGGTGACCAAGCGCAACCTGGCTTCGATGGGCAGTTTCCTCACCGTCGGCATCCTGGTGGCGTTCCTGGCCGGCCTGGCAGCGGTGCTGTTCCACATCCCGGCGCTGTCGCTGGCGGTTTCCGCGGTGTTCGTGCTGCTGATGTCGGGTATGATCATGTTCGAGACCAACAACATCGTGCGCGGCGGTGAAACCAACTATGTGATGGCGACGCTGACCTTGTTCGTCGCGATCTTCAACCTGTTCACCAGCCTGCTGCAATTGCTGGGCTTTGCCAGCAGCAACGACTGACCGAACAGTCTTTACCCGGAGGGCGTCGCTGAAGACGCCCTCTTTTTTCATCGATTGCCGAAACCACCTCCGATGCTGGAACTCCTGACCGACCCGCAAGCCTGGATTGCCCTGTTGACGCTGACCGCCCTGGAGCTGGTGCTCGGCATCGACAACATCATCTTCATCTCCATCCTGGTCGCGCGCCTGCCGCTGCGGCAGCGCGAAAAGGCGCGCCGTCTCGGCCTGTTCCTCGCGATGTTCATGCGCATCGCGCTGTTGCTGACGCTGTCGTGGATCATCGGCATGACCGCGCCGCTGTTTACCATCCTGCATCAACCGTTTTCCGGGCGCGACCTGGTGCTGATCGGCGGCGGCCTGTTCCTGCTGTGGAAGACCGTCGGCGAAATCCGCGACACCTTCGAAGGCAGCGAACCCGACGGCGCCAAGCAGGGCGGCAGCGTGTTCGGTCTCGCGATCCTGCAGATCATGGTGATCGACCTGGTGTTTTCGCTCGATTCCATCATCACCGCGATCGGCATGGTGGAGCAGGTCGAGGTGATGATCGCCGCAGTCGTGCTGTCGGTCGGCATGATGATGTCGTTCGCCGGCATACTCGGCCGCTTCGTGGCCAAGCATCCGACCATCAAGATGCTGGCGCTGGCATTCCTGGTGGTGGTGGCGGTGGCGCTGATCGCGGACGGCTTCGGCCATCATATCCCGCGCGGATACATCTACAGCGCGATGGCCTTCTCGGCAGGGGTCGAGATGCTGAATATCCGCCTGCGCAAGCGGCAGGCGATGCAAGCGGGGGAAAGCGACGGAGAGGCTTCCCGGCAGGCCGCGGGCGAGGAATAAGGACCGGAAACGAGCCGCTGCCAATCTGGTAAGCTCGCCGGGTTCGCTTTTTCCGCGCCGATAGTCGCGCCCCCGTCGCGCCCGATGAACAATCCGAAGAATAATTCGCCGCACAACCTGCTGCTGGCTTATCCGTCATTCCGCTTCTTCTTTCTCGGCCGTATCGTCACCACGATGGCCAACCAGATGATGATGGTTGTCGTGGCATGGCAGATGTACGACCTGACCCGCAGCGCCTACGACCTGGGACTGGTCGGCCTCGCGCAATTTGCGCCGTCGCTGTTGCTGAGCCTGCTGGTGGGCCAGGTGGCCGACCGCTTCGACCGACGCCGGGTGCTGGCCTGGTGTCTGGCCGGCCAGTTGCTGGTGGCACTGGGCCTGGTGGCGGGCACCGGCGGCGGCTGGCTCAACCGCGACGCGATCCTGCTGGCGTCGCTGCTGCTGGGCGCGGCCAAGGCATTCCAGATGCCGAGCCAGCAGGCGCTGGGACCGCTGCTGGTGCCGGCCGAAGTGCTGCCGCGCGCGCTGGCGATGAGCTCGGCCGGCTCCCAGTTCGCAATCATCGTGGGACCGGCGCTCGGCGGCTTCCTGTACGTGGCCGGCGCGGCCACCGTCTACACGGTCTGCGGCCTGCTGTTCCTGACGGCAATCTGGCTGGTGCTGGCGGTGCGCATCGCGCAACCGCCGAACGCACGCGAAGCGGTCTCGCTGCGGACGCTGTTCGCCGGCGTCACCTTCATCTGGCGGCGCAAGGAGATCCTGGGAGCGATCTCGCTCGACCTGTTCGCGGTGCTGCTGGGCGGCGCCACTGCGCTGCTGCCGATCTTCGCGCGCGATATCCTGCATGTCGGCCCCTGGGGCCTGGGCCTGCTGCGCTCGGCGCCAGCGGTTGGTGCGCTGGCGGTGTCGCTCTACCTGAGCCGCCATCCGATCCAGCGTCGCGTCGGCAAGGTAATGTTCGGCTCGGTCGCGATCTACGGCGCGGCGACGCTGGTGTTCGCGCTATCGACTTCGTTCACACTGTCGCTGGCGGCGCTCGCGATCACCGGCGCCTTTGACATGGTGAGCGTGGTGGTCCGGCAATCGCTGGTCCAGCTCGATACCCCGGACGAGATGCGCGGCCGCGTCAGCGCGGTCAACTCGATCTTCGTCGGTGCCTCCAACCAGCTCGGCGAATTCGAATCCGGCATCACTGCCGGCTGGTTCGGCGCCGTACCTTCCGTCTTGATCGGCGGCATCGGCACCCTGCTGGTGGTGGCCGCCTGGATTCGCCTGTTCCCGGCACTGAGCGGGCGCGAACGACTGGTCGCCTGAACAGGTCAAAACCAGCGCTCGGCCTGTTTTTCGGCGACGTTAAACCGGGGCAGGCCGGATAGCGGCTTGTGCTGCGGCACTCTCTTTTTTTCGGCGGGCGACATGCCGGGGACCGGCTGACGGAGAACGCAATGAATCAATTCGGCATGATTTGTGGCGGAGCCTCCCATGCTCGCGACCCTGGATAAATGGCTGGGCCGCCTGGGCTGGTGGCACGTTACCATGCTGGCATTCGTGCTGGTCGCCGCCGTCGGCGTCGTCGATGCACAGGTCGAATACGAGGTGTCGCTGCTGTTGCTGTACCTGGTGCCGATCGTGATTGCCAGCTGGTATGCCGGGCGCGACGTCGGCATCAGCGTGGCGCTGATCGCCAGTGCCAGCACGCTATGGGCGGCGCTCGGCCCGGATCCGCTCGCAAAACATTACTTCGTGATAGGGTGGGCGGTCGCTTCCCGCTTCGGCATATTCGTCGTGATCGCCACCCTGCTCGATCTGCTGCATGACCGGCTGCGGGCCGAGCAGCAACTTGCGCGCCTGGACGTGCTGACCGGCGGCCTGAACCGGCGCGCGTTCCTGGAGCAGTTGCAATACAACGTGGACCTGGCGGCGCGCGAGGGCTTTCCGTTTTCGCTCGCCTATGTCGACATCGACAATTTCAAGCAGATCAACGATACCCGCGGCCACGAGGGCGGCGACCGGGTGCTGATCGCGATCGCGGGCGTATTGAAGCAATGCAGCCGTCGGACCGATCTCGTTGCCCGGCTGGGAGGCGACGAATTCGCGATGCTGTTTCCGGACACCAGCCAGACCGGCGCACGGAATATCATCACCAAGATAGCCAGGACGATGGCCAATACGTTCAGCAATGAGCGTCCGCTCGTCAGTTGCAGCATCGGCGTCGTCACGTTCACGAGCGCACCGGCGGACGCGGCGGAGGCGGTGCGCGCCGCCGATCTGCTGATGTACCAGGTAAAGAGTTCCGGCAAGAACGCCATCGCCTTCCACCAGGTGGATCCGGGAACCCCGCCACGGGCCAGCGCCGACGTGAACGATGTTTCGACGAACGGATCGTGACAAGGCGCGTGCCGGCGACGGATCAGCGTGCTCGCCTGTTTCTCTTATCTGTATTTCGCACGCCCGAAATCATGGCCCACCACGGTGCGCGTGGCGGCTACCAGCGGGCTCAATCCCAGTATCAGTTGCGTCAGTGCGGTGGCGGGCAGCGGCCACAGGCGGGAAACCGGTTGCGGGCTGCCGGTGGCAGCGGTGATCAGCGGCGCCACCCATTCCGCGTCGGGCGCCATATCGAGCACGATCTCGCCCTCCGGCGTGGTATGCAGGTAAAGCTCGCCGCCTTCGCCCAGCACGAAGCAGATGCCGTAGCCGCTGACGTTCCGGTTTTCGGTGAAGCGCTGCAACTCGCGGTTGTAGGCATCGATCCATGCCTCCACATCGTAGGTGGTGTCAAGCGCGATCCACGGGCGCTCGATCGGCGGCCTGCCGTTTTCCATTTCATCCATCGTTGTCTTCCCTGTGCGCCGTCCGGCTTCGGATAAGCCTACAATTCAAGAGGCGGCGGTCGGCTGCATTATCGCCGTTTTGGCCTGCGCCATCCGCCGTCCGCCGCGCTGCCATTTCGTTCCAGATTCGTTCCAGATTCGTTCCTGACTTGATCCCAACCGCCATGCCAAAACGCAGGTCCGCCCTTCCGCCACGTCCGCAACCGCCGGCGCCGCCGCAATTCGAAGACTGCTGCGGCAGCGGCTGCAATCCTTGCATTTTCGATCTCTACCAGCAGCAACTGGAACGCTATGAAGCGGAATGCAAGGCATGGGACGAAGCAAACGGGCCGCGCCGGCGCGCTGCGCGGCTCACCTCCCGCAGGTAGCAGCGCGGATGCTTGCGGCAGATCCACTAAAAAATGCATTCCTTATGTATCTTTGATAGAATGCAGGCAGTTTGCACTGCCGATCCGGAAACAACCATGACTTTCGATGCCATCACAGAAGAATCGATCCGCCTGCTGGTCGACAATTTCTACGCCGACGTCCGGCACGACTCGATCCTCGGGCCGGTGTTCGAACAGGCATTGCACGACAGATGGGACGAACACATGCCGCGCATGTACGCGTTCTGGGGCAAGATCCTGCTCGACGCGGGCAATTTCCAGGGCAATGTATTCGGCAAGCACATGGTGCTGAACGGGATTGCGCCGGAACATTTCCGGCGCTGGCTGTCGCTGTTCAAGGCCAATGTCGGCCGCCTGTTCGGCGCCGACGCCAGCGCCGAGATCCTGGAAGTGGCCGACCGCATCGCGGGCAGCCTGCAACTCGGGTTCTTCGGCGAGCGGCCGGTAAGCGTCCACGCGCTGCAGGAAGACTGATAAGCGGATTCGGCAGCCGACCGGGTAAAATTGCGGCGCCTCGGCAAGCGACCTTCGTGCCGATTACCCGACGAGATTCCATGGCCCGCCTCAAACTCGAATTTCCCGAAGACCAGTACTGCTACACCACCCACCTGACGGTGCGCGTGACCGACATCAACGGTGCCAACCATCTCGGCAACGACTCGATGATTTCGATGATCTCCGAGGCGCGCGCCCGCTTCTTTTTCGACTTCGGAATGGAAAAGGACCTGGGCGAGGGCATCGGCACCATCGTCACCGATCTTGCCACTACTTATCGCCATGAAGCGCATGCGCGCGACCGGCTGCTGTTCGAAGTCGGCGTCATGGATTTCAACAGGCACGGCGGCGACGTCATGTTCCGCATCACCCGCCCCGCGGACGGCGTCCTGATCGCGATGGCGAAGTCCGGTTTCGTGTTTTTCAACTACCGCACCAAAAACGTGGTGCCGATGCCGGAAACCTTTCACCGCAAGTTCGCGAAGGTCAACTGGGTGGCGTGACCGCCGGCAGCGTGTTCCAGCGCAACGGCAACGCGCCGCGCAGACGCTGGCCCCGCTCGACCCGGAAGCGCCACCAGCGCTCGGTTGCCGAAACCGGATCCGCCGGCGCCGCCTGCCACAGGATTTCGGCCTTGCCCTGCAAGTGCAGCAGGCCGCCTGTCTGGAAATCGATGAACAGCAATGCGGCGCGCGGCTCCTGCAACAGGTTGCCGAAGGTATTGAAATAGCGGTTGCCGCGGAAGTCGGGTATCGTCAGCAGATCGCCATCCACGCGGATGAAGCCGGGCGGGCCGGCGCGATGCGAAATGTCCGGCTCGGTGCCGCTGCCGGAAGCGCTCGCAATGAAAAAGGTATCCGCCGCCTCCAATTGCAGGCGCGCTTCCGCGTCCAGCCCGGCAAAGCTTTCGCTCGGCGCCTGGCTGGGCGCCCATATACCATCTTCCAGCATGCGCGGCCGGATGTACTTCGGACAGTTGCCGAACGATTGCTTCACTGTCATCCGCAGCACGCTGCCGTCGATCGCAGCGATCTCGCCGTTCGCGCGGTTGCGTCGCCGGCTGAAGAAATCGATGCCAAGCACGCCCATCGCCCGGCCCCGCTGCAGCAGCGGGCGCAACGCGTCGCCCGCGGTATGCCTCAGGTCGATACAGAGGGTATGCGGATCGGGACCGCCGACGAATCCCACGGGACCGGTGAGGATGCCGGCTTGCGGCCAGCCGTCAGCATCGCCGGCCGTGACCAGCAGGAAGCGCTGCGCCGAGAAAAACGTCCGGTGCTGCTCCGGCATCAGCGCGCGGATCGCGCTGCCCGCCGGCCCCCCGCCGGCCAGTGCCTGCGCGCGCAGCTCGCCGGGGTGGAAAGGCGCGGCTATCCGGTCGCTCGCGTCCATCAGCCCTCCCGCGTTGACCATGGCATCGGATGAAAGCCGGGCAGCGCTTCCACCCGCGCCAACCAGGCCTTTATCCGCGGATAGCCGTCGAGCCCGATTCCGCCTTCCGGCGCGTGTGCGACATACGAATAGCAAGCCAGGTCGGCCAGTGTCGGATGGTCGGCCGCCAGGTAGGCAAACGCACCCAGCTCGTCTTCCATGAAATGCAGCAACCTGTCAGCGATCGCCAGCGACGCCGTATCGGCGCGGCCCTCCCCCCACAGCACTGCTACCCGCGCCGCGGCCGGGCCATACTTCAGCTCGCCGGCTGCGATCGATAGCCAGCGCTGCACCCGCGCCGCGGCGACCGGAGCATCCGGCAACCAGTCGCTGTCGGCCGCATAGCGCCGCACCAGGTACACCAGGATCGCATTGCTGTCGGCCAGCACCAGGTCGCCGTCGACCAGCACTGGAATCTGGCCCAGCCGATTCAGGCGGCGGAACTCCGGCGTCGCCCGTACCGGAGCGGGGGCTTCCACGTCATGGTAGGGCAGGCCAAGCCTGCGCACCAGCACTTCGACTCGATGGCAGTGGCCGGAACGCGGGGTTCCGTACAGGGTAATACTGGTTACGTTCATGGTGCATTTCTCCAGGACGGGCTTGGGACAATGGTAGGAATTCCGCCCGATGATGTAAATTACAACGCAAAGGAATTCAATCTTTCCATAATCGGAATAATCAAAAACAATGGACCGGCTCGACGAACTGGAAGTTTTCATTGCGATCCTCGACAGCGGCAGCCTGGCCGGCGCCGCCCGGCTGTTGCGCCGTTCGCCTCCCGCCGTGACGCGCACGCTGGCCGCCCTCGAAGACCGGATCGGCACACGGCTGGTGGAACGGACCACGCGCCGCCTGACGCCGACCGAAGCCGGTCGCCGGCTGGCGCAACAGGGGCGCAGGCTGCTGGCCGACTACCAGGCCGCGGTGCGCGAAGACGCGGAAGCGCCGTTGCGCGGCACGCTGCGCATCACCGCGCCGGTGGTGTTCGGGCGGCGCCATGTGGCGCCGGTGGTCAACAGCTATCTCGACCGCTATCCCGACATGCGGGTCGAGCTGGTGCTCAACGACCGCAATCTCGACCTGATCGAAGAAGGCCTCGATGTCGCGCTGCGCATCGGGCCGCTGCCGGATGCCAGTTTGGTCGCGCGCCGTGTCGGCGAAGTGCGCCGGCTGCTGGTGGCCAGCCCCGCTTACCTGGCGCGCCGCGGCGCCCCGCGTTCGCTCTCGGACCTGGCGCAGCACGACGTGATCTTCACCGCGATCCGCGCGCTCGCGCCGGAATGGCGTTTCCGCCATGACGGGCAGGACCGGGTGGTGCAGCTGAAGCCGCGCCTGAGCGTCAATGAAATCGACGCGGTGCTGCTGGCGGCAAAGGCCGGACGCGGGCTGGCCCGCATGCTGTCCTACCAGGTCGCCGACGAACTGGCGGCCGGCACGCTGCTGCGCCTGCTGCCCGACACCGAGCCGCCGCCGCTGCCGGTGCACCTGGTGATCGCGAGCGCGCGCCACATGGCGCCCAAGCTGCGCGCCTTCCTCGACCATGCGGCCGAACGGCTGGGCGAACTGGCGGTACTGAAAGGAATCTAGGAAAGGAATCTGAAGCAGCCGCCGTCAGCGCGGCCGGTACATCCGGAACAGCCCGGCTGCCTCGATCGCAAAATAATCGGCCGGCCCGCCGCCGCGCAGGATGGGCTGGCCGGCAGCGGTATCGTAGATGCCGTCCTTGAGCAGCGCCTGTGCGATATGCACGCCGACCACCTCACCCAGCACCAGCCAGGTCGGCACCTTGACGCCATCGGCGCCCTGCAGCTGCAGTATCTGCGTGCACCGGCATTCGAACGACACCGGGCTTTCCGTGACGCGCGGCACGCCGATCAGGCGCGATGCGGCAGGCGTCAGCCCGGCCAGCTCGAACTCGCTGACCTCGGGCGGCACCGCGGCACAGGTCCGGTTCATCGCGTCGGCCAGCGGCCGCGTGACCAGGTTCCATCCGAACTCGCCGGTCTGCTCGATGTTGCGCACCGAGTCCTTGTAACCGATGCTGGAAAAACCGACGATGGGCGGGGTGTAATTGAAGGCATTGAAGAAACTGTAGGGCGCCAGGTTCAGGCCGCCCTGCGCGTCGCGCGACGAGATCCAGCCGATCGGGCGCGGACCGACGATCGCATTGAACGGATCGTGCGGCAGGCGATGGCCGGCGCGCGGTTCGTAGAAGTGCATGTCTTCCGACATCCGCAATTCCCTGCTGTTTCGAAACAGGCACGATAGCAGTATTTTGCGAACGACACCGATCGCCGCGGGACAGCGCCTCGCTACAATACGGCAAACCAGCAAAGGACCATTGCCATTTCTTCCCCCGTCATTCCGGAAAATGAAGTCGAGTTCGTCGCCATCCGTGCGCAGGGCGCCGGCGGGCAGAACGTGAACAAGGTATCGAGCGCGGTCCAGTTGCGCTTCGATATCCCTGCCTCGTCGCTGCCCGATGCGCTGAAGGCGCGGCTGCTGGCGCGCAAGGATCAGCGCATCAGCAAGGATGGGGTGGTGGTAATCAAGGCGCAGGCGCACCGCAGCCAGGAAAAGAACAAGGCCGATGCCTGGCGGCGGCTGCAGGAGCTGGTGGACGAGGCATCGGTGCTGCCGCGCGTGCGGCGTCCCACCCGCCCGACCCGCAGCTCGCAGCAGAAACGGCTGGAGCGGAAAAGCCTGCACAGCAGGGTCAAGGCGATGCGTGGGAAAATAGTCGAATAATCCTTACCCGCGCGTTCCCGACACCCGCGATTCGCCGATGCACTTCTTCGCCATTTCCGGCAGCCTGCGCGCTGCATCGCTGAACGCCGCGTTGCTGCGCGCCACCGCCCGCCTGGCACCGCCCGGCATCACGCTGCAGCTGTACCGCGATCTGGCCGCCATTCCCCCGTTCAATCCCGACATCGAAGCGAGCGACCCGGCGCCGGTAGCGGCGCTGCGCGCACGGGTGACGGAGGCGGACGCGGTGATCATCGCCAGCCCGGAATATGCGCACGGCATCCCCGGCGCGCTCAAGAATGCGCTCGACTGGCTGGTCGGCAGCGAGGCCTTCATCGGCAAGCCGGTGGCATTGTTCAATGCGTCGCCAATGTCGGTGCACGCGGATGCGGCGTTGCGCGAGGTGCTGGGCGTGATGTCGGCGCAACTGGTCGACAGCGCATCGATCGTGCTGCCGATACGCGGCGCCCGCCTCGATGAAAACGGCATCCACGATCACCCGCAGATGGCGAACACGATCCGCGCCGCATTGCTGGCGCTGGCAAGCAGAAGTGAAGCGGGAGCGACGCCGCAATGAACATCTCCGCACCGCGCGCTCGCGCCATCGGCCTGCTGTGCCTGGTGGTGACTTCGGTCGGCTGGGGCATCAACTGGCCGGTGATGAAATTCCTGCTGCGCGAATGGCCGCCGCTGTTTGCGCGCGGAACCGCCGGAGTAGCCGCCGGACTGGCGCTCGCCGCCTTCGCCGCCGCACGCGGCGAACGGCTGGCGGTGCCGCGCACGCTGTGGGCGCCGCTGGCGCTGGCGTCGCTGTTCAACGTATTCGCCTGGATGGGATTCGGCACGCTGGCGATGAAATACCTGCCGATCAGCGAGGCGGCGCTGCTCGCCTACACCATGCCGATCTGGACCATGCTGTTTGCATGGCCCGTGCTCGGCGA
>CBIHOK010000115.1:0-12589 GCA_966211575.1 uncultured Noviherbaspirillum sp.
GGCGTGGCGGCCGGTTGTGCCGCCACGCCGCCCCCGGCGCCGCCTGCCGGATACGCAAACGCTTGCCGGTATTACCTCAAACCCGGCGAGGCCTCGATCAACGGCGTATTGCCGGCCTGGTCGCCGTAGTTGATGCCGTAGCCGTAACCGTAGCCATAGCGGCCCGGCCGGGCCTTCAGATCATTGAACAGCACGCCCTTCGCTGCCAGTCCGGCCTGCCCCAGTCGCTTCATCGATTCGGCGATTTCCCCCGGCGTGGTGACGCCGGCCCGGGTGGTGATATAGATCGCGCCCACATGGCCGCCGATGATCAGCGTGTCGGCCACTGCCAGGATCGGCGGCGCGTCGATCAGCACCAGGTCATACTCGCCCGACCATTTCTGCAGCATCGCGCCGAAGCTCGGACGCAGCAGCAGTTCCGACGGATTCGGCGGCAGCGTGCCGGTCGAGATGAAATCCATGTTGTCGATCACGCTGTGATGGATCACCTGGTCCGGACGGCGGGCGCCGGCAATCGCTTCGGACAATCCATCCTGGCGGCCGAAACCGAAATACAGGTGCAGCAGGCCGTTGCGCAGGTCGCAATCGATCAGCAGCACCCGCTTGCCGGTGGCCGCCATCAGCGCCGCCAGGTTGGCCGAGACGAAGGACTTGCCCATGCCCGGCGTCGCACCGGAGATCAGCACGATGTTGTTCTTGTGTTCCGGCAGCGAGAACTGCAACGCGGCCCGGAAGCTGCGCAGGCTCTCGATCGCAGCGTCGGTCGACGACACGTTCGCCAGCAGTGGCACCTTCTGCTGTTTCGCATTGACCTGCTGATACAGCTCCTTCTGCCTGCGGCTGTGCGGAATCGTCGCGTACACCGGCACCCCCACCATCTTCTCGATCTGCTCGGGGGAATCCACCGCGCTGCGCAGCGACTTGCGGAAGAACGCGAACATCACGCCCAGGAACAGGCCGGCCAGCGCCGCCAGTGCTACGATGACAGGGCGATTCGGCTTGATCGGCCGCTCCGGGCGCATCGGCATGTCGACCAGGCGCACGTTGCTGACCTTGCCGGCGGTGATCAGCCGCAACTGCTGCGCGCTGTTGAGCAGTTCGGTGTAGAGCTTGGTATCGACCTGCACGTCCCGGTTCAGGCGCACCAGGTTCTGTTCCAGTTGCGGCAGCGTCTTGATATGGGCGGCAATCCGGCTGATTTCCTGGTTGATGTCCTTGAGCTGGCTATCGACTGCCTGGACCGCCGGATGGGCATCGGTAAAGCGGGTGATCAGGTCGAGCCGCTTCTGCTGCAGCTCCATCTTCTTGAGCTTGGCGGCGGATTCCTGCTCCAGCGCCAGCTTGGCTTCCTCGCTGGCATCGACGGTGCCGTTGGCATTGCGGAATGCGTTGTACTTCGCTTCCGCCGCTTCCAGCTGCTGCTTGAGTTCCGGCAGCTGCTTCTCCAGATAGGCCAGCGACTTCTGCGCCTCTTCCGTCTTGCGCGACCTGTTCTGCTTCATGTACTCCTTCGCGATTTCGGTCAGGATCGCGTACACGCTTTGGGGGTCGCTCCCCTGCAGTGCCACTTCGACGATGCCGGATTTCGCATCGCCCTGCTCGCTCGCCTTCAGCGAGCGCTGCACGCTTTCGATGGTAGCCAGGCGCGACGAACGCGACAGCAGGAATTCGGCGCCTGCATTGGCGGCCAGCTGGTCGACCTTGATCTCTATCGTGCCCTGCGGCGTTTCGAAGGTCAGCGGCACGCCGGCCCGCCCCTGCAGCCGGATACCGCTGTCTTCCTGGCTCACCGTGAAGCGGTCGCCGCCCTCGGCGGTCAGCACGAATTGCTTGTTCAGCAGCGAATCGGGGACATTGAACGTGGCCACATCGATGCTCTCGTTGCCCCAGACATACCCGCCCTCGCCCAGGATGCCCGGCTTCGACAGCTTGTGGTTATGCTTGGCGATCCAGGAGCCGATCAACGGAAAATATTTCGGCCGCGCATTGATGTACAGGCGCAGGTTGTCGATTGCATGCGACACCACGTAGCGCGACTGCACCATTTCCATCTCGGAACTGGCATAGGTTTTCACGTCGAACATCGAGGACATGTCGCCGACGATATTCTTGGATTCCTTCTGCCCTTCTTCCTCGACGTGGATCAGCATGTTCGCTTCGTACACCGGCTTGGCGACGAATGCATAGAACGCGCCCAGCAGCGTCACGACAATGGCGACGGTGATGATCAGCCAGCGGCTTTCCCAGACGACGTCCAGATAGGTGGAAAGGCCGACTTCCTCTTCCTGGTAGCGGGCGCCCGGCCCGTTCAGTTGCGGTATGGATTGAGTAATCATAGGTTCGTGAAGAATTGATGGGAACGCGCGAGTCCCGGATCGAATGTAGGGATGCGCGGCCCGCACCCGAGGTGCCGGCCGCGCCAGCTCGTTATCTGCCGGGAGCGGGCGAAACCGTGCCGACCGCGCCCACCGCGCCCGACAGCGCGCTCGGCAGCAGCAGGCTGATCGCGCGGTGCCAGTTGGCCAGCGGCGTGGCCGCGACGTACACCACATCCTTCGGTCTCAGCTGAAAGCCCTCGGCCATCGCCAGTGCGCCCGGTGAGCGGCCGTCGAGCTGGTAGACCACCTGCTTGTTGTCGGCGTTGCGCACCACGTAGATCTGGCTGCTGTCGCCGCTGTTGGGATTGATGCCGCCGGCGTCGCCCAGCGCCTCGTTCAGCGTCAGGCTGCCGTTATGCATCGGCAACGCGCGCGGCTGCACCACTTCGCCCGATACGAACACCTGGCTCTCGTCGCGCGAACGCACCCGCACCACGTCGCCGCTCTTGAGCATGATGGTGTTCGGATTGACGCCGCGCCGCACCATCTGCAGCAGGTTGATGTGATAGTTCTTGCCTTCGCGGTTGACGATGATCTGGCTCTGGTCGCCGCTTGGCAGGATGCCGCCGGCGCGATTGATCGCTTCCATCAGCGTCATCGGGATATCGTTCAGCGCAAGCAATCCCGGCGTCTTCACTTCGCCGTCCACGTAGACGCGCTTGCTGCGATACGCCTGCACCCGCAGCGTCACCCTCGGGTTGCGAATGTACTTCGACAGTTTCTGGGTCAGCAGCCGGTTGGCCTGATCGGCCGTCAATCCGGCGACCTTGAGCTGGCCGGCGAAAGGAAACTGGATCATGCCTTCCTGGTCCACCGAGAAGCCGGCCGGCGGCGTAGTGGCCGCCACCAGGTCGGCGGCGGCGACGTCGCCATTGGCGCTGCCGGTGGCGGGGTTGGTAAGTTCAGGATGATCCCAGACTACGATCGACAGCAAGTCGCCATTGTCGATCGTGTAGTGCTCCGGCTTCGTCATCAAGGCGCTGATATCCTCGGTCGCCTGCTTCTCGCGCATCTCGCGTTCCGCCTTGACGAGGTGCGGCGTGATTTTCTTCAGCTCGGCAGACATGTTGGCGTCGCCGCTGGCGCTGTTGCCGTTCTCGTAGTTACCGGACGAATCCGACGCGGCAGGAGGTGGTGTGAAATGCATGCCGGGAGCAACCGAACCGCATGCCGCCAGCCATGGCACGACTGCTGCCACGCCGAGTCTCTTGAGAGCGTTCCTGAATTTGAAAACCATATTGACTACCTCATGTATTGATACGAACCCGCATATCGAAAAGCCGCGCCTATTCGCGGAGCGTACCGATCGAGCCGGCCCGCAAGGCTTTTCCGACCGGACACACCTGGCATTCATCCCTGCGGCAACTTATCTGATGTACAACTCTACGTATCCAGTCTCTCGCTGTTTTGACACGTATCAACCTCGACCTAGATAGAAAACCGCCGCATTTGAAAGCGTTGTGCGACTGCCGCGCCGACTGGCCGGGCAGCATGCAGACAGGATGGAGGACAAGCGGCGCATCGCTGTTGCGCAATTACAGGCGCAGCGCGCGCAGGGTTTAATCAGGGTTAAACCCGATGGCGAAAATGCCCCGCGGAACAGAAGAAAGGAAGGCGGGCAAGCGCGCGGTCAGGTTCCGCGCAGCGATTGCAGCGGCGGCTGCTTCAGCACGTTGCGCAGGCCGATCCAGCCGCCGACGAACGCGCAGGCCGATCCCGTCAGCAGACCGGCGGCCCACACCCCAGGGCTGAAGCGCCATGCGAAGTCGAACACGTAATGCGCCAGCGCCCAGCCGACGGCAGCAGCGCCGCTGGCCGCGAGCAGTCCCGACAATCCGCCCACCAGCGCGAACTCGACACGCTGCGCGCGCGACAGCTGGCCGCGCGTGGCTCCCAGTGCGCGCAACAGCGCCGACTCGCGAATGCGTTCATCCTGCGAGCCCAGCAATGCCGCGTACAGCACCAGGCCGCCGGAAGCCAGCGTAAACAGGAACAGGAATTCGACCGCGGCAATCACCTGGTCGATCACTGCCTGCAACTGGCGAATGATGCCGCCGACGTCGATCACGGTGAGGTTGGGAAATTCACGCGCCAGCGCGTTGCCGAAATCCGCATACCGGTCCGGCAGGTGGAAGGCGGTGATCCAGGTTCGCGGCAGGTTCTCGACCGCACCCGGACTCAGGATCACGAAGAAATTCACCCGCATCGAACCCCACTCCAGCTTGCGCAGGCTGGTGACGGTCGCTTCCACCTGTTGGCCGGCAACCTCGAAGCGCAGGCGGTCGCCCAGCTTCAGGCCGAGCGTCTCGGCCAGTCCCGCCTCGACCGATGCTTCCGGGCCGCGACCGTCGAACCAGTGGCCGGCCACGATGCTGTTCTGCGGCGGAACGGTGCGCGTGGTGGAGAGGTTGAATTCGCGCTCCACCAGCCGCCGGGCGCGGCCGTCGATATAGGTCTTGCCGGTGATCGGCGTATCGTTCACGCGGATCAGGCGCCCCCTTATCATCGGATACAGCAGCGGCTGCCGGATGCCATGCGCGCGCATGCGCTGTGCAACCGCATCCTTCTGGTCGGGCTGGATGTTGATGACGAAGCGGTTGGGCGCATCCGGCGGCGTGGACCGGTGCCAGGCATCGATCAGGTCGCCGCGGATCACGGTCAGCAGCAGCAAGGCCATCAGTCCCAGTGCCAGCGACACCACCTGCACCACCGTAGCCTGCGGGCGGCGCTGCAAGCCGTCCAGTGCGAAGCGCCAGGCCGGGCTGCCGATATGCGGACGCAACAGGCGCAGCGCCTTTAGGCCGAGCCAGCCGGCCAGCGCGAACAGCGCGCAGCCGCCCAGGAAACCGCCGGCGGTCAGCAAGCCGAGTTTCAGATTGCCTGCCTGCCACAGCAACATGCCCACGAACACCAGCAGCCCGAGCACATAGCTGAGCAGCGCCAGCGGCCGCGGCGGGTCCTGTTCGCGCCGTATCACGCGGTTATGCGGAACATTACGCAATTGCAGCAGCGACGGCAGCGCAAAGCCGATCAGCAGCAGCATGCCGAACGCGATCGCCTGCAGCGCCGGCAGCAGGCTTGACGGCGGCAAATCATGCGCAACCAGGTTGCCCAGCCATTGCAGCAAGACGAAATGCGCGCCGAAGCCCAGCAGCGCGCCCAGCAGGCTGCCGGCCAGCCCGAGCAAGGTGAATTCCGCCAGGATCATCAGCGTGAGCCGGTTTTGCGTCATCCCCAGGCAACGCAGCATCGCGCATGCATCCAGGTGGCGCAGCATGAAGCGGCGCGCCGCCATCGCGATCGCAACCGCCGCCAGCATTGCCGACAGCAGGCTGACCAACGCCAGGAAGCGTTCGCCGCGATCGAGCGTGGCCCGCATTTCGGGCCGTCCGGATTCGAGCGACTCCAGCCTGACCCCGCGCACGCCGGCATGGGCGATGTCGGACTGCAGCCATTCCCGAAAGTGCCGGATCGCCTGCGGCGGACCGGCCACCAGCAGCCGGTAGGTCACGCGCGAGCCGGGCTGCAGCAGGTTGGTGGAAGGCAGATCGGACAGGCGCAGCATCACGCGCGGCGCAAAGTTGATGAAGCCGGCGCCGCGGTCCGGTTCGATTGAAATCACGCCATCGATCTGGAAACTGCGATCGCCGAGCTGCAGGCTGTCACCGGGCGCCACGTGCAACGCCCCGAGCAGGGTCGGATCGACCCATACCGTGCCGGGTGCCGGAATCGCTGCGGTGACGAAATCGCCGCCTTCCGGCCTCATCAGTTTCATGTGGCCGCGCAGCGGATAGGCGGTCGATACTGCCTTCACCGCGACCAGGTGCGACTGCGCATGCTCGCCCTGCCCGGCCAGCGCCATGCTGGGGAAAACGACCGTATCGGCCAGCACCAGTCCGCGCCGTTCGGCCTCGTTGCGCCATTGCTCGCTCACCGGCTGGTCGGCGTTGACCACCAGGTCGGCGCCCAGCAACTGGTGCGCATCGCGGTCGAGTCCCGCACGCATGCGATCGACGAAGAAGCCGACCGAAGCCAGCGAGGCAACCGCCACCACCAGCGCCAGCAGCAGGAAGCGCAACTCGCCGGCGCGCCAGTCGCGCGCGGTCATGCGCCAGGCCTGCGTCA
Organism: uncultured Noviherbaspirillum sp.; assembly: GCA_966211575.1. Classification (GTDB taxonomy): domain Bacteria; phylum Pseudomonadota; class Gammaproteobacteria; order Burkholderiales; family Burkholderiaceae_D; genus Noviherbaspirillum. Next base: position 6,504 of record CBIHOK010000115.1, read on the forward strand.
ATATCATGGAAGGTCTTGGTCTTGCCGCCGTTCTTCGTAGCGGCGCCGCAGCTTGCGCGACTCGGGAATGGCCGGGGAACGCGCCACCAGCATCAGCGTGCCGGACGCGATCAGCATCACCGGGATGATGAAGTGCCAGCCGAGCGCGTAATGCTGGCGCAGGAACGACAGGATGGCGGCCACGATCAGCAGCGGGCCGGCCACCACCGACGACTTGGTGATGCCGTCGAGAACGAGGATGGCGATGCCGGCGCCGGCCAGTCCGATCACCCACAGCCAGTGGACGTCGGGCAGCCAGTCCAGGCTATTGAGCAGCCAGGCCAGACCCAGCATGATCAAGATCACCGGCAGCGCCGCATCCTTCATCGCATGCTCCTCACCTGCCGAAGCAGGCATCCACTTCGGCCAGGTAACGGCGCCGGACCGCCTCGTCGATGAACGACGCAAGGAAGCCGTTGCGCGCGAGCTGGTACGCATGCTGCTCGGTCAGGGGCAGCGCGTCGAACATCTGCAGGTAGTTTTCGTTCAGGTAGCCGCCGAAATACGCGGGATCATCCGAATTCACCGTCACCATCAGGCCGGCATCGAGCAAGGCGCGCAGATTGTGGTCGGCATTGCGGTCGAACACGCGCAGCTTGATGTTGGACAGCGGGCATACCGTCAGCGGCACCTTGTCGCGCGCCAGCCGTTGCGTGAGCGCGGCGTCTTCCAGGCAGCGCACGCCGTGGTCGATGCGCTCCACGTGCAGCACGTCGAGCGCGGTGCGGATGTATTCGGGCGGTCCTTCCTCGCCCGCATGCGCCACCAGGTGCAGTCCCAGTTCGCGGCAGCGCGCGAACACCTGCGCGAATTTTTCCGGCGGATGCCCGCGCTCGGAAGAATCGAGGCCGACGCCGATGAACTTGTCGCGATGCGTCAGCGCCTGCTCCAGCGTCGCCAGCGCATCCTGTTCCGGCAGGTGGCGCAAAAAGCACAGGATCAGCGCGCCGCTCACGCCGAGTTGCGCTGCGCCGTCCTGCAATGCCCGGTGGATGCCGTCGATCGCGGTGGCGAACGCGACGCCGCGCGCGGTATGCGTCTGCGGATCGAAAAAGATTTCCGCATGGCGGATATTGTCGGCCTTCGCGCGCTGCAGGTAGGCCCAGGTCATGTCGTAGAAATCCTGCTCCTGCAGCAGCACGCTGGCGCCGGCATAGTAGATATCGAGGAAGGATTGCAGGTCGGTGAACGCATAGGCGCGCCGCAGCTCTTCCACCGACGCGTAATTCAGCCGCACGCCATTGCGCTCGGCCAGCGCGAAAATCAGCTCCGGTTCCAGTGAACCCTCGATGTGCATGTGCAGCTCGGCCTTCGGCATCTTTTGCAGCAGCTCGCGCAATCCGGCATCCATCTTCCATCCTTTCGTGCTTGTCTTGTTGAACGAAGCGAAGCCGGAGAACCCGGCCCGCAGCCCCCGCCGCAGGACAGCGGGCGCGTCCGCTGATTTTACGTTCAAGCAAGATCCGGCGTGATATCGATCGAAGTATAGCCGCTATTGTCCGCTCCCCGATTGCGGCGCTACATGGTGGCGCCGCGCAGCGAATCGGCATGTGTCTTCTCGTACATTTCCTGGCACGGAGCGCAGCGCTCGGCAGTCGGCTGCACCTCCAGCCGTTCGTACGGAATTTCGGTCACGCAATCGACGCATTCTCCATAGGTGCCGTTATTCATCCGACCGCGCGCGGCCTCGATCGCACGCAGCTCCATCATGTCGCGCGTGACCGCCGCATTGCCGAGATCCACCGAGAGGCTGGCAAACGAGGCATCGCCCGGATCGGGCGCTTCGGTCGCGACATCGACGAAATCCTCCTGTTCGCCGGCCTCGCGCTTGAGGTCGGCGCGCAGTTCCTTTTCGCGCTGGTCGAGCAGGTTTTTCAGGTGAGCAAGGCGCTCTTCGGTCAGTTGGGCCATGTTGAAAACTCCAGGTATAGGGCAGGAAAAAATGCCGCCGCATGCGTGCGGCAACTCGTAAATGCGGTGGATAGCCAGCGGTCAGACCGGCTCCCGTTCGCCGCCGCGCCACAGCACCGACAATGCGAGGCCGGCACCGAGCGCCAGCGCCAGCACCAGCCGCGGATGCAGCGCGGCCTGCGTGTACAGGCTGGACTCGAATACATGCCCCGGCTGGCCGCGCCGCTCCTGCAGATCCTTGCCCGGCAGGTAGAGGCTGTTCTGGTTGCGGTCGCGCGCCGGCATGCCGGATTTCTGCTGTTTGAAAAGAAAGCGCTTCATATAGCTGTCGACCACGCGCGGCGCATAATGCGCGGTCGACGCCGTCAGGCGCGCCGTGCCGCCCACGTAGATGTCGCGCTTCGCATGCTCTGCCGCATGCAGGATCGCATCGGCCGCCACTTCCGGCGCATAGATCGGCGCCGGCAACCTCGGTTCCTCCTCCAGGTAATTTTTCGCATGCTGGACGAACATCGTGTCCACCGCTGCGGGCTTGACCAGGGTGACGGATATCGGCGCTCCCTCTTCCTCCAGCTCCACCCGCAGCGAATCGGTGAAACCCTTTACCGCGTGCTTGGACGCGGAATAGATGCCCTGCAGCGGCAGCGCCCGGTCCGACACTTCGCTGCCGAGGTTGATCAGCGCGCCCCCGTGCTGCTTCAGGTGCTCGACCGCCACCAGCGAACCGTGCACCACGCCCCAGAAATTCGTCTGGAACAAGCGCCGCTGGTCATTCAGCGAGACATCTTCGTTGCGCCCGAAAATCGAAATGCCGGCATTGTTGACCCAGGTGTCGAAGCCGCCGAAGCGCGCGATCGCGGCTTGGGCGACGCGCCGCACGTCTTCCTCGATACCCACGTCGGCCACCACGTAAATCGCTTCGCAGCCGCGCTTGGAAAGCTCGAACGTCAATTGCTTCAATGCATCCTCGTTGCGCGCTACCAGCACCAGGCGCGCACCGCGCCGCGCGGCCCGGCGCGCGGTGGTCAATCCGATGCCGCTGGTAGCGCCGGTAATCACCATCACCTGGTCCGCCAGCTTCTTCAACCGGAATTTCATTCGCATGCTCCTTTCCGATCTTCTTCAGCGAAAAGCGTGCCTGCCGAAAACGGGCCGAGGCACAACACCGTGCTTCGCCTCATTGGGTATTGCTGCAATTTTTACTATTTTCATGCGCGTTTTTGCAGCCCGTGCAAGCTCCGCTTCCATTCGGCAATTTGCGAGCGAAGCAGGCGCGAATCCCTGTCCACAAGCGCCGGATTCGGGCATACAATCGTTCGCATGTGCGGCCGCTTCTCACTTAATCATCCTCCTGCGATTCTCGAGCAATGGTATGACGCCGTCGCCATGCCCGATTACGAAGCGCACTACAACATCGCGCCCGGCATGCCCATCCTGGTGCTGCGCCAGGAAGCCGAGGGCAAGGCCGGCTCGCTGATGCGCTGGGGCTTCATCCCGGCCTGGGCGCGCGATCTCGGAACGATACCGATGCTGAACAATGCGCGCGGCGAAACGCTGGCGGAAAAGCCGATGTTCCGGCAGGCATTCCGGCGCCGCCGCTGCCTGATTCCCGCGTCCGGTTTCTACGAATGGAAAGCGGTGCCGGGACAGCGAACCAAGCAGCCGTTCTACGTGTCATTCAAGGATGCGCAGCCGATGTCGTTCGGCGGCTTGTGGGAGCGCGCGAGCGGACCGGACGGCAAGCCGATCGACACCTGCACCATCATCACCACCGAAGCCAATGCGGTGCTGGAACCGATTCACCACCGGATGCCGCTGATCCTGGCGCAAGCCGATTGGGAGTTGTGGCTGGCCGGCGAGGCGGCTGACGAAGCACGTCTGAAGGCATTGATCACCCCCTATCCGCCGGACATGCTGCATGCCTGGGGCGTCGCGCACGCGGTGAACCGGGTGGCGAACGATGGTCCGGAGCTGCTGGAACCGATCGCCTGAAGCAGGTGCGACGGCAAGAACAAGTGCTTGCAGCTGTCCGCCCGGGCTCGGCTGGCGATCATCGAGAGGAGGTATCCGATGAGTTTTTCCAGAAACCAGTTCGGCGTGCCGCAATATCCGGAGCATGACGCACGCCGCCTGTTCGTACTGCTCGCCGCGATCGATCTGCTGGAACGCCCGACGCTGGCTGCGGTCGCCGATCTCACCGGACATGACCGCGACAGCATCGACGCCGACATCGACAGGCTGCGCGAGCAGTTTTGCGTGACGCTGCACAAGAGCGGCGACATCTACCGAATAGAGTCATGGGGAGACGTGCTGCAGAAAAGCGGCGTGGCGAAATTCCTGAAGGCTTGATGCCTGCAAATCCGGTTCAGCGTGGCACCCTCTCCACCGGAATTCCCCAGATCCCGATCCCCTGCGAACGCGCTATCCTTTCCTGAGCCTGATACGGAAACGGCGCGTCCGGCAGCGCCACCGCCCAGCCGTGCCGCAGCATCCATTCGCTCAGATCCTCGTTCCCCGCGCTGCAACTGGCGACCAGGCTGCCGTCCGGATTGCTGGCGCGCGGCAGGCAATGCACGAAGTCGCCCGAGATGCGGAAATCGAGCGCCAGCGCGGCCCGGCTGCCGCAGGGAGACGGTCGAATGAAGCTGTAGCAGGTGCGGCCGGTGGGCGGCACGTAAATGCCGTACAGGTAGATCAGGTAACCATCGACCTTCAGCGAGGCATCGTCTTGCACGAACGCAAAACTGGATATCTCGTCCTGGGCGAGACCGGGCAGCGCAATGGCCAGTCCGGACAAGAACAGGGCCGGCGCGATCCAGATCGAATGAAACGATGCTTTCATGCCAAACCGGCGCCGCACGGCGACAGAAATCCGGCGCGGCGGAAAACGACGGGGAATGGTATCTGGACTGCAAAAACGTCGGCATGTTCCACGGCCGGCGCATTACATGCAGACCTTCACTTTTTGTGCGGGGCAGGCCGATGGCGAACGTGTTTCGGCGCCGGGCAGACCTGCTTCAGCAAGCGGTCCTCGATCGAATCGGGCACCACGTCCAGCATTTCCGGCTTGTCCTCGCGCTTGACCGCGACGATGGCGCCGGAACCGAACTGGCCGGCATAGAACGAGGCGGTTAAAATCCCCGTTTTGCCGCCCTTGCAATCGAGCAGCATCCGTTCGCGGATGGACAGGTAAGCCTTTTCCTTTTCGTAATATTCGGGAAACGGCAATTCGTAATCGGTCCAGGCGGCAAGATAGCTTGCGGCAGTGCGCGGCGGCGCGCTTTGAACGAAGACGGCTGCCCGGTAGTTCTTGCCCAACGGTTTCCAGTCGGGCAGCAGCGTCAGTTGTCCCTGCTGGTACAGGTCGTCTATTGCGATCGGGATTTGCATCGGGCCTGCCGGCGCGCGCGCTGCAGCAAGCAGCATTCCCATCGCCAGGAGCGCGCGCTTCATCGCTGCCCCGCTTCGACCGCCGCGTGCAGCCGGCCTTCCGGCTGCGCCGCGGCAGGCACGTGATCGAGATCCGGACGCCGCCACGGATCCACATGGGTCATCAGGTTCAGCACCCGATGGTGCCGCAATACGCGTTGGCGCGCGGCCACCGCGATGTCATGGCCGGCCTCCACGGTGAGGCCGGCATCCACCTCGATGTGCGCGTCGACCACGATCATGTCGCCCATCTTCCGGGTACGCACGTCATGCACGCCCTTCACGCCCGGCGTATCGATCAGGGTTTGGCGGATCGCGGCCACCTCCTGCTCATCCACCGAGCTGTCCACCAGGTCGTGCAGCGCATTCCAGCCGAACGACCAGCCCATGCGGCTCACCATGAAGCCGACGATCAGCGCGGCGATCGGGTCCAGGAGAGGATAGCCGGCCAGGTTGCCGACGATGCCGATGCCGACCACCAGCGACGACGCCGCGTCGGAGCGCGCATGCCAGGCATTGGCGACCAGCATGCTCGACTTGACACGCTTTGCGCCCGCCAGCATGTAACGGAACAGCAGCTCCTTCGCGACCAGCGCGCCGCCCGCCACCCACAGCGCGACGAGATGCACGGTCGGCACGGTGTCGGGCGATTCGAGCTTGCGGAACGCCGATCCCAGCATGCCGAGCCCGACCAGCAGCAACAGGAT
>CBIHOK010000116.1:0-12582 GCA_966211575.1 uncultured Noviherbaspirillum sp.
AGAGGAATGGCTGTCATAGCGCGACGGAATTTCCGCAGCGCCGTAACAGAATCCGGCCTATCGGCTTGCTTCATTTTTACTCCATGCCGCGCAATCGAATCGCGCGCAATCCGTTGGCCGGTTACGCAAACTGCGGTTGAGCGACCTCAAGGCCGTGCCGCGTGATTATCTTAATGTAGGCGCATGTCCCAGAGCCTGTCGGCCGTGGGATGAAGCGCTGAGAATCGCTGGGCAGTGCGTATCCGGTGTCCGGTCAAATGGCGGCCGCCTGGCGTTATCGTCCCCGCGCATCGGGAATCGTGCCCCCGCTTCTCAAGGTTCATCTCACGACCGACAGGCTTTCTTCGTTTCTGCGATGCGCCGCTTCCCTTTTCGCCGTATCCGCTTGCACCTGTTTGCCGCGCTGGCGCTGATGCACGGGTTGGCGTATGCCGCACCGGCTGCGCTTCCCTCTTTCAGGATCGATATCCGTCAGACCTCGGTTTCCGGCCTGTCGTCGGGCGCGTTCATGGCGGTCCAGTTCGGCGTCACCTGGTCGTCGATCGTGAAAGGTGTGGGCGTAATTGCCGGCGGCCCGTATTACTGCGCACAGGGCGACCTCGACATCGCGACACGCAAATGCAGTTGCACGAGCATCGTTCCGTTTTCGTGCGCGGTCGCGCCCGGCGCCACCGACGTCAGGCATCTGATCGGCGTCACCGATCGCCGGGCCGCCGATGGGCTGGTCGATCCGCCTGCCGATCTCGCGCGGCAGCGGATCTGGATGTTTTCCGGCATGCGTGACAGCGTGGTGCCGACGCCGGTCATGGACGACCTGTTCGACTACTACCGCCATTACATCGCCGCCGCCAACATCCGCTATCGCAATGACTTGCCCGCCGAGCACACGATGCCGACCGAGTCGTACGGGAACGGCTGCACCAAGCTCGGCTCGCCGTATATCAGCCGCTGCGGCTTCGACGCCGCCGGGGCGCTGCTGCAATGGATCTACGGCGAGGCGCTGCAGCCGAAACAGGCGGGCCAGCTGCAAGGCCGACTGATCGAGTTCGACCAGGCTGAATTCGTGGACGACCACCAGCCGGCCAGGCATGGCCTGGCCAACAGCGGATACGCCTACATGCCGGCGGACTGCGCGCAACGCTCGGGCCAGCCATGCCGCCTGCACATCGCGTTTCACGGTTGCCTGCAGGATGCCGGCGACATCGGGGAAAAGTTCGTGCGCCATGCCGGCTACAATCCCTGGGCCGATACCAACCGCATCATCGTGCTGTATCCGCAGACGCGCGCCGAGTTCGCCAGCAACCCGAACGCTTGCTGGGACTGGTTCGATGCGGACCATGACGATCCGGGCTATGCGGATCGCCGCGGTATCCAGATCCGCGCCATCAAGCACATGGTGGACCGGGTGGCCGGCGTGACCGCGCCGCCTGCCCCGTCCAGCGCCTGCTTTACCGCGTCGAATGCGCAGCATGTGGCGGCCGGCCGTGCCTACGACTGGTTCTTTCTCGCGCGTGCCAACGGCTCCGATGAATTTCTCGGGCCGGATACGGTATTCTGGTCGTCCAGCCTCAAACGCAGCGGGGCGAATTACCATCGGGTCGCTTCCTGCCCATGATGCGTGTTTTGCGGAAGAGAGTGCGGGAATGCTTCCGAAGGAGAAGTGCATGCGCGAAAACTGGTACCACCGAACGATGCTTCCGTATCTGCTGGATTTCGCCTGCCGGCTGGCGCCGATCGGCAGGCAGCGTGCGCAGGTGGTGCCGGCCGCGCAGGGGCGGGTGCTGGAAGTCGGCATCGGCACCGGGCTCAACTTCCCGTTTTATGACCGCGCCCGCGTCAACCGCATCGTCGGCCTCGACCCGGCGCTGCGCATGCACCGTCTCGCGCTGCGTCGGGCCGCGCGCAGCGGGTTCGACGTGGAGCTGGTCGGCTTGTCGGCGGAAGCGATCCCGCTGCCGGCGGCCAGCTTCGATACCGTGCTGACCACCTACACCTTGTGCACGATCCCCGATCCGTTGCAGGCGCTGAAAGAAATGCGGCGCGTACTGGCTCCGGGCGGCAAGCTATTGTTCGCCGAACACGGCCGCGCGCCCGACGAGAATGTGCGCAAATGGCAGACCCGGCTGCAGCCGTACTGGAGCCGGATCGCTGGCGGCTGCATGCTGGATCGCGACATTCCCGGCCTGCTGCGGCAAGCGGGCTTCCGTGTCGACGTGCAATCCCGGTATATCCGGGGTCCCAAAGTTTTTTCCTACCATTATTGGGGGCAGGCAGTCGCGGCCTGAACCGGTCTTCGGCGGGCCGCAGCCGCATTGCCTGCTCGCCATCTTCTCTGCGCCGCTACCGGCGCCATTCCATTCCGATGGAACTTAGTTTCCGCCAGTAATTCCAATGCCTTTCGGCAAGCGCTGACTGTTGTCGTTTTTATACTGCAATGGAAAACACATGTGTATAGCTGAGGCTTCACCTTCACTATCTTTTCTAAGTACTTAATTATTTGAGAAATTCATTCTCCAAGTTGCGTGAATGAAATACGCTAAGTCTTTGACTTCATTAAGAAAAATCACATTTTTGCCTCTGAATATTACTTGACCGCAAATAGCGCATCCTCTAAAGTGGGTGGCAGTGTGAAAAAGTGTATTTTTGTGGGGCGTTTTTCCCCAAAGCGGGAACGAAAACCCAGCACATTCATCTTCGGACAACCACGGGGCGAGGCCAATCAGCGTGTTTCAGGGCGCATCAGCATTGAATCTCGATGCCAAGGGACGGATGACCATTCCGGCCAGGCATCGTGACGCGCTGCTGCTCCAGTGCGAGGGCAGGGTCACGCTGACCAAGCACCCGCATGGTTGCCTGCTGTTTTTCCCGCGCCCGGTATGGGAGAGCCACCGCGAGCAGATCGCCGCGTGGCCGATGTCGGCGCGCGCCTGGCAACGGATATTCCTCGGCAATGCATCGGACGTGGAAATGGATACGGCCGGCCGCATCCTGATTGCGCCCGAGCTGCGCGGCGCGGTGGGATTGACGCGGGACGTGATGCTGCTGGGGATGGGTAGTCATTTTGAAATCTGGGATGCCGGCAAGCTCGCCGAAAGCGAGGCGCAAGCGGTGGCGAACGGCATGCCGGATGTGTTGAACGATTTTTCTTTCTGACCCGCGATGAATCAGGCGGGGGCGGAATTGCAGCACCGGACGGTGTTGCTGGAGGAAGCGGTTGCAGGCTTGGCGATCGAAGGCAGCCGGGTCGACGGCATCTACGTCGACGGCACCTTCGGGCGCGGCGGCCACAGCCGGAAGATATTGGAACGCCTGGGGCCGCGCGGCCGCCTGATCGCTTTCGACAAGGATCCGCAGGCGATCGCGAATGCGCGCGGGATCGCCGACGCGCGCTTCGAGATCGTGCACGACAGTTTCGCGACGCTCGGCGACGCGCTGTCGGCGCGCGGCCTCGCGCAGGTGGACGGTGTTTTGCTGGATTTGGGAATCTCCTCGCCGCAGGTCGATGACGCGGCGCGGGGGTTCAGTTTTCGATTCGACGGTCCGCTCGACATGCGGATGGACACCACGCGCGGCATCTCCGCCGCCGAGTGGCTGGCCACCGAGTCGGAGCAGACGATAGCGAAGGTGATCAGAGATTATGGGGAAGAACGGTTTGCTATTCAGATTGCAAAGGCGATTGTTGCTCGCCGGGCAATCGAGCCAATTTCAGGCACACGACAGCTTGCCGAGATCGTGGCACACGCCGTCAAAACCCGCGAGAAGGGCAAAGACCCGGCCACTCGTACCTTTCAGGCTGTCCGGATTCACATCAATCAAGAGCTTGAAGAACTCGAAGTAGCACTCGACGCGGCATTACAAAAACTCGGCCCGCAGGGGAGAATGGCTGTGATCAGCTTTCATTCGCTGGAAGATCGCATCGTCAAGCGCTTCCTGGCCGCCAAGGCCAGCGTGCCGCAGCCCGACCGCCGGCTGCCGATTCGCGCCGCCGAGCTGCCGCGGCCCGATCTGAAGCTGATCGCCAGGATCAAGCCGAGCGAGGCCGAAGTGGGTGCCAATCCGCGCGCCCGCTCCGCCATCCTGCGCATCGCCGAGCGCCTGGCGCCGGCTTCCGCGTCCGGAGGCGGCCGGTGAGCGGGCGCCTCAATGCCGGACTGACCGCGCTGCTGGTGCTGTGCGCGCTGTCGCTGGTGAAATCGCAATACCAGGCGCGCCTGCTGTTCATCGAACTGGGGCGCGCCCAGGCGGCCGCGCGGCAACTGGACATCGACTGGGCACAGCTGCAGCTGGATCAGTCGACGCTGGGCAAGCATGCCCGCATCGACGCGGTGGCCCGGCGCGAGTTGAACATGGTGCCGGTCACACCCGCGCGCACCGAGTACCTGACGCCGGAGGATAAATGACGCGCGCCGCCGCCCGCACGGCAGCCGGCAAGGGCGTCTCGTTCAGCGCCAGCCCGGTGCTGGCCGTGAAGCTGCCCGCCTGGCGTTCCCGGGTGGTGCTGTTCGTGCTGTTCGCGGCATTCCTGGCGCTGGCCGCGCGCGCGTTCTGGCTGCAGGGCCTGAGCACCGACTTCCTGCAGAAGCAGGGTGCATCGCGCTATGCGCGCACCCTGGAATTGCCGGCTACGCGCGGCAAGATCACCGACCGCAACGGCCAGGTGCTGGCATCGTCGCTGCCGGTGCGGGCGATCTGGGCGATTCCCGACGACGTATCGAAGGCCGCGCCCGACAAGCTGCGCCAACTGGCCCGCCTGCTGAACATGAGCGACGGCGAACTGCGCAAGAAGCTCGATTCCGACCGCAGCTTCGTTTACCTGGAACGCCAGGTTGACACCGATGTGGCCGACCGCATCCTCAAGCTCGACATCGACGGCATCAGCACCAGCAAGGAGTACAAGCGCTTCTATCCGGAAGGCGAGGTGATGGCGCACGTGGTCGGCTTTACCAGCATCGACGACAAGGGCCAGGAAGGCATGGAGCTCGCTCGCCAGAGCGAGCTTGCCGGCGTCACCGGCAGCCGTCGCGTGATCAAGGACCGTCTCGGCCGCATCATCGAGGACATCGGCGCCGAGCGGCCGCCGCGCGACGGCAAGGACCTGGTGCTGTCGATCGACCGCAAGATCCAGTACATCGCGTTCTCGCAATTGAAAGCGGCGATCGAACTGCATCACGCGAAGGCCGGCGGCATCATCGTGCTCGACGCCAGGACCGGCGAGATCCTGGCGCTGGCGAACCTGCCGTCCTATAACCCGAACGACCGCAGCCGCCTCAGCGGCGCGCAACTGCGCAACCGGGTGCTGACCGACACGTTCGAGCCGGGCTCGATCATGAAGCCGATCGTCGTGTCGCTGGCGCTGGACAAGGGCATCGTGACGCCGTCCACGCCGATCGATACCGCGCCCGGCAAGATGACGATCTCCGGCGCCACCATCCATGACGCCGAACCGCACGGCCTGTTGACGGTGGCCCAGGTGATCGAGAAATCATCGAACGTCGGCACCAGCAAGATCGCGCTGCAGATGAAGCCGCGCGAAATGTGGGACATGTTCACCTCGGTCGGCTTCGGCCAGCCGCCCAAGATCGACTTTCCGGGTGCGGTGGCCGGACGCCTGCGGCCTTACAAATCCTGGCGTCCGATCGAGCAGGCGACGATGAGCTACGGCCACGGCATTTCAGTGTCGCTGCTGCAGGTGGCGCACGCCTACACGATCTTCGCCAACGACGGCAACATCATCCCGCTGTCGCTGACCAGGCTGAGCGCTCCGCCGGCCGGCAGGCGCGTGATCAGCGCCAACACCGCGCGCGAAATGCGGGCGATGCTGGAAACCGTCACCAGCCCGGACGGCACGGCGCCGCGCGCCCAGGTTCCCGGCTACCGGGTCGGCGGCAAGACCGGCACCGCCTACAAGGTGGTGGGCGGGCGCTATGTGCACAAGTACGTGGCCTCCTTCGTCGGCCTGGCGCCGATGTCGGATCCGCGCCTGATCATCGCGGTGATGGTCGATGAACCGACCACCGACGGGCACTACGGCGGCGACGTCGCCGCGCCCGTCTTCTCCACGGTAGCGGCCAGCGCATTGCGCGCGCTGAACATCGCTCCGGATTCGCCGGTGACCGACATCATCATCCCGGCCAAGGGTGCGAAGGAGAGCATGTAATGTCCGCCATGCCGCCGGATATCGGTCCCATCGTCGACTGGCTGCGTGCTGCCGCCGGCGACGCGCAACTGTCGTCGGATTCGCGCACCGTCGGCGCCGGCGATGCCTTTCTCGCCTATCCGGGCGACAGCGCCGACGGCCGTACCTACATTCCGCAGGCCATTGCGCGCGGCGCGGCTGCCGTGCTGTATGAGGAAAAGGCGTTCCAGTGGAATCCGGCCTGGCAGCTGCCGCATCTTGCGGTGCCCGATCTCAAGCGCGTCGCCGGCTTTGTCGCGAATGCGTGCTACCGGAAACCGGACGCCGACATGTTCAGCGTTGCCGTGACCGGCACCAACGGCAAGACCTCCTGTACCCAATGGCTGGGCAGCGCATTGTCGCGTCTCGGCCAGCCGGCCGCCGTGGTCGGCACCCTGGGTGTGGGCCTGTACCGGCGCGGCAGCGCCTCGCCGTTCCAGGCGACCGGCTATACCACGCCCGACGCGGTGCAACTGCAGCGTGCGTTGAAACAGCTGCATCAGGCCGGCGCACGCGCTCTGGCGATCGAGGCCTCCTCGATCGGGCTCGACCAGGGACGTTTGAACGGGTTGCATGTCGATGTCGCGGTATTCACCAATTTCACCCGCGACCATCTCGATTATCACGGCGACATGACGGCCTACGAGGAGGCCAAGGCCAGATTGTTCGACTGGCCGGGTTTGCGCCACGCGGTGATCAACCTGGATGACGGGCTGGGTCTGCGCTTGGTGAACCGCCTGAAGCAGGCGCGACCCGGGCTGGCGGTGATCGGCTACAGCGTCGCCGGTCGTGGGGTGGAGGGTGTGGCGACGCTGCGCGCTTCGGACGTGCGAAGCAATCAGGGTGGCACCGCCTTCCGTCTCGATTCGCTGTTCGGATCGGCATCGGTGAAGACGCAGCTGGTCGGCCTGTTCAACGTCAGCAACGTATTGGCGGTGCTGGGCGTACTGCTGGCAAAGGGCGTGCAGTTCAAGGCCGCGGTGGAGGCGGTGGAGGCACTGCAAGCAGTGCCCGGCCGCATGCAGCAGTTCGGCGGACAGGATGCGCCGCTGGTGGTGATCGACTATGCGCACACGCCCGACGCGCTGGAAAAAACGCTGCTGGCGTTGCGCCAGGTCGCGCAACAGCGCGCCGGCCAGCTGTGGTGCGTGTTCGGCTGCGGCGGCGGCCGGGATGCCGGCAAGCGGCCGCAAATGGGCGCGGTGTCCGAGGCCGCCGACCATATCGTGATCACCAGCGACAACCCGCGTGGCGAGGAGCCGGGAGCGATTCTCGCGCAGATCGTCGCCGGCGTGAACGCAGTTCGGCTGGCGAACGATGAAGTGCATGTGATCGAAGACCGTGCCGCCGCCATCCTGTGGGCGGTGCGGCACGCAGGGAAGAACGACGTGGTCCTGCTGGCAGGCAAGGGGCACGAGGATTACCAGGAAATCAAGGGCAAGAAGCTGCCTTTCCTGGATGCCGACCACGCCGCGCTGGCGCTGGCCGCGAGGGTAACACTGAAGGGGAATGCCGGATGAAGTTGTCATTGGCTGAATTGCAGCCAGGACTGTCGCAGGCGGTGATGACCGCGGATGTCGCGTTCGACGGCGTGTCGACCGACAGCCGCCATGTCGCCGCCGGCAATCTGTTTGTCGCGCTGCGCGGCGAGCGTTTCGACGCGCACGATTTTCTCGGCGAGGTCGCCGCTGCCGGTGTTGCCGCCGTGGTCGCGGAACGGCTGCCGGAAGGCTTCGCGCTGCCGGCGCTGATCGTGCCCGATAGCCGGCTGGCGCTCGGCGAAATCGCGACTGTCTGGCGCCGCCGTTTCGCGTTGCCGCTGATCGGCGTCACCGGCAGCAACGGCAAGACCACGGTCAAGGAAATGATCGCGGCTATCCTGGCCGCGGCATTCGGCGTGGAGCATGCGCTGGCTACGCGCGGCAACCTGAACAACGAGATCGGCGTACCGCTGACGCTGTTCCGGCTCGATGCCGTCCACCGGGCCGCGGTGATCGAAATGGGAATGAACCATCCGGGCGAGATCGCCAGACTGGCCGCGATCGCGCGCCCCACTGTCGCGCTGGTCAACAATGCGCAGCGCGAGCACCAGGAATTCATGGAAAGCGTGGAAGCCGTGGCTCGCGAAAACGGCGCCGTAATCCGCGCGCTGGCCGCCGACGGCGTGGCCGTGTTCCCAGCCGACGACACCTATACGCCGTTGTGGCGCAGTTATGCGACAGATGCCGGCTGCCGCGTGCTGACGTTCGGACTGTCGGCCGACGCCGACGTGCGCTGTACCTATCAAGCCGCCGACTTCGGCAACGTGCTGCAGGTCGATACAGCCGGCGCCCGCTTCGCCGTGAACCTGGCGGCTGCTGGCGAACACAATGTGCGCAATGCGCTGGCTGCGATCGCCTGCGCGCTCGCGGCCGGCATATCGCCCGATGCGATAGCGCGCGGGCTGGAAGCATTCGCACCGGTCAGCGGCCGCCTGCAGCGCAAGACCGCGCGCAGCGGTGCGCTGGTGATCGACGACACTTATAACGCCAATCCGGATTCGGTGCGGGCTGCGATCGACGTATTGGCGAATGCCGCTGCGCCGCGCGTGCTGGTGCTGGGCGACATGGGCGAAGTCGGCAACGAAGGCCCGCAATTCCACGAAGAGATCGGCAGTTACGCGAAAAGCCGCGGCATCGAGCGCCTGCTGACGCATGGCGAGCTCGCTCGCCATGCGAGCGCCGCATTCGGCGCGGGCGGCGAACATCATGACGATATCGAATCGATCAAGCAGGCCGCCGGCGCGCTCGCCGGCGCGCACACCACGATACTGGTCAAAGGCTCGCGCTTCATGAAGATGGAACGCGTGGTCGTTCATCTCACTTCCGAAGGACAAGGTACCCACTGACATGCTGCTTTGGCTCGCACATTATTTCAAACAGGATCTGGGCACGCTGCGGGTCTTCAACTTCATCACGTTCCGGGCGGTGTTCGCAACGCTGACCGCGCTCGCGATCGGCCTGTTGTCCGGCCCCGCCGTGATCCGCATGCTGACCCGGCTGAAGGTCGGCCAGGCGGTGCGCACCGACGGCCCGCAGACCCACCTGATCAAGTCGGGCACGCCGACCATGGGCGGCGCGCTGATCCTGCTCTCGATCGGCATCTCCACGCTGCTGTGGTGCGACTGGAGCAACCGTTTCATCTGGCCGGTGCTGGTGGTCACGCTCGGCTACGGCGCGATCGGCTGGGTCGACGACTACCGCAAGGTGGTCTACAAGGATCCGGAAGGCATGCGCTCGCGCGAGAAGTATTTCTGGCAATCGCTGATCGGCATCGTGGCCGCGCTCTATCTGGCGTTCTCGGTGTCGGCGCCGACCAGCACCAAGGTCTGGCACCTGTTCATGGCCTGGGTGGAATCCGGTTTCAATCTCGACCTGCCGCCGAAGGCCGATCTGATCGTCCCGTTCTTCAAGACCATCAGCTATCCGCTCGGCGTCTGGGGCTTCATCGCGCTGACCTATTTCGTCATCGTCGGCACCAGCAACGCGGTGAACCTGACCGACGGCCTGGACGGCCTGGCGATCATGCCGACCGTGATGGTCGGCGCGGCGCTGGGCCTGTTCGCCTACCTGTCGGGCAGCGCGGTATATGCGAAATACCTGTTCATCCCGCATATCCCGGGGGCGGCCGAACTGCTGATTTTCTGCGGCGCGATGGTCGGCGCCGGACTGGCCTTCCTCTGGTACAACGCGCATCCGGCCCAGGTGTTCATGGGCGACGTCGGCGCGCTCGCGCTGGGCGGCGCGCTCGGCACCATCGCGGTGATCGTGCGCCAGGAGATCGTGCTGTTCATCATGGGCGGCATCTTCGTGGTGGAGACGCTGTCGGTGATGCTGCAGGTCGGCTATTTCAAGTACACCAAGAAGCGCTACGGCATCGGCCGCCGCATCCTGCTGATGGCGCCGCTGCATCATCACTTCGAACAGAAGGGCTGGAAGGAAACCAAGGTCGTGGTGCGCTTCTGGATCATCACGATGATGCTGGTGCTGTTCGGACTGTCAACCTTGAAGCTGCGCTGATGAATTACGAAGGGAAAAAAGCACTCGTTCTCGGGCTCGGCGAATCGGGCCTGGCGATGGCGCTCTGGCTGGCGCGCTGCGGCGCCGCCGTGCGCGTGGCCGATACCCGGGCCGAACCGGAACGCCTGCCCGTATTGCGCGCCGCGGCGCCGGACGCGGAATTCGTCGCCGGGCCTTTCGGCGCCTTGCTGCTGGGCGGGGTCGATTTTGTCGCGCTCAGCCCGGGGCTTGCTCCCGGCCGCGAACTGGCCGAGATCGCGCCGGCGGCGCAGGAGCGAGGCATCCCGCTGTGGAGCGAAATCGAATTGTTCGCGCAGGCGCTGTCCGCCTTGCGCGAGGAACGCGGTTACGCGCCGAAAGTGATCGCGATTACCGGCACCAACGGCAAGACCACCGTCACCAGCCTGACCGGCCTGTTGTGCCGGCGCGCCGGGCTGAAGACCCAGGTCGCGGGCAACATCAGTCCGACCGCGCTCGACGTGCTGCGGGCGGCGCTCGACACGGACGACTTGCCGCAAGCCTGGGTACTGGAGCTGTCGAGCTTCCAGCTGCATTCGACCTTCAGCCTGCAGCCCGACGTGGCGACCGTGTTGAACGTGAGCCAGGACCATCTCGACTGGCATGGCGATATCGACGCCTATGCAGCCGACAAGGCGCGCATCTTCGGCGCCAATACGATCCGCGTACTGAACCGCGACGACGCGCGCGTGATGCAGATGGCCGCGCCGATGGCGAGCGTGACCAGTTTCGGTATCGGCGAGCCGGAACAGGCTGACAGCTTCGGGCTGGTGAACGACAACGGCATGCAATGGCTGTCGGTGGCGGTGGCGGCCGAGGACGGCGAAAAGCGTCGCCGCAAGAAAGACGACGTCGAGCTGCCGACTACGGTAAACCGTTTGATGCCGGTCGATGCGTTGCTGATCCGCGGCCGCCATAACGCGGTCAACGCGCTGGCCGCGCTGGCATTGTGCCGGGCCATCGGGCTGCCGCTGGCGCCGCTGCTGCACGGCTTGCGCGAATACCGGGGCGAGCCGCACCGGGTCGAACTGGTGGCCAATGTCGGCGGCGTCGATTATTTCGACGACAGCAAGGGAACCAACGTCGGCGCGACCGTCGCCGCGCTGAACGGCCTGGGCGCGGGCGACGGCGGAACGCCGCGCCTGCTGCTGATCGCCGGGGGCGACGGCAAGGGCCAGGATTTTGCGCCGCTGGCGCAGCCGGTCGGCCGTCATGTGCGGGTGGTGCTGCTGATCGGCAAGGATGCGCCGGCCTTGCGCGCCGCGCTGGACGCAAGCGGCGCCGAGCTGCTCGATTGCGCGACGCTGGAGCAGGCGGTGCAGAAGGCCGGCGAGCTGGCGCGCCCGGGCGATTCGGTGCTGCTGTCGCCGGCTTGCGCCAGCCTCGACATGTTCCGCAATTACGCGCACCGTGCGCAGGTTTTCGTCGACGGCGTGCGTGAACTCGCGCTGGCGCGCGGCGAGGTGATCGCATGAAGTTCGCGCTGCCATCCTTCGCTTCGGCGCAGCCGCCGCGCTCGCGCATGATGGAATACGACCAGCCGCTGGTGTGGGTCGTGATCCTGCTGATGCTGTTCGGGATGGTGATGGTCTATTCGGCGTCGATTGCATTGCCCGATTCTTCCAAATATGCGGGCTACAGCCACGCGCATTTCCTGATTCGCCAGGCGATCTTCATCGTCATTTCGCTGGCGGCCGGGGCCGTGGTGTTCCGGGTGCGGGTGGAGCAGTGGCAGCGGCTGGCTCCGTATTTGTTCGCCGCGACGCTGGTGTTGCTGGTGCTGGTGCTGATTCCCGGCATCGGCAAGGGTGTCAACGGCTCCAAGCGCTGGCTCTCGTTCCGCGTGTTCAACCTGCAGCCGTCCGAACTGATGAAGCTGTTCGTCGTGCTGTACGCCGCCGATTACACGGTGCGCAAGCAGCAGGTCATGCACAAGCTGACCAAGGGCTTCCTGCCGATGGCTGCCGCGGTCGGCTTCGTCGGCCTGCTGCTGCTGCTGGAACCGGACCTTGGCGCATTCGGGGTGATCGTCTGCATCGCGATGGGCATCCTGTTCCTGGGCGGCATCAACGGCGTCTGGTTTGGCGGTATCGGCGCGATACTGGTGGGCATCTTCAGCCTGGTGATCATGTTGTCGCCGTGGCGGCGCGAGCGCATCTTCGCCTACCTGAATCCCTGGTCGGAACAGAATGCGCTCGGCAAGGCTTACCAGTTGTCGCATTCGCTGATCGCGTTCGGACGCGGCGAATTGTTCGGCGTCGGCCTGGGCGGTAGCGTGGAGAAGCTGCTGTACCTGCCGGAAGCGCACACCGACTTCCTGCTGGCAGTGAT
>CBIHOK010000117.1:0-12053 GCA_966211575.1 uncultured Noviherbaspirillum sp.
TGCTCGGCCACGAGCGCACCAACATCGCCGGCATCGGCATCGCCAAGCGCGAGCTGGCGCGCCTGAAACGCATCGCCACGCTGGAAACCAAGAACGGCAAGCCGCTGATCAAGGACCCGCTGTTCGCGTCGCGCGTCGCGCAGATCGAGATCGACCTGACCGCGCTCGAAATCACCAACCTGCGCGTACTGTCCGCCGAGGCCGAGCGGCGCGCGCCGGGGCCGGAAGCGTCAATCCTGAAGATCAAGGGCACCGAGATCCAGCAGGCAATCACCGAGCTGCTGGTGCAGGCGGTCGGCCAGTATGCGCTGCCGCTGCGGCGCGAAGCGATGGCGGCCGGCTACCAGGGCGACGCGGTCGGCCCGTTCTATTCGGTGCCGCTGGCGGCGAACTACCTGAACATGCGCAAGCTGTCGATCTTCGGCGGCTCCAATGAAATTCAAAAGAACATCATCTCGCAGATGATCCTTGGCCTGTAAGAGGACGGTAAGAGGACGCTATGGACTTCACTTTCACCGAAGAGCAGCAGATGCTGCTGGACACCACGCGCCGCGTGGTGGCAAAGGATTACGGCTTCGAACAGCGCCGCAAGATCCGCGAGACTTCTCCCGACGGCTTCAGCCGCACGGTATGGCAGACGCTGGCCGAGATCGGCCTGCTGTCGCTCAACGTGCCGGAGGCCGACGGCGGACTGGGCGGCAGCGCGGTCGACACCATGCTGGTGATGAATGCCATCGGCGAGGGCTTGCTGCTGGAGCCCTATCTCGCCAGCGCGGTACTGGCAACCCAAACCATCGCACGGCTCGGCAACGACACACAACGCGAAACGCTGCTTGCGCCGCTCGCGGGAGGCGAAAAAATCGCCACGCTGGCGCACGAGGAGCCTTCCACCCGCTTCGACCGGCTGGCGGTCGAAACCCGTGTCTGGCCGGTCGGCAACGGCTACCTGCTGACCGGGCACAAAAGCGTGGTTGCGCATGCGCCTTCGGCTGACCTGCTGCTGGTGACCGCGCGCCTCGCCCGCCCCGGCGAGCCCGGACCGTTGGCCGTCTTCAAACTGGAGCGCGGCACACCGGGCCTGCGCGAGACCGCGTACACCACGGTTGACGGTACACGCGCCGGCGAGCTGTGGCTGAACCAGGTGTTCGTGCCAGCCGACGCGCTGCTCGGCAACTCCGAATCCGATGCGAGCGATGCGGTCGAACAAGTGCTCGACTTCGGCCTGGCCGCGGTCTGCGCGGAAGCCGTGGGCGCGCTCGACAAGCTGCTCGCCGCCACCGTCGAATACGCGCGCAACCGCAAGCAGTTCGGCGTGCCGATCGGAAAATTCCAGGCGCTGCAGCACCGGATGGCGGACATGGTGCTGCACATCGAGCAGGCGCGCTCGATGAGCTACCTGGCTGCGGTGCGCTGCACCGATTCCGACCCGGCGGAACGCCGGCGCGCGCTGTCGGCGGCCAAGGTGGTGGTAGGCCAGGCCTGCCGCTTCGTCGGCCAGCAGGCGGTGCAATTGCACGGCGGCATGGGCGTGACCGACGAACTCGACGTCAGCCACTATTTCAAGCGATTGATGGCGATCGAGCTGCAGTTCGGCAGCACCGATTCGCACCTGGAGGCTTACGCCGCGCAACTCGCCTGAAAACGACCAGCCGAGGCGCCCCCACAGACGCCCCGGCTACTACGCGGTCGCCATGAACCGGGATATCCCCGTGCAATCCGGGAACAGCGGTGAATTCAATCGTGCGCCGGCAGATCCGGCGCCCGGTGCAGGTCGCAATTGCGCCCGGCTTTCGCAACCTGCCCCGGCACGTCGTGCCCCAGCATTGCCGGCAGCGACCGCGACAGGCCGATCAGCAACGGCAGGTCGAGCCCGGTTTCGATGCCGGTTTCCTCGCACAGGTTGACCAGGTCTTCGGTGCAGATGTTGCCCGACGCGCCGGGCGCGAACGGGCAACCGCCGAGGCCGCCGAGGGAGGCGTCGAAACGGCGCGCACCCGCTTCGTACGCAGCCATCACGTTGAGCAGCCCAAGTCCGCGCGTATTGTGAAAATGCAGCGTCAACGCACTGGCCGGCAGCAGGCCGAGCACGCGCGTCACCAGCCGTGAAACCTGGCGCGGATTGGCCATGCCGGTGGTATCGGCCAGCGTCACGCCGCTCATTCCCAGCTCCAGATAGGCTTGCACCGCGCGCATCACGTCGTCCTCGTCGATCGCCCCTTCGAACGGGCAGCCGAACGCGGTGGCGACGGTGCCGTTCAGGCGCACCGGCGAGCCTTCGACCAGTGCGGCGACGTCCGCGAATGCCGCCAGCGACTTTTCCGGCGGCATGCGCATGTTCGCCAGGTTGTGCGTGCGGCTGGCCGACATCACGAGGTTCAGCTCGTCGGCATTGGCTTCCAGCGCGCGCTCGGCGCCGCGCAGGTTCGGCACCAGCGCGACGTAGATCACGCCCGGATTGCGGCGTATGCGGCCGAACACGGCCTCGCCGTCGCGCAGCATGGGAATCGCGCGCGGCGAGACGAAGGAGCCCGCCTCGATGCGCGTGAAGCCGGCTTCCGACAGGCGGTCGATCAGTGCCACCTTGTCATCCGTCTCCACCCACACCGGTTCGATCTGCAAACCGTCGCGCGGCGCGACTTCCTGTATGAACATGCGGTCCGAGGCAGAGGTTTTCATGGCGGTATGGGTGGAAGATGGATGCATTGCGGGGCTCGTGCTCTTACAGCTTGGAAGGGTCGGAACCGGTCACCTGGTAGATGCTTTCCAGCAGATCCTTGCCCACGCGCTTTTCCATTTTCTTGTGCACCACCATCAGCGCTTTCTTCCACTCGTTGCGCTGCTGCGGGGTGAGCTCGATGATCTCGGTCTTGCCCGATTTGCGGATCGCATCCAGCGCTGCCTGGTTTTCATGCTGGGCGATCGAATCGAAATAATCGGTTGCGTCCTGCATCGAGGTGGAGACGATCTTGCGCAGGTCGGGCGGCAGCCGGTCGAAGAACTGCTTGTTCATGATGACCACATAGCCGTGCCAGCCGTGGTTCGATACCGTCATGTGCTTCTGCACCTCGTACAGCTTCGCGGTATAGATGTTGGATGCCGGATTTTCCTCGCCGTCCACCACGCCGGTCTGGAGCGCCTGGTACAGCTCGGAAAAGCCGAGCACCTGCGGGTTGGCTCCCAATGCGCGCATCTGCGCATCCAGCGCCTTGGACGACCAGATGCGCATCTTCAAGCCCTTGAAGTCGGCCGGCGTGCGCAGCGGCTTGTCGGCCGTCATGTCCTTGAAGCCGTTGTTCCAGAAATTCAGACCCACGATGCCCTTGCTCTCCAGGCTTTGCAGCATGCCGCGGCCCACCGGCGCGGCAAACACCTTGCGCGCCTGCTCCAGGTTGTCGAACAGGAACGGGAGATCGAGCACTTCGAACTGACGCAGCCCCAAAGGACCGAATTTTCCCGGAGCGGGCGCCAGTATCTGCACCGCGCCGAGCTGAAGCGCCTCCAGCTCATCCTTGTCCTTGTACAGGGTGCCGTTCGGATAGACCTCGACCTTGATGCGTCCGTGGCTGCGGTCCTCGACCAGCTTCTTGAAATAGTCGGCCGCCTTTCCCTTCGGCGAATCGCTCGCGGTGACATGGCTGAACTTGATGACGATCGGGTCCTGCGCGCTTGCCGCGGAAAAGGCAAGCGCGGCGCAAGTGGCGAGCAGGCCGCCGATCAGTTTGGATATTTTCATGATGATCTCCTCAAAGATGAAGTTGCTTCTTGAACTGCTTGTCAAATGACTCCCTGGAACGAATTGCTGAATGAAACTAGACGATCCCGGCTTCGCGAAACGCGCGGATCGCGTCGCTGCCGAAGCCGATAGCCCCCAGCACCTCGTCCGTGTGCTGTCCCAGCTCGGGCCCGAGCCAGTTCGTCTGGCCCGGTGTTTCGCTGAGCTTGGGAACGATGCCGGGCACGTCGACCGCGTGCCCGTCCGGCAGGTGCGCGGTCTGGATCATGTCGCGCGCCTGGTATTGCGGGTCCGCATAGATGTCGGCCGCGTTGTAGATGCGGCTGCTCGGCACTTCCGCTTCCTGCAGGACGGCCAGCACCTGCTCCAGCGGATGGCGCCCGGTCCACGCCGAAATCGCGTCGTCCAGCCTATCGTTCTGCGCGACGCGACCGTCGTTATGGGCGAGTGCCGGATCGTCGGCCAGATCGTCGCGGCCGATCGCGCGCATCAGGCGCCTGAAGATGCTGTCGCTGTTGCCCGCGATGATCACGTAGCGCCCGTCCTGGCACAGGTAGGTGTTCGACGGCGAGATGCCCGGCAGGCTGGCGCCGCTGCGTTCGCGGATGAAACCCGATTCGGCGAATTCCGGGATCAGGCTTTCCATCACGCCGAACACCGCTTCGTACAGCGCGACGTCGATGTACTGGCCGCTGCCGCCGTTGACTTTCAGATGATGCATCGCGAGCAAGGCGCCGATCACGCCGTACAGCGAAGCCAGCGTGTCGCCGATGCTGACGCCGACGCGCACCGGCGGCCGGTCCGGGTAGCCCGCGAGGTAGCGCAGGCCGCCCATCGATTCGGCGATTGCGGCAAAACCAGGACGGTCCCGGTAGGGACCGGTCTGGCCGAACCCGGACACCCGCACCATGATGAGTGCGGGGTTCAGGCGCGACAGCTCTTCCCAGCCCAGGTTCCAGGCTTCCAGGGTGCCGGGCCGGAAGTTTTCGATCACGATATCCGCGCCCTTGACCAGCTCGCGGACGATCTCCTGCCCTTCCTTCGTCTTCAGATTGACGGTGACCGATTTCTTGTTGCGGCTCTGGGAATACCACCAGAACGAAGTGCCCTTGTGCAGCTTGCGCCATTTGCGCAGCGGGTCGCCCTCGGGTCCTTCGATCTTGATCACTTCGGCGCCGAACTGCGCCAGCAGGCTGCCGGCATAGGGACCGGCGATCAGCGTGCCCAGCTCGATGACTTTGACGCCGCGCAGCGGCGGATTCTTCTTCCCGGTATCCATCGGATTCTTCCCTTCGCATTCGTTGCAGCGGCGCGCAGGCCCTGCGGTCAGGAAGAATCATGCGCGAGGAAAGCGAGTCGGAAAAGCAATAAGTCGCGAGGCCGCCATCGCGAAATACGATGGCAAGAGAAGAGGGGAAAAATCAGGAGCGGCTCAGGTGGTGGTCAGGTGGCGCACCAGCAGCTGCGCTGCCACCGGCAGCGAATCGAACGCGCGCACGCACAGCTTCAATTCGCGCCTGGCCCAGGAATCGGTCAGGCCGAGCACGCGGATGCCGAGCGTCTTGATGTAGGGTTGCGCCACCGCGCGCGGCAGGATGCCGATGCCGAGGCCGGTTTCCACCATCAGGCACAGCGCATCGTAGCTGGTGACCTGGATCGCCATGCGCAGCGTCTTGTCGAGCTCGGCGGCGGCCTTGATCAGCTGCAGGTTGATCGCGCTGCCGGTATGCAGTCCGACGAAATCGTATTCCAGCGTGTCGCGAAACGATACCGCGCGGCGCTTCGCGAGCGCATGGTCGCGCGGCGCGATCACCACCAGTTCGTCTTCGCGGTACGGGTAGACCTCGACTGCCTGGCCGTGCGGCATCATCGTGAATATCCCGATATCGGCCGCGTTTTCGAACACTGCCTTGGTGATCGCGGTGCTGATGTTTTCCTGCAGGTGTACCTGCACCTGCGGATGCGCGGACAGGAAGCTCTTGATCTGCGCCGGCAGGAATTGCGTGATCGCCGAGATGTTGGCCATCACCCGCACGTGGCCGCGCACGCCGCTCGCGTAGTCGCGCATCTGCACGTGGATCTCGTCCAGCTCGTGCAGCACGCCGCGCGCCAGGTTGGCCAGCGCGATGCCGGCGGCGGTCGGCTCGACGCCCTTGTTGGTGCGCGCCAGCAGCCGCGTGTTCAAGCGGTCTTCGAGGTCGCTGATGCGCTTGCTGACCGCCGACGCGGCGATATGCTCGCGCGCGGCGGCGGCCGCGATCGAGCCTTCCTCCACGATGTCCACGAACAGCCGGAGCGAGAGCGGATCAAGTTTCATTGTATTGCCGATGCAAGAGCGGAAAATATGCGGCGGACAGCCGCGCCGACCGCGCCAGTATTCCAGACTTGCGAGCGCCTGTCGACCTGGCGGCAGGCGGTGGCGGGCCGCGGCTTCCGGTATATTTGATGCAGCGTCGACGGCAGCCAAGGCGACGTCCCCCAAGAAGAATCCCGGCGACCACGATCGCCGCATCCATCCGGAGACAGCAATGAGCATCCAGGCCCTCTTGATCGCCAACCGCGGCGAAGTCGCAATCCGCATCGCGCGCGCCGCCGCCGAAATGGGTATCCGCAGCGTGGCGGTGTACGCGCAAGACGACGCCGCCTCGCTGCATCTGCGCAAGGCCGACGACGCGCTGCCCTTGCCCGGCAGCGGACCTTCCGCCTATCTCGATATCGACCGGCTGCTCGAACTGGCGCATGCGGCCGGCTGCGACGCGATCCACCCCGGCTACGGCTTTCTCAGCGAGAGCGCGGAGTTCGCGCGGCGCTGCGCGGAAAGCGGTTTGCTGTTCGTCGGTCCGCAGCCGGAAGTGCTGGACTTGTTCGGCGACAAGACGCGCGCGCTGGCGCTGGCACGCGAGCACGGGATACCGGTGGTGCCGGGCACCGCCGGCGGGGCCGACCTGCAGCAGCTGCATGCATTCTTCGCCGGCCTGGGCGCGCAGCCGGCGATGATGATCAAGGCACTTGCCGGCGGCGGCGGACGCGGAATGCGCGCGGTGTACCGGGCGGAGGATATCGACCAGGCCTATGCGCGCTGCCGCTCCGAGGCGCTGGCCGCCTTCGGCAACGGCGCGCTGTACGCGGAACAGCTGGTGCCGCGGGCGCGGCATATCGAGGTGCAGATCGCCGGCGACGGCGGCGGCCGCGCCACCCATCTGTGGGAGCGCGAATGCACGCTGCAGCGGCGCCACCAGAAACTGGTCGAAGTCGCGCCCGCCCCCACCCTCGCGCATGCGTTGCGCGAACGCATCCTGGAAGCGGCGCTGACGCTGGCGAAAGCGGTGCGCTACCGCGGCATCGGTACTTTCGAATTCCTGGTGGAGAACGGCCCCGAGCACGATCCTGCCGAGCAGGCGCGCTTCCTGTTCATCGAGGCCAATCCGCGCCTGCAGGTGGAACACACGGTGACCGAGGAAATCACCGGCGTCGACCTGGTGAAGACGCAATTGCGGCTCGCGCAGGGCCAGTCGCTGATCGAGCTCGGCTTGACGCAGCGCGAAATCGCGCCGCCGCGCGGCTATGCGGTGCAGCTGCGCATCAACCTGGAGCGCATGCAGGAAGACGGCAGCGCGCTGCCGGCCGGCGGCACGCTGCGCGCGTTCGAACCCGCCAGCGGCCCCGGCGTGCGGGTCGACAGCTACGGCTACGGCGGCTACACCACGCATCCCGGTTTCGATTCGCTGCTGGCCAAGCTGGTGGTGTCGGTGCCGTCGGGCACCTACCCGGAATTGCTGGTACGCGCCTACCGCGCGCTGTGCGAATTCCGGATCGAAGGCGTCGACACCAATATCGCATTCCTGCAGAACCTGATCCGGCAGCCGGATGTCGTGGCGAACCGGATCCATACCGGCTTCGTCGAGCAGCACGTTGCGGCGCTGCTGGAACCGAGCGGCGGCGCGCACCGCAAGCTGCACGCGGAGACGAAACCCGGCCCCTCCCGCGCGCATGCGGATGCGGTGCCCGCCGCTCCGCCCGGCACGCTGCCGCTGGCGGCGCCGATGCAGGGCTCGGTAGTGGCTATCGAGGTGGGGGTGGGCGACACGGTGCATGCCGGGCAGCAGGTCGCCGTGATCGAAGCGATGAAAATGGAACACGTGGTACGCGCGGATGTGGCCGGCATCGTGCGGCTGCTCGCGGCCGGCCCCGGCACGGTGCTGCAGCCGGGCCAGCCGCTGCTGTTCGTCGAACCGGCCGAGGTCGAGGGCGACGCCGCCGGCCCGGATGCGGAGCCCGATCTCGATGACATCCGCCCCGATCTGGCGGAAGTGCAGGCGCGCCACGCGATCGGCCTCGACGCGCAACGGCCGGACGCGGTGGCGCGGCGCCGCAAGAGCGGGCAGCGCACCGCGCGCGAAAACATCGAAGACTTGTGCGATGCCGGCAGTTTCATCGAATACGGCGCGCTCGTGGTCGCCGCGCAGCGCCGCCGCCGTCCGCTCGACGAACTGATCCGCATCAGCCCGGCCGACGGGCTGGTGGCCGGCATCGGCAGCGTCAACGGCGCGCTGTTCGACGAGCAGCGCGCGCGCTGCATGGCACTGGCCTATGACTACACGGTGTTTGCCGGCACCCAGGGCATGATGAACCACAAGAAGACCGACCGCATGTTCGAGCTGGCCGAACAGTGGAAGCTGCCGGTGGTGCTGTTCGCGGAAGGCGGCGGCGGCCGGCCGGGCGATACCGATGCGCTGCTGGTGGCGGGTCTCGACGTGATGTCGTTCATCAACTTCGCCAGGCTGAGCGCGCTGGTGCCGCGCGTGGGCATCGTATCCGGTCGCTGCTTTGCCGGCAACGCGGCCCTGCTCGGCTGCTGCGACGTCATCATCGCAACCGAAAACGCGAGCATCGGCATGGGCGGCCCGGCGATGATCGAGGGCGGCGGACTGGGCGTATTCACGCCGGAACAGGTCGGGCCGGTGTCGATGCAGGCGCCGAACGGCGTGATCGACGTGGTGGTCGCGGACGAGCGGGAAGCGGTGCAGGTCGCGAAACGATACCTGTCCTACTTCCAGGGCAGGTTGTCCGAGTACGCATGCGCCGACCAGCGCCGGTTGCGCCACCTGGTGCCGGAAAACCGGCTGCGCTCCTACGATATCCGGGCGGTAATCGACACGCTGGCCGATACCGGCTCGGTGCTGGAATTGCGGCGCCGCTTCGGCACCGGCATCGTGACCGCGCTGATCCGCATCGAAGGCCGGCCATTCGGACTGCTCGCCAACAATCCGATGCACCTGGGCGGCGCAATCGATGCCGATGCCGCCGACAAGGCAGCCCGTTTCATGCAGCTGTGCGACGCGTTCGACCTGCCCATCCTGTCGCTGTGCGATACCCCCGGTTTCATGGTGGGACCGGAAGCGGAAAAGACCGCGATGGTGCGCCATGTCTCGCGCATGTTCGTGACCGCCGGCAGTATCGGCGTCCCATTCTTCAGCGTGGTGCTGCGCAAGGGCTATGGCCTGGGCGCGCAGGCGATGGCGGGCGGCAGCTTCCACGCGCCGCTGTTTACGGTGGCGTGGCCGAGCGGCGAATTCGGCGCGATGGGGCTGGAAGGCGCAGTACGGCTGGGCTACCGAAAGGAGCTGGAAGCGATCGCCGATCCGCAGCAGCGCCAGGCGAGCTTCGAACGGATGGTGCAGCAGTCCTACCAGCAAGGCAAGGCAATCAACATGGCGTCCTTCCTCGAAATCGACGCAGTGATCGATCCGGCGCAGACGCGCGACTGGGTGATCCGCGGATTGCGCGCGGCGCCGCCGGTGGCGCCCCGTACCGGCAAGAAGCGTCTTTTCGTCGATACCTGGTAGGCATCCCCGCAAAGATACCGGCGCGCACCGCTGTTTGATCTGCGTCGTATCCGGTATTGCGCAAATCGTTGCGACGGTGCAGTTGAGCGACGGGCTCCCGGCAAAACGAGAACGTCGCACCGATACAACGGTCATAACATGATGTTGCACCGGCAAGCCTGTGTGTGCTCTGTGTGATCCGACGATCCCGAAAATGACGACTGATGCTCCCGCGCACTCCCATGTTCCAAGGTGGCACGCCCGCATCGCCGCAGCGGTGTTCATTGCGCTGATCGCACTTTCCGCAGCAGTGGGCTACCTGGTGTTCCGCCACCTGTCGACCAATGAACAGCGCGAAGCCGAAGAGACGCTGGGAAATGTTTCGGATATCGAAGCCTCGGCTGTTTCGGCATGGGTGCAGGAGCGGCTGAACGACGCCTCGGTGTTCGGTACCGGCCGCTTTCTCGGTGAAGCAGTCGATGCCTGGATCCGGCAGGGCACGCCCCGGGAAGGCCCGATGCGCCGCCAGTTGCGGGAACAATTGAACGCGATCCAGACCAAGATCGGCTATCTGCGGGTAGCGATCGTCGGCATCGACAGTGCCATCCTGGTCGCGGCCGATCACGGCGGAGGCGTTCTCGATCCGGTGGCATCGGATACGGTGCAGCGCGCATTCAGCAGCGGCGGCACCGCGTTTTCGTCTATCCATTCCGGCACCAGCAGCACCGGTGCGAGGCAGGTGATCGATCTCGCCACCCCGCTGCTGCGCATCAACGACACCGACCGCACCACGGCATCGGTGCTGCTGCTGGAAGCGAACGCCGATCCGCCGCTCGACCCTTTCGTGCGCTCGCTGCCGGTGCTCGGCGCCCGTACCGAAGCCTTCCTGGTCGAGATACGCAACGGCAAAGTGGTGGCGACCTCCACCAGCGAAACCGCCAGCCAGCGCCATTTCTTCGAACAGGAAGTGCTGCCGATTACCCCGCAGCAACTGACGGCGACGCTGCAAGGGCCGGCGCCGCAATTCGTGATCGAAATCACCAACGGCGGCCGCGCGCTCGCGGTCGCGCGGCCGGTCGACAATACGCCATGGTTCCTGGTGACTTCGGTCGATCAGGATGCGCTCTGGTCCAACCTGCACCGCACCGCCTGGACGGTGGCCGGCGCCTGCATCGCGCTGCTGCTGCTGATGGGGTTGACGGTGCTGTCCTGGTGGCGCGGAAAGGAGAGCGAATTCCGGTTGCAGGCCATCGCGGCGGAAACCGAACGGGAATCGCTGCAGCGCCAGTACGATTACCTGTCGCGCTATGCAAACGACATGATCATCCTGCTCGACGCGCAACGGCATATCCTCGACGTCAATGACAAGACGCTGCAGGTGCTCGGCTATCGCCGTGCGGCGCTCACCGGCGCCACGATAGACCGGCTGTTCCCGCCGGCCGCGCGCGCGCGGCTCGACGAGCTGATGGAACAGTTGCGCCAGCATGGCGCGCTGTTCTTCGAACTCGACCAGCAGCGCGCCGACGGCAGCACGCTGCCGACCGAAATCAGCGCGCGCGCGACCCGGCTCGACGGCCGCGACTTCCTGCAATTCATCTGCCGCGACATCACCGAGCGCAAGCAGGCCGAAGCCGCGCTGCGCGCCAGCGAGGAAAAACTGAACGGCATCCTGACCTCGATCATGGACGTGGTATGGTCGTTCTCCGCCGACCTGTCCCGCCTGAACTACATCAACCAGTCGGCCGACGACGTGTACGGCTACCCGGTGCAGGCATTCGTGGCCGAGACGCGGCTATGGTTCGATGCGATCCACCCGGATGACCGCACCGATGTCGAGCAGGCGCTGCGCGGCCTGCGGCCCGAGGCGCCCGGTTGCGAAGTGGAGCACCGGATCGTGCGCCGCGACAACGAAACCCGCTGGCTGCGCAGCCGCGGCCGGCTGGTCCTGGCCGACGACGGCAGCGCATTGCGGGTGGACGGCGTCAGTACCGATGTCACGCTGCGCAGGTCGGCCGAACAGCAGGTGCAGGCGCTGGCCTACTTCGACAACGTGACGGGGCTGCCGAACCGCGCGCTGGTGACCGACCGCCTGGGCCAGGCGATCCACATGGCGATGCGCAGCCGCAAGAAAGTGGCATTGCTGTTCATGGACCTCGACAACTTCAAGTACGTCAACGATTCGCTCGGACATCACATAGGCGACATGCTGCTGCGCGCGATAGGAGAATCGCTGCAGCAATGCGTGCGCGAAGAGGATACGGTGGGCCGGCTCGGTGGCGACGAATTCCTGGTGGTACTGCCGGATATCGAAAGGGGCGAACAGGCGGTCCAGGTGGCCGAAAAGATCCTCGCGTCCACCTCGCGCCCCTTTGCGCTGAACGGCCAGCAGATCAATACCACGATCAGCATCGGCATCAGCGTGTTCCCGGACGACGGCAAGGAGCCGTTCGAACTGATGCGGCATGCCGACTCCGCGCTGTACCAGGCCAAGAGCC
>CBIHOK010000118.1:0-12037 GCA_966211575.1 uncultured Noviherbaspirillum sp.
CAGGATCAGCGGGTTGATTTCGGCCAGCGAAGCATCGGTTTCCCAGTATGCCTTGTACAGGCCTTGCAGTTGCTTGCGCGCGTCGGCGATCGAACCGGCCGGCACGCCGATCTTGGCGGCGATGGAATCGGCGTCGGCGTCGGTCAGCCCGGTTGCCGGGTCGATCACGACCTTGTGGATCAGATCCGGGTGCTTTTCAGCGACTTCCTCGATGTCCATGCCGCCTTCGCTCGATGCCATCAGCACCACACGCTGGCTGACGCGATCGGTCACCATCGAAACGTACAGTTCCTTCTTGATGTCGGCGCCTTCTTCGATCAGCAGGCGGCGGACTTTCTGGCCATCCGGGCCGGTCTGGTGGGTCACGAGCTGCATGCCCATGATCGCGTGCGCGTACTCCTTGACCTGGTCGAGCGATTTGGCGACTTTCACGCCACCGCCCTTGCCGCGCCCGCCGGCGTGGATTTGCGCCTTGACGACCCAGACAGGGCCTCCAAGAGTTTCGGCCGCCTTGACCGCTTCTTCAACGGAAAAGCACGGGATACCGCGCGGAACCGTCACTCCGAATTTGCGGAGGATTTCTTTGCCCTGATACTCATGGATTTTCATGCGAGCTTCCCTTCAGACGCTGATGGTGAAAAAAATAAACCTGGAATTTAACCGGCTTCCGTCGCGGCCAGCGGCTTGACTGCCCAGCGCGGATAGTATTTCGCGACCGCCGCACCGTCGGTACGCAACGCATGACAGCGGTCGAGTTGAAATGGTTTCTGACTTTGCTGATCGCCATCCGCTCCATCCCGCGTCTTGAGCACTTCGCCGGCGAATGCCTGGACGGCGGCGGTCGGCAACACTTGCGCGAGTTCGCTCAGATGGGTGCAGCCCCGGGTGCCGTACAGGCGTTGCCGTACGGCATCGCGGAAACCCTTGAGCAAATTGAGGCCGATCAGCTTCTTGTATTCGGGTCCGATCGTGTCGCAGAAACCCGGGTAGGGAACGGCATCCGAAACAGCATGCGCGTCCACGACATTGAACTGGATATCCACGGTCAGGCGCAGCCACAGGTCGTGTATCGGTGCGCCGGCCGGTCGGGTACCGGATGCGAGCGGGGTGTCGCGCTCCTTGGTGTCCGTGATATGGGCGTCGATATCCCACAGGCCGTCGTCGCGAGCGAATGCCTGCATCTGGATGGCGCGGGTGTGCTTCAGCGCGCGGCGGGAAGTCGACGGTGGTAGAGGCATACGGATCAATGCCGGTGAAGCGGCAAATGGAAAATGCCGCATTTGCGTGTCGTTGCCGCAGTTTCTACGGCAACAGCCGCTCATGCGGCGCTGCAAAAAACCTCGAGAGTTTAGCACACCTGCAATCGGGAAAGCCATCGCGAAAGGATTTACTCCCGGCGGCGTTGGCCAGAAATGATTGGGAGGAGTGCCGAGAGAAATTCGAGATGCGCTGCCGGCAAATGGCAGCGTTGGAGGGCAAATGGCTGTCGGTTAGCGCTGACTACGGTAGTCTCGCAAGACATTGCCGGAGAGGCTGCAAACCCTACCGTCATGCTTCATTCCAGCGCTTCTCCGCCCCGGATACGCATTGCCAGGCACTTAGGCCTGCTCCGTGGTCGCAATGCGCAGCGCTTCGCGAATCGCTGCCGTTGAAAAGCCGCGCTGTTGCAGAAAACGCATTTGCCGGGCACGTTCCACCGCATCTTCAGGCGCGGAACCAAACTTGCGGCGCCAGACTTCGAGTGCACGCGCCGCTTCGTCAGTGGCGAGGTTTGCCTTGATATCGGCCATGGTATCGCTATCGATGCCATGGCTTTGCAATTCGGACAGGATACGCTGATTGCCGAAGCGCGCCGCGCGACGATGGACCAGCGATTCGGAAAAACGCTCCTGGGACAGCAATTTCGCTTCTTCCAGCCGATCCAGCAGCGCCTCGATATCGTCGCTTTCCTGGGCATAGCGCGACAATTTACGGCTCAGTTCGAGCCGGCTGTGTTCACGGGCAGACAAATACTTCAGAGCCCGCGCCTTCAGACTCATTTGCAGTTTTGCCATGATTTTCCGGCAGCGCGGGCTCCCTCACGTGAAGTATTCGGGAAGTGGTTGGTGTGGATGGCGGCCACCAGCAGGCAGCGCCATCCGGTTTGGGGGAAGTTACTCGGCTTCGGCAACCTTGGGCGGCAGTTCCGGCACCCCCAGCGATGCGCGCACCTTGTTTTCGATTTCGCGCGCCAGTTCCGGATGCTCCTTCAGATAGTTGCGCGCGTTGTCCTTGCCCTGGCCGATGCGTTCGCCGTTGTAGCTGTACCAGGCACCTGATTTTTCGACGATCTTCGCTTCCGCGCCAAGGTCGAGAATTTCGCCCTCGCGGGACGTGCCTTCGCCATACAGGATGTCGAAATGCGCTTCCCGGAACGGCGGCGCCACCTTGTTCTTCACCACTTTGACCTTGGTTTCGTTGCCGATCACTTCATCGGCCGACTTGATGGAACCGGTGCGGCGGATATCGAGACGGACCGAAGCGTAAAACTTGAGGGCGTTGCCGCCGGTCGTGGTTTCCGGGTTGCCGAACATGACGCCGATCTTCATCCGGATCTGGTTGATGAAGATGACCAGGGTATTGGTGCGCTTGATGCTGCCGGTCAGCTTGCGCAGCGCCTGCGACATCAGGCGAGCCTGCAGGCCAGGCAGCGAATCGCCCATGTCGCCCTCGATTTCGGCGCGCGGCGTCAGCGCCGCGACCGAGTCGATCACGACCATGTCGACACTGCCGGAACGCACCAGCGCGTCGGTGATTTCCAGCGCCTGCTCACCGGTGTCCGGCTGCGAAATGAGCAGGTCACCCAGGTTGACGCCCAGCTTCTGCGCATAAACCACGTCCAGTGCATGCTCGGCATCGATGAACGCGCAAGTGCCGCCGAGCTTCTGCATTTCGGCAATCGCCTGCAGTGTCAGCGTGGTCTTGCCCGACGATTCGGGACCGTAGATTTCGACCACCCGGCCGCGCGGCAAACCGCCCACGCCGAGCGCGATGTCGAGACCGAGCGAACCGGTCGATACCACCTGCACTTCTTCCGCGACGGTACCGTCCGCCATGCGCATCACCGAACCCTTGCCGAACTGCTTTTCGATTTGTGCCAGCGCTGCGGCAAGGGCTTTGCTCTTCTCGGTGTTTTTTTCCGAATTCTGAGCGGATTTCTTGTCGTCCATAAATAGATTCTCTCGACTGTTGGTTGTTGGCAGGATTACGGCAGGTTCGTTAGGCATTGCCAGCCGCAGTATCGCCTTCAGAGGTCACAAACGATACTGTATAAAAATCCAGTGCCTTATGCAAGCACGAATTTCGATTGCTCGAAAAATTCCAACGGTTGCGGCCCGGCTCCCCCGCTTCCGCCGCCTTGTAAGCACTATGTAAACGCAATAGACTAGCTTTCAACTTGATTGCCGGATTTGCCACATGCGTATTTTGCTTGCCGAAGACGACAGTGTACTGGCCGACGGCCTGACTCGCTCGCTGCGCCAGTCCGGTTACGCAACCGATTGCGTCAAGAATGGCCTGGAGGCGGATTCTGCGCTGTCCACCCAGGATTTCGACTTGCTGATACTCGATCTCGGGCTGCCCAAGATGCCCGGCCTGGAAGTGCTGCAGCGCCTGCGTGCGCGCAATTCGCACCTGCCGGTGCTGATCCTGACTGCGGGCGATTCGATCGAGTTGCGGGTAAAAGGCCTCGACCTCGGCGCCGACGACTATATGGCAAAGCCGTTTGCGCTGTCCGAACTGGAAGCCCGGGTGCGCGCGCTCACGCGGCGCGGCGCCGGCGGCGGCCCGACCGTCATCAAGCATGGTCCGCTTTCTTACGATCAAGTGGGGCGGATTGCCTATATGAACGAGCAGATGCTGGAACTGTCGGCACGCGAACTGGGCTTGCTGGAAGTCTTGCTGCAACGCACCGGCCGCCTGGTATCGAAGGAGCAGCTTGTCGATCACTTGTGCGAATGGGGCGAGGAAGTCAGCAACAACGCGATCGAAGTATACGTGCACCGGCTGCGCAAGAAAATCGAACAGGGCGGAGTGCGCATCGCCACCGTCCGCGGGCTTGGCTATTGCCTGGAAAAATTCAACGAAACGCCCGCTCCCCACCACTCCTGATCTACGATGAACGAAACCCGCCGTCCGGAGCCGGACGGGCCTGCGCCCGGCGCCCAGTCCACGGCGGCCCTGGTCGATCCGATCGGCACGGCGCCCGAGGAACGGGTGCAACGTTCGCTGTTCGGTGAAATCCTGGACTGGATGCTGGTGCCGCTGCTGCTGCTGTGGCCGATGAGCATTGCCATCACTTACCTGGTGGCAAAGTCGATTGCCAACATTCCTTTCGATCGCGCACTGGACGACCATGTCACGGTGCTGTCGCAGCAGGTGCGACAAGTCAACGGCCAGGTGGCATCGCAACTGACCGGACCGGCACGCGACATCCTGCGCGCCGACGATGTCGACCACGTGTATTTCCAGGTACTCGGACCGCATGGTGAACTGGTGGACGGCGACCCGGCGCTGCCGGCACCGACGCCCGACGACGACCGCGCCGCGATCGGGTCGGTACAGTTCCGCAATGCCACGCTGCAGGGTAACGACCTGCGGATCGCTTATATGCGGGTCGACTTGCGGCACTGGTCGGATGCGGCCGGCCCGCCGCAGACGGCACTGGTGCAGGTCGGCGAAACCCTGGACAAGCGCGCCCACCTTGCCAATGAAATCATCAAGGGCGTGATCCTGCCGCAGTTCATCATCCTGCCGATCGCGCTTGCGCTGGTCTGGTTTGCGCTGTCGCGCGGCTTGTCGCCGCTGGCCGAACTGCAGCGCCGGATCCGCGCGCGCCGCCCGGACGACCTGAGCCCGATCGATTCCGGCCAGGTGCCGGAGGAAATCACACCGCTGGTGGCTTCGCTGAACGACATGCTGGAACGCCTGTCGCAAACCATCCGCATGCAGAAACGCTTCATCGCGGATGCCGCGCACCAGATGAAGACGCCGCTGGCCGGCATGCGGATGCAATCGGAGCTGGCATTGCGGGAGTCCGACCGCGAAGAGATCCATCGCTCACTGGAACAGTTGTCGAAAAGCTCGGAATCGGCGACGCGCCTGGTCAACCAGTTGCTGGCACTGGCGCGCGCCGAGAACCAGGCTCCTGCAGCCCAGTCGATGGAACCGCTGGAACTCTCCGAGCTGGCGCGCAACGTGGTGCAGGACTGGGTGCCGTTGTCGTTCGCGCATCGCATCGACCTCGGCTTCGAACAACCGGGCCACCCGGTGATGGTGACCGGAAATGCGCTGATGCTGCGTGAAATGCTGGGCAATCTGATCGACAACGCGCTTCATTACACGCCCGCCGGGGGCAGCGTCACCGTCCGCGTGCACACCGAACACGGCACGAAAGCGGTGCTGGAAGTGGAAGACACCGGCCCCGGCATCCCGGCCGCCGAACGTGCGCATGTGTTCGAACGTTTCTACCGCATCCTCGGCAGTAGCGCCGAAGGCAGCGGACTCGGGCTGGCGATCGTGCGCGAGATCACGCAGCAGCACGATGCGGAAATCGAGATCGCCGACAATCCCCACTGCAGTGATCCCAGGCTGCCCGGCACCCTGGTCCGGGTCACCCTGCGAATGGATCGGCCGCCGCGCTTCATCGAGGATATAGGCTGACATGCAAGCCGATACGCCATCCACAGCGCGCCTATCCTACTGGCGCAAATGCCGGCGGCTTACCGGCTGGCTGCTGGCCCTATGGTTCCTGTCGACCTTTTGCATCATTTTCTTCGCGCGCGAACTGTCGCACATCACGCTGTTCGGCTGGCCGCTCCCGTTCTACATGGCATCGCAGGGACTGATCGTGCTGTACGCGCTCATCATCGGCATCTATGCGCGCCGCATGCAGCGGCTGGACCGGATGCTGGCACGGGACGAGGGCAATGGCGACTAGACCCTTCTTTCGCCGGCTGGTCCGCTACTACGCCTGGTACACGCTGGGTTTCATCGCGTTCCTTGCCACCCTTGCCCTGCTCGAGAAGGAAGGTTTTCCGCGCGCCTGGATCGGTTACATGTTCATGTTCGCGACCATCGTGCTGTACGCGGGCATCGGCGTCATCAGCCGTACTTCGGATGTGTCGGAATATTATGTCGCGGGCCGCCGCGTGCCGGCGCTGTTCAACGGAATGGCTACCGCCGCCGACTGGATGTCAGCCGCCAGTTTCATCGGCCTCGCCGGCGGCATGTACTTGCTGGGATTCGACGGGCTTGCCTATATCCTCGGCTGGACCGGCGGCTTTTGCCTGGTAGCGCTGCTGATCGCGCCGTTCCTGCGCAAATGCGGCCAGTACACGGTCCCCGACTTCCTCGCCACCCGCTATGCGGGTGCCGGCGCCGGCACCCCGGTGCGCGTGCTCGGCGTCATTGCAACGGTGATGGTGTCGTTCACCTATGTGGTCGCCCAGATCTATGGCGTCGGGCTGATCACCTCGCGCTTCACCGGGGTCGATTTCTCGGTCGGCATCTTCCTCGGGCTGGCCAGCATCCTGGTCTGCTCGTTCCTGGGCGGCATGCGCGCCATTACCTGGACCCAGGTTGCCCAGTACATCATCATGCTGATCGCCTACATGATCCCGGTGGTCTGGCTGTCGGCCAAGCACACCGGCGTACCGGTACCGCAGATCGCTTACGGTTCGGCACTGTCCAAGCTGAGCGTCCGGGAAGCCGCGCTGAACGCGGATCCGCGCGAGCTGCAGGTGCGGGCGATTTTCCGGCAGCGCGCGGCCGAATACCAGGCCAGGCTGGATGCATTGCCGGCTTCGTGGCAAGCCGGAAGGATCGAATTGCAGCACAAGCTCATCGATCTCAAGCGCGGCCATGCGTCGCTGATCGACATCCGCAAGGCCAGCCGGGTACTCGCTGCCTACCCTCCATCGCCGGAAGACGCGCGCAAGCAATGGACGGAAGCCAGGGCCGACAACCTGGCGCGCGCGCTTCCGGTCGTGCCGCACAAGACACCGTTTCCCGGCAAGGACAAGGAAGCCTCCGACATCAAGCGCAACAACTTTCTTGCGCTGGCGCTGTGCCTGATGATGGGCACCGCCGCACTGCCGCACGTGCTGGTACGCTACTACACCACGCCGTCGGTATCGGAAACGCGCTTCTCGGTATTCTGGACGCTGTTCTTCATCATGCTGCTGTATGTGACGGTGCCGGCGCTGGCGGTGCTGGTGAAGTTCGACATTTATACCGCCCTGGTCGGCACGCCGTTTTCCCATCTGCCGGAGTGGGTATCGTACTGGGGCAGCGTCGACAAGGTGCATCCGCTGGTGTCGATCACCGACATGAATCATGACGGCGTGGTCCAGTTGGCCGAAATCTCGCTGGACGGCGACATCGTGGTGCTGGCGACGCCGGAAATCGCCGGCCTGCCCTACGTGATTTCCGGCCTGATCGCCGCCGGCGGCCTGGCGGCGGCACTGTCGACCGCGGATGGCTTGCTGCTGACGATATCGAACGCGCTGTCGCACGACATCTACTACAAGACGGTGGATCCGAGCGCATCGACGCAAAAGCGGGTCACGATCTCGAAACTGCTGTTGCTCGTGGTCGCGCTGATCGCCGCCTATGTGGCTTCGCTCAAGCCCGGCAATATCCTGGACATGGTGGGCGCCGCATTCTCGCTGGCCTCGTCGATGCTGTTCCCCGCCCTTATCCTGGGCGTTTTCTGGAAGCGGGCAAACCAGCAAGGTGCCATCGCCGGCATGATCGTCGGCTTTGCGACCTGCGTGTTCTACATGGCACGCACCTATCCGGCACTGGGCGGCAGCACCGACCACCAATGGTTCCACATCGCACCGATTTCAGCCGGCGTCTATGGGGTTCCGGCCGGCATGCTGGCCATCGTGCTGGTCAGCATGCTGACCCGGGGGCCGGACCGGCGCACCGCACTGCTGGTCGATCACATACGGATGCCATGAATTCGTTCCCTCGCGCCCACCGCGCCAGCCGGGTATCGCCACGGTAACGGCCAGGAATAAAAACGGCTGCCGGATTGATCGGGCAGCCGCTTTGCTTGCGTCGGCGAAAAATTATACGACGATGGTCTGCGCCTCGCCCTCGCGCCGCTCGCGGATTTCGCCGATCCGGCTCACGCTTTCGCCCGCCGCCGCCAGCTGCGCAATCGCCGCATCGGCATCCTGATTCGACACGATCACGACCATGCCGATCCCGCAATTGAACACGCGGTGCATTTCGGCATCGGCCACGCCGCCGTGCTGCTGCAGCCAGTTGAACAGCGGCGGCATGCTCCAGGCATCGCGCTGCAGTTCGGCGGTCAGCCCGTCGCGCAGCACGCGCGGCACGTTTTCCACCAGCCCGCCGCCAGTGATGTGCGCCATGCCCTTGACTTCGATTTTGTCCATCAGCGCCAGCAACGGTTTCACATAGATGCGCGTCGGCGCCATCAGGGCGTCAGCCAGCGGGCGACCATGGAAGTCGGCGTTCAGGTCGGGCTGCGCCACCGACAGGATCTTGCGCACCAGCGAATAGCCGTTCGAATGCGCGCCCGAAGAGGCCAGTCCCAGCACCACGTCACCCGGTACGATCTTGCTGCCGTCGATGAGCTTCGACTTCTCGACCGCGCCCACTGCAAAGCCCGCCAGGTCGTACTCGCCGTCCGGGTACATGCTCGGCATTTCCGCGGTTTCGCCGCCGATCAGCGCGCAGCCCGCCTGCTCGCAGCCCAGCGCGATCCCCTTGACGACGTCGGTGGCGGCCGCCACGTCCAGCTTGCCGCAGGCGAAGTAATCGAGGAAGAACAGCGGCTCCGCGCCCTGCACCAGGATGTCGTTGACGCTCATCGCAACCAGGTCGATGCCGACCGTATCGTGGCGATTCAGGTGGAATGCCAGCTTGAGCTTGGTGCCGACGCCGTCGGTGCCGGACACCAGCACCGGCTCCTTGTACTTCTTGCCAATCTCGAACAGCGCGCCGAAACCGCCGATGCCGCCCAGCACGCCTTCGCGCATGGTGCGTTTGGCAAAAGGCTTGATCGCCTCGACCAGCGCATCGCCGGCATCGATGTCTACCCCGGCGTCGCGGTAGGAAAGGGATACATTGGAAGTGGAACTCATGATGTGATCGGATTTATAGGCGGTAAAATAGCGG
Source organism: uncultured Noviherbaspirillum sp. (assembly GCA_966211575.1). GTDB lineage: Bacteria > Pseudomonadota > Gammaproteobacteria > Burkholderiales > Burkholderiaceae_D > Noviherbaspirillum. Next base: position 9,193 of record CBIHOK010000118.1, read on the forward strand.
TTTGCATCGAATCCTGCATCGAATCCTTATTGAACCCTGGGCGAATCCGATCTGGCAGCCCGCTATTTTAACAAACCGATCCCGCCCATCCCCCGATCCATGCCGTTTTCTTTCTCTTCAGAGCAAAAGCAGTCCCTCCTGTGGCTGGCGCTGGGCGTCGCCCTGCTTGCGTTGCTGGTGAAGCTCGGCCCGATCCTGGCACCATTCGTCGCCGCCGGCATCCTCGCCTATGCGCTCAATCCGGCGGTCGACTGGCTCGATTCGAAACGCTTCGGCCGCCTGCGGGTGCGGCGCGAAGTGGCGGTGATCGCGGTCATGCTGATCTTCCTGTCGCTGATCCTGGCGCTGATGCTGATCGTGGTGCCGGTGATGCGCAAGCAGATACCGCTGCTGCAAGACCAGATACCGGTTTCGCTGGAACGCCTCAACATGACGCTGGGCCCGTGGCTGCGTGATTTCGGCGTCGAACTCCGGCTCGATCCGGCCAGCATCAAGCGCATCGTCAGCAAATACCTCGCCACCAGCGGCGACGAGATCTGGACGGCAATGCTGGCTTCGCTGAAGGTCGGCGGCGGCGCGGTGCTCGGCTGGCTGCTCACTCTCAGCCTGGTACCGATCGCGCTGTTCTACCTGTTGCTCGACTGGCATGCGCTGCTGGCCCGGATCACCACTGCGATCCCGCGGCGCTGGGTGGGCAACGCGATCGGATTCGGCAACGAGGTGGATAGCCTGCTGGCGCAATACCTGCGCGGCCAGCTGGCGGTGATGCTGGCGCTCGCCGTCTACTATTCGGTCACGCTCGGCATCGCCGGCTTTGCAGTCGCGCTCCCGGTCGGCATCATTACCGGCCTGCTGATTTTCATTCCCTACGTGGGTTTCGGGGTCGGCCTGACCTTGGCGCTGATCGCCGCGGTGCTGCAATTCGACGGCGTGCGCGGCCTGGTGCTGGTGGCCTGCATCTACGGCATCGGCCAGTTCATCGAAAGCTTCATCCTGACACCGCGGCTGGTCGGCGAGCGGATCGGGCTGCAGCCGCTGACCGTGATCTTCGCTTTGCTGGCGTTCGGCCACCTGTTCGGTTTCGTCGGCGTGCTGCTGGCCCTGCCCAGCTCCGCGATCCTCGCGGTCGCGTTCCGGCATCTGAAATACCAATACCTCAACAGCAGTTTCTACCGTCAGTCATGAGGCAACTCCTGCTCGATCTCGACGCGGCCAAGCCGCAAACCCTGGACAGCTTCGTGGTCGGCCGCAACCCTGAATTGCTGCAACTGCTGCATGGCTTTGCGGCCCGCGCCACCGCGCTGCCGCGCGAGCGCTTCGTCTATGTCTGGGGCGAAGCGGGTTCCGGCAAGACACACCTGCTGCAAGCGTTGAATGGCGAGGGGGCGCGCTACATCCCGGCCGGAGCGTCAACCGCTGCCTACCTGTTCGACCCGGCCATCACGCTGTACCTGCTCGACGACTGCGACCGGCTGGCCGGCGACGCCCAGATCGCCGCATTCAACCTGTACAACGAAGCCAAGGAAAACGGCGCCTTGCTGCTGGCCGCCGGCGCTTCGGCCCCGGCCGCGCTGACGCTGCGCGAAGACCTGCGCACCCGCCTCGGCTGGGGCCTGATCTACCAGTTGCACGGCCTCAGCGACGAGGAAAAGATCGCCGCCCTCACCCAGGCGGCGCAGGCGCGCGGCATGAACATCGCGACCGGCGTGTTACCCTATCTGATTACGCATTTCCAGCGAGACATGCGATCCCTGTCGGCAATGCTCGACCAGCTCGACCGGTATTCGCTCGAAACCCAGCGGCCGATCACGCTGCCGCTGTTGCGCAGCCTGTTGCAAATGGAAGCCAAAGCGGAATGAATCTCGCCCTGTTCGACCTCGACCACACCTTGCTGCCGCTCGATTCCGACTACGAGTGGGGACGCTTCATGGTGCGCATCGGTGCCGTGGATGCCGAGGATTTCGCGCGCCGCAACGCGGCGTTCTATGCGCAGTACGAAGCCGGCACGCTCGATCCGGTCGAATACCTGGAATTCGCGCTCGGTACGCTGGCCGCCTTTCCGCGCCGGCAGCTGGACGAATGGCACCGCCAGTTCATGGACGAAGTGATCAAGCCGGCAATCCGGCCGGCTGCGGCCGAGCTGGTCAAACGGCACCAGGATGCGGACGACCTGGTTGCCATCATCACCGCCACCAACCGCTTCATTACCGCGCCGATCGCCGCTGCCTTCGGCGTTGCCAACCTGATCGCCGCCGAGCCCGAACTGGACACCGATGGAGAAATCACCGGCAAGCTGCGCGGCATCCCGACTTCCGGCCCCGGCAAGGTCGTGCATACCCGGGAATGGCTCGCCGCGCGCGGCCGAACCCTCGATAGCTTTGCCCGCAGCTATTTCTACAGCGACTCGCAAAACGATATTCCGCTGCTGTCGGCTGTCACCCATCCGATCGCCACCAACCCCAACGCCTTGCTGAAAGCGCATGCCGAAGCGCACGGCTGGCCCATCCTGACATTATTCGATGATTAAGAAGCTTATCCGACGCATTCTGGGCACCAAGACCAAAGCGGATAACCCGAAACTCCCGGTCACGCTCGGCCCGCAGGAACACGGCATCGATCCCAAGCTGGTATCGCCGAACGCAGTACGCGTCACCCGCACGCTGCAGGAAGCCGGCTTCAAGGCTTTCGTGGTCGGCGGCGCGGTGCGCGACCTGCTGCTGGGCGTCAAGCCGAAGGATTTCGACGTTGCCACCAATGCCACGCCGGAGCAGGTAAAACGGCTGTTCCGGCGCGCCTTCATCATCGGCAAGCGGTTCCAGATCGTGCACGTGATGTTCGGCCAGGA
>CBIHOK010000119.1:0-11939 GCA_966211575.1 uncultured Noviherbaspirillum sp.
CAACCGTTGTTGCAGTGAAAATAATCTTCGAATGACGCGGCTGCGCTGGGCGGCCTTGCGATTGCGGCACTCGGCGTCTATCTTAGCCACCGGTTGCAGATGCCGGCGCTTGACGGCGCCGCGTCGATTGCGATCGGCCTGCTGCTGGCGGGCATTGCCTCGCTGCTGATTTACGAGAGCCGCGGCTTGCTGATCGGCGAGGGGGTGGACCGCGAAATGGCAAGGGAGATTCGCGAGCTCGCCGAACGCGATGCCGCAGTGATGTCGGTTGCGTGCCCGCTCACCATGTATTTCGGCCCTGACAACATCCTGCTGACTCTGGACGTGGAGTTTCGCAAAGGTGTCTCCGGAGCGGACGTCGCGGCTTCCGTCAACCGCATCGAAGCCAGTATCCGGCAGCGCTTCCATGCGGTACGCCGCATCTACATCGAGGCGAGCCGGCTGGCTGCCACGGCCCGCTGACCGACTCGATCGATTTTTCCGAGGTGGTGATGCAGGGGATGCTGTCGATCCTGTTGTTCGCGGGCGCCCTGCATGTCGACCTGAGCGAATTGAAAGCGTACCGCTGGCCGGTGGGCCTGCTTGCGCTGTTCGGCACCGGCGCCACCATGATGCTGCTCGGCCTCGGCGTGGTGGCGATTCCGCTGCCGCCGGGATTGCTCCCGGCAGGGATGGCCGCCATCCTGCTGGTGCTGGGCGCGCGCCTGCTGACGGTGGGAGTGCCGGTGGCATTGACCCGGCGCATCGCCGGTTTGCCGCACGGCGCCTGGCAGGTGCTGACCTGGGGCGGCCTGCGCGGCGGCGTATCGGTCGCGCTCGCGTTGTCGCTGCCTGCCCCGAGCGCAACGTGGTCATTCCGCTGACCTACCTGGTTGCGGTATTCTCGATCCTGGTACAGGGTTTGACGATTGGCAGGGTGGTGCGCAAGCTGGTGAAGTAGTTCACGCCGGGACCTTGCGGAGCGTGAAGTGCGCCAGGTCGGCCAGACCCAGTCCGGTTTCGATATCGCTGATCTTCCTCACTGCGTGCTCGAAGCCGTCGTCCCCGAGATGGCGCTGCTCGATCGTCTCGAACGTGTGCGTCAATTCCCGCAGCTGGTCTTCCGACAGCAGCTTTTTCCATGCAATGTAGACCATGGTGTCTTCGCGCGCCGCGTGGTTGCTGTACATCCAGGTGAATGCGTCGAGCGTGTCCGCAAGCGGATGCGCGCTGCCGGAAGGAATGGAGCCGTGCTGGGTCAGGTTCTGGACGTAGTCGGTGACTTCGCGCCCCTTCCGGTGCTGGGCGGTCAGCACCGCCGGATAGCCGGAGAGGGGAGCCGGCTGCTTCAGCAGCATCGGAAACACATAGGCTTCTTCGATCGCGCGTTCGTGATAATCCTCACCGAATCTGCGGAACAGCTGGGCAGTGTGATTGAGCGCCGTGGCCAGGCCTGAAGCATGGCCGGCGCGCAATTGCCGGGCGCAGTGGCGATAGACGTCGAGCGCACGGCGCAGTATCCCGTGCTCCCGCATCATGTCTTCTGTCGGTGGCGGAGGGCGCCGCTCGTTTTCGGCTGCCCGCGCCTGCGGCAACAGCACGAGGCTGCCCGCAGCCGCTGCGGCCGACCGGATCAGGCGCCGGCGCGAGGAGTATATGTGCGCTTCCATCGGCTTTTCCTCTTGCGCATATTGTCCGAACAGTCAGTTTCGAGGGCGCTTGCACCCGGGAGTTCCTCTCGGCCGACGGTATGCGTACTGCAATTCGAAGCGCGTCATGGACGACTGCGGAAGCATGAGGGGATGCCGGAAAGGGCGGGCGAAAAAGCGGAAAAACTCCCCGCTGCCCTCTGCGGTAATGACAGCCATGGAGAACGGGATAACGAAGCTGGCAACAAGCCGCACTGAATTGTCGCGCGGCGCCGGCGGTCCTCCGGATGCAGTGCGCGGGCCGCTCACCCCTTCTTTTCGTGCGTGCCGATCAGCAGCCTGGTATCGCTGAGGAACGTGTATTCGGGCACTTCAAGATTCAGCGGCGCCGGCACGTTCTTGTAGACACGGCCCGCCAGATCGTAGCGGGAGCCGTGGCAAGGACAGTAGAAACCTCCCGGCCACTCGGCTCCCAGGTCGGGCGCGCCGGGTTCCGGGCGAAAGGTCGGCACGCAGCCGAGGTGAGTGCAGATGCCGATTGCCACGAAGAACGGCGGCCGGATCGAACGCACTTCGTTGGCGGCGTAGGGCGGCTGCTGATCCTGCTTTGATTTCGGATCTGCCAGGCGGGCGTCGAGCTGCTTGAGCCGGTTCAGCATGTCGTCGGTGCGATGCAGTACCCAGACCGGCTTGCCGCGCCACTCTACGGTCTCCAGCTTGCCCGGAGCGATGCGACTGATATCCACTTCGACCGGCGCCCCGGCAGCCTTGGCCGCCTCGCTCGGTTGCATGGAGTCCACGAACGGTACGGCAGTCGCAATCACGCCGACCACGCCCACTCCGGTAGTGGCGGCGAGCAGGATTTGGCGCCGTTGCAGGTCTGTCTGGTTTGGCTGGTCTTCGATCATCTCGGCTCCCTTGCAAGAGGTGGAAAAGAGCGGGTCGCGGGGAGGGGGGGCGGCGACAGACCGCCTCGCCGCTGCCGCGGCCTTTATCAAATGACTACGATTTTTCTTCCAGGTTCCCTCCGTGCAAGCCTGCCTTTCGGGAAAAATAGGGCGCACCGTGATGCGCCTGACGGCGCCGGAAACCGTCCGACGCAGCGCGATACGCCCTACGACCTACACTGTCGAATTGCGTGCTGCCGTCGACCCATACAGCATATACGGCGCGACGACGCGGAAGTGTTCGCCGTCTCAGTCGCTGCTGTATGCGATGGTTGACAGCAGTGCCAGTTCCGCCTGGCGTGAATCGAGCCGCGTGTGCTGAACGACGATAGGGACATCGGACTCGATGACGCTGGCATACGGAGTGTTTACCGGGATCGGTTCGGGAGTCTTCAGATCGTTGAAGCGCAAATGCAGGGTGCGCCGCGCCGGCACCGTTGCGCGATAAGGGCCGGCCGGCGCCCGATCCTTGAAGAACACGGTGATCGCAATGCGTGCCTCGCTATCGCCCGCGTTCAGGATGCACGCGGCTTCGTGGCTCGTCAGTTCCCTGCTGTCGCCGGTGCTGCTCGGAGGGATATATCCCTCCGCTATTGCCCAGCGGGTTTTTCCTATGGCTTCCATGGTTTCTTCCAGTGTCCAGATAAAGCGCGGCATTGCCGTGCGGCTGCCCGCCATGGCAAAGCTGGCCGCGGCAAGCCGGCTCGAGAGGGTCGAGCGCGTCCGCTGTTACGCGTGGTGCAAGTGTTGTGCCAAAGTACAGGGATCGCGCGAACGACCGGAATCCGCCGGATTCCTCCGGCAGAAATTACAGTCGGCCGGTAAGAAGTTCAGTGTTCGGCGTGAATTTTGGCGTGGGCGGCGCAACCGGCGAAACGCGAAACACGGCAAGCAAGGATGCCGCGGCGAGCGCGCGTCGCGGGATAGGCGCTTGGCGGAAACGGAAACCGGCGCGCGAGAGCCGCCAGGTTTCCGGGAGCAGGAATACCGAGCGCTCAGGATTGAATGTCGATCAGCGGAATGCCGCTTGCGGAGTCCATCCGGCGCCGCAGGTAGGCAGGCGATTCCACCAGGATGACTTCGAGCGTCGGACGTACATGCGCTTCCAGCAGATGGCCGCCGCGTGTGCTGCCGTCGCGGCGGCCGAGCACCGTGTGCGCGTGGATTTTCGGCTTTCCCTCGTGCAGTGCGACGTCGCCGATCAGGCTCAATACCTCGACCTGTTCGTTCACCGGGATCTTGTCGTATCCCTTGCTCTCCCAGTTGAAGTAGCCAAGGATGGCCGATTGAAATGCGCCGATCGCCGTGAAGCGCGCGGCGCTGATATCGTGCGCGTTGCAAAAATCCTGCAGCAATCCGAGCGCCTCGTCTCCCGTATCGAAAATCAGTGCGTGCGTGCGCTCGGCCGCGTCCGTCAGTATCTTGTGGTGCATGAAGCCTCCATCGGTTGGGCTGCAAATGGATTGCGAGACAGTCGCCTCCTGCTTCAGTGATGGACTTCGGTGCCGGCGAAGCGTTCCGGGCGTTCCGTATTCGGAAGGGACAAATGAAGAACGCCGCGCGAATCGCGCGGCGTTCTTGTTGACGGAGCGGGGCGGTCGCCCCCTCGCATCAGTTCGATCAGTTTGCTGCCAGCCGGGTCTGTGCGGCATGCAGGGCCGGAAACTGGCCTTCGAACTCTTCACCGGCAATCCGGTAGCTGCCGTTTTCCTGTGCCTGCTTCAACTCGGCCGCGACCTGCGCGCCGGTCCTGGTCGGCACGAAGCCGGCGTCGGGTGCAACCGATTCCTGTTGTCCGGACGGGAGCGCGGCGCTGGCCTGGACTTCGGCACGCGACAGGGTGCTCGTGGCATTGCTGAAGTCGACATACGGATAGGTCTGGCCGGCAAACGCGGAACCGGCAGCGGCGGACACGGCAACGGCGGCAATCAACATTTTCGCTTTCATTTTGTTTTCCTCTTGATGATCTGGTCAATGACTTTGGGCTCGGCGGTCGGACATCATGCATTCCGTCGGGTCCTGCCTCGGTGATTCGCACTCAAAGTGTGTTCATCGATGAGGCTCATGTTAGTCATTGCGAGCGAAGAGAAAAACAGCGATTCGATCAATGTATATTTGCTGAATCCGAAATAAATGCCCGATCCAAGCAGAAAGGAAATAACGATGATGCGGCACGAGCTCGCTTTCCTGCACACCGCTGCGGTTCATATCGATACGTTTTCCCGGTTGGCGGACCAGATCTCGCCCGGTATCCGGGTGCGTCACGTGGTGGCTCCGGGCTTGCTGGAAGAGGCGCGCGGCGTTGGCTTGACGCCGGCATTGTGCCAGCGGGTTCGGCGCGCCATGGAAGAAGCGGCGGATAGCGGCGCGGGGGTAGTGGCCTGCACCTGCTCGACCATCGGTTCGGCGGCCGAAGGCGTTTCGACAGGTTTTGTCGCAATGCGCATAGACCGCCCGATGGCCGATGCCGCCGTTCGCCACGGAAACCGCATCCTGATCGCGGCGGCACTCGAAAGCACGCTGGTTCCCACCCGCCGCCTTCTGGCGGACTCGGCGCGGATGGCCGGACGGGAAGTGCGGCTCAGCGAGTTGCTGGTGGCGGACGCCTGGCCTTGCTTCGAGCGTGGCGACCGGGAAACCTATGCCGCGAAGATTGCGGCAGCGATCCTTGAAAACGCTCGCGACTGTGATGCAGTGGTGCTGGCCCAGGCTTCGATGGCGCCGGCTGCCGAGCGCTGCCGGGGCCTGCCTGTCCCCATTCTCGACAGTCCGCGCATCGGGGTGCGGGCCGCGGTGGATGCGGTAAATGCAAGGCGTGCGCGCCGGGCGGGCTGAAGCTCGCGCCGGGCCAGCGGGCGTCAAATTCAGAATTTTAAAAAAGAAAATATTTTCGAATAAATTTTTAAAAAATAACAAAAAACTCTGAAAAGCTTTTAATTTTATCTTTCCTGACCCCGGTGATTGAATACCTCGAAAAGTCGGAACGCTCTAAAATCAGGCGCATCTCAACGGATGCACGCACGGCAATTCCCCGGCCGCGTGCACCCGATTCCAACGTCAATCCAACAAGGAGATGCACAATGACAAAAACCGTCTACACCCGGGAACACGAATGGCTGCGCATCGAGGATGACGGCGCCGTTACGGTCGGCATCACCGATTACGCGCAGGACCACCTGGGCGACGTGGTCTATGTGCAGCTGCCGGAAGCCGGCAAGGAAATCGGCAAGGGCGAGGAAGCGGCGGTCATCGAATCGGTGAAGACCGCCGGCGAAATCCGGATGCCGGCAGCCGGCGTAGTCACCGCGATCAACGAAACGCTGGCGGACGAACCCGGCAAAGTCAATGAAGATCCGCTGGGCGCCGGCTGGTTCTTCAAGTTCACCCCGGCCGACGCCGGCGAGCTCGACGCTTATCTCGACGAAGCCGGATACAACGCCTATCTCGCAACCCAGGAGTAATCCGCCGGCCCGGCCCCGCTGCGCCGGGCCTTTTCCGATCGGAGCCTGGCGGCTGCCGCCAATTACCCATTCCAGTTTTTCAAGAGGACACCATGATTCAGCAACGGGCTGCGTTCGAGGATTTGCAGCAGCGCTCGGACTTCATCGACAGGCATATCGGACCGGACGAGGCGGACCGGCAGGCGATGCTGGCGGCGCTCGGCTTCGAATCGATGCAGGCATTCATCGAAAAGGTGGTGCCCGCCGCCATCCTGTCGCGCCAGCCGCTGGCTCTCGAGGATGCCTGCAGCGAACCGGAAGTGCTGGAACAGCTGCGCCGGATCGCGGCGAAGAACAAGGTGTTCAAGTCCTATATCGGAATGGGCTACTACGACTGCCATACCCCGAATGTCATCCTGCGCAACCTGCTGGAAAACCCCGCCTGGTACACCGCGTACACGCCGTATCAACCCGAGATTTCGCAAGGGCGGCTGGAAGCGCTGCTGAATTTCCAGACCATGGTGAGCGACCTGACCGGGATGGAAATCGCGAACGCCTCGTTGCTCGACGAAGCGACCGCCGCGGCCGAGGCGATGACCTTCTGCCAGCGCGTATCGAAGAGCAAGAGCAAGATTTTTTTCGTGTCGCAGGACTGCTTCCCGCAGACCATAGACGTGGTGCGCACGCGCGCCGAGCCGATCGGCATCGAGGTGGTGGTGGGCGACCATCGCAGCGATCTCGAAACGCTGGACTGCTTCGGCGTCCTGCTGCAGTACCCGGCGGTGGACGGCGAGATCCACGATTACTCCCAAACCGTCGCGGCGGTCCACGCGAAGCAGGGACTGGTGGTGGTGGCCGCCGACCTGCTGGCGCTGACGCTGCTGACGTCGCCCGGCGAGTTCGGGGCCGACGTCGCGGTCGGTTCCGCCCAGCGCTTCGGCGTGCCGCTCGGCTACGGCGGCCCGCATGCCGCTTATTTCGCGACCCGCGACGCCAACAAGCGCCTGATGCCGGGCCGCGTGGTCGGCGTTTCCGTCGACAGCCGCGGCGACAAGGCTTACCGGCTCGCGCTGCAGACGCGCGAACAGCATATCCGCCGCGAAAAGGCGACCAGCAACGTCTGCACCGCCCAGGTGCTGCTGGCGAACATCGCCGGCATGTACGCGGTCTATCACGGCCCGGCCGGATTGAAGACGATCGCGCAGCGCGTGCACCGGCTCGCCGCGACGCTGGCCGACGGCCTGGGCCGGCTCGACTACCAGGTGCGTAACGCCGCCTGCTTCGATACGCTGACGGTGAGCACCGGCGCACGCACCGAGGCAATTCACGCCGCTGCCCGCGAGCGGGCGATCAACCTGCGCGTGATCGACGACGCAACCGTCGGTGTTTCGCTCGACGAGACCACCACGCGCGAGGATGTGGAAGCGCTATGGTCGGTGTTTGCCGGCGATGCGAAGGCGCTGCCGTCGTTCGCCGCCTGCGAATCGGCAGCGGCTGACCGCATCCCGGCCGCGCTCCTGCGCAGCAGCGATTTTCTCACCCATCCGGTGTTCAACAGCCATCATTCGGAAACCCAGATGCTGCGCTACCTGCGCGCGCTGGCCGACAAGGACCTGGCGCTGGACCGCACGATGATCCCGCTCGGCTCCTGCACGATGAAGCTGAACGCGACCACCGAAATGATCCCGGTGACCTGGAAGGAATTTGGCGGTCTGCACCCGTTCGCGCCGCTGGAGCAGGCCCAGGGTTATCGCGAGCTGACCGGCGAGCTGGAGCGGATGCTGATTGCGTGCACTGGCTACGACGCGGTGTCGCTGCAGCCGAACGCCGGCTCGCAGGGTGAATATGCGGGCCTGCTCGCGATCCGCGCCTATCACGAGAGCCGCGGCGAAGGCCATCGCCATATCTGCCTGATACCGAGTTCCGCGCACGGCACCAATCCGGCCACCGCCCACATGGCCGGCATGCAGGTCGTGGTCGTGCAGTGCGACGAGCGCGGCAACGTCGATGTCGCCGACCTGAGGGCGAAGGCGGAGAAGCACGCGGCTGATCTGGCGGCGATCATGATCACCTATCCTTCGACCCACGGCGTGTTCGAGGAAGCGGTGTCCGAGATCTGCGACATCGTGCATGCGCACGGCGGCCAGGTCTATATCGACGGCGCCAACATGAACGCGATGGTGGGCCTGTGCCAGCCAGGCAAGTTCGGCGGCGACGTCTCGCACCTGAACCTGCACAAGACCTTCTGCATCCCGCACGGTGGCGGCGGTCCGGGCGTCGGCCCGATCGGCGTCAAGTCGCATCTGGCCCCGTTCCTGCCCGGCCACCGGATGCTGGAAAGCCGGCAAGGCGCGGTGTGCGCGGCACAGTGGGGCAGCGCCAGCATCCTGCCGATCAGCTGGACCTATATCAAGCTGATGGGGCGGCAGGGCCTGAAACAGGCAAGCGAGATGGCCATCCTGAACGCGAACTACATTGCGCACAGGCTGGCGCCGCACTATCCGATCCTGTATGCGGGCGAGGGTGGCATCGTCGCGCACGAATGCATCGTCGACCTGCGCCCGTTGAAGGAAACCGGGATTACCGTCGATGACGTTGCCAAGCGGCTGATGGACTTCGGCTTCCACGCGCCTACCATGTCGTTCCCGGTGCCCGGCACGCTGATGATCGAGCCGACCGAGAGCGAGGCACGCGACGAGCTGGACCGTTTCTGCGACGCGATGATCGCGATCCGCGAAGAGATCCGTGCGGTGGAAAACGGCGCGGTCAAGGCCGAGGACAGCGTGTTGCGCCATGCCCCGCACACCGCGCTGGATCTGGTCGGCGAATGGAACCGGCGGTACTCGCGCGAGCAGGCGGTGTTTCCGGTGGCCTCGCTGCGGCAGGGCGGCAAGTACTGGCCGCCGGTGGGGCGGGTGGACAACGTGTACGGCGACCGCAACGTGGTGTGCTCGTGCCCGCCGCTGTCGGATTACGAATGACGGTCCGGCCGGTTCGCTCGCTCCCGCCTGGATCACGTTCCCGGTGTCGGCCGTAATCGCGCGAACGACTTGTAGATAAAACACGAAGCATGGCCATCAGCGTTTTCGAACTGTTCAAGATCGGCATCGGCCCGTCGAGCTCGCACACGGTGGGGCCGATGCGGGCGGCATTGCGCTTCGTCACCGGCTTGAAGGAAGACGGGTTGCTGGCGCGCACGACGGTGGTCAGGGCCGAGCTGTACGGTTCGCTTGGCGCCACCGGCAAGGGGCACGGCAGCGACAAGGCGGTGCTGCTCGGGCTGCAGGGCGAAGCGCCGGATACGGTCGATACGGATACGATCGCGGACAAGCTCGCGCAGGTGCGCGCGAGCGGCCGCCTGCGCCTGCTCGGCGAACAGGAAATCGCGTTTGCCGAGCGCGAGCACCTGCTGTTCCACAGGCGCCAGTCTCTTCCGCATCATCCGAACGGCATGCGCTTCACTGCGCTGGATGCGGATGGCGTCGAATTGCGCAGCAAGGTGTATTACTCAGTCGGCGGCGGCTTCGTCGTCAACGAAGATGCCGCCGGCGCCGACCGCATCGCGCCGGACAGCGCGGTATTGCGCTACCCGTTTCGCAGCGCCGCCGAACTGCTGGCGCTATGCCGCGACCACAAGCTGTCGATCAGCCAGCTGATGCTGGAAAACGAAAGCGCGTGGCGCGCCGAATCGCAGACGCGGGCCGGCTTGCAGAACATCTGGCAGGTGATGCAGGAATCCGTGCGGCGCGGTTGCGAACGCGAAGGTACGTTGCCCGGCGGCCTGCGGGTGCGCCGGCGCGCCGCCGAACTGCATCGCAAGCTGTCGGCACAGCCGGAAGCCAGCCTGCGCGATCCATTGACCACGCTCGACTGGGTCAACCTGTACGCGCTCGCGGTCAACGAAGAGAACGCCGCCGGCGGCCGCGTGGTGACTGCACCGACCAATGGCGCGGCCGGCATCATCCCGGCGGTGCTGCACTATTACCATCGCTTCATCGGCGGCGCCAGCGAGGAGGGCGTGCTGCGCTTCCTGCTGACCGCCGCCGCGATCGGCATCCTGTACAAGGAAAACGCCTCGATCTCCGGCGCCGAGGTCGGTTGCCAGGGCGAGGTTGGCGTCGCCTGCTCGATGGCCGCCGGCGCGCTCGCCGAAGCGATGGGCGGGTCGCCGGAACAGGTGGAAAACGCCGCCGAGATCGGCATGGAGCACAACCTCGGCCTGACCTGCGATCCGATCGGCGGGCTGGTGCAGGTGCCGTGCATCGAGCGCAACGCGATGGGCGCAGTCAAGGCGATCAATGCCGCGCGCATCGCACTGCGCGGCAATGGCCATCATTTCGTCTCGCTCGACAAGGTGATCAGGACCATGCGCGAAACCGGCGCCGACATGAAGATCAAGTACAAGGAAACCGCACGCGGCGGGCTGGCGGTCAACGTGATTGAGTGTTGAGTTTTTGGTTCAAACGATTTTGACTTGAATATTGAAGAAAAGGGAAGCCGTTCATGGACACCGATTCGCACGCGCTGGCACGCACGCCGCTGTATAACCTGCACCTCGAGCTCGGTGCCCGCATGGTGCCGTTCGCCGGTTACGAGATGCCGGTGCAGTATCCGAGCGGCGTGCTGAAGGAACATCTGCACACGCGCAGCCAGGCCGGCCTGTTCGACGTGTCGCACATGGGGCAGGTGCGCTTGTCCGGCCCGCAAGCGGCTGCGGCGCTGGAAACGCTGGTGCCGATCGACATCGTCGATCTTCCGGTCGGCATGCAACGTTATGCGCTGTTCACCGACGAACGCGGCGGCATCCTCGACGATTTGATGGTGTCGAATGGCGGCGACCACCTGTTCGTGGTGGTCAATGCCGCCTGCAAGCAGCAGGATGTCGCGCATCTGCGGCAGCACCTGGCGGGTCGCTGCACGATCGATGAGCTCGGCGACCGTGCACTGCTCGCACTGCAGGGTCCGGCCGCTGCCGCGGTGATGACGCGGCTCGCGCCGGAACTCGCGCAACTGGTTTTCATGCACACCGGCGCCGCCACGCTGGCCGGTGCCGATTGCCTGATCAGCCGCTCCGGCTACACCGGCGAGGACGGCTTCGAGATTTCGGTGCCGGCGGCCAGCGCCGAGGAAGTGGCGCGGCTGCTGCTGGCGCAGCCCGAAGTGACGGCTATCGGCCTCGGCGCGCGCGATTCGCTGCGGCTGGAAGCCGGACTCTGCCTGTATGGTCATGACATGGATGCCGGCACCACCCCGGTCGAAGCGAGCCTCGGCTGGGCGCTGTCGAAATCCCGGCGTGCCGGCGGAGCGCGCGCCGGCGGTTATCCGGGTGCCGACGTGATCATGCGGCAACTCGCCGACGGCGTGGCGCGCAAGCGGGTGGGGCTGCTGGTCAAGGATCGGATGCCGGTGCGGGAAGGCGCTGAACTTGTGGATGCCTCCGGCCGTCCGGTCGGCAAGGTCACCAGCGGCGGTTTCGCACCCAGCTTGGGCGCGCCGGTTGCGATGGGTTATGTCGGCAGCGCGCACGCGCAGCTCGGAACCGCCTTGCAGGCGATCGTGCGCGGCAAGCCGGTGCCGGTGGAGGTGGCGAAGACGCCGTTCGTCGCGCAACGCTACTACCGGGGTTGAGAGGGCACCATGAGCGAAAAGAAAGCGGCGCCGCTTGCGCGCCCGGTGCAGGCCGGCGAAAAGTTGCGTGGCGCCGAAAAGATGGCGCGCATTCCGATCAAGATTGCCCCGACCGAACCCGCGCAATACCTGCGCAAGCCGAAATGGATACGTGCCGAATTCACCGGCACGCGCGAAGTGCAGCGCCTGAAGGCGATCCTGCGCGAGAACCGCCTGCATACCGTATGCGAGGAGGCGAATTGCCCCAACCTGGGTGAATGCTTCAAGGGCGGCACCGCGACTTTCATGATCATGGG
>CBIHOK010000120.1:0-11846 GCA_966211575.1 uncultured Noviherbaspirillum sp.
TCCGACTGGATCGCGCCCGGTTGCACGGTGATCACCTTGACGCGGAAAGGGGCCAGCTCCATTCGCAATGCGTCGGACAGTGCGTTGACCGCCGCCTTCGACGCGCAATACGCGCCCGAAAACGGAGTGGGCGCGATCCCGGAAATACTGCTGATGTTGACGATGCGCGCATCCTGCGCGGCCAGCATTGCCGGCAGCAGCGCCTGCACCAGCGCCACGATCGAAAACACATTGGTCTCGAACTGGCGGCGCAGCTCGGCCAGCGGCATTTCCGCAAGCGGCCCCATCGCGCCATAGCCGGCGTTGTTCACCAGCAGGCTCGGCTTCACCCCATCGTACGACAGCTGCGCCGTCAATAGCTCGACGCCGGCCGGATCGGTCACGTCCAGCGCGAGGAGGTGAATCCCTTTCTCGGCCAGATCCGCGATCGCATCCAGCCGTCGCGCCGACGCATACACCACATGGCCCTGGCTGCGGAATTCCAGCGCCAGCGCACGGCCTATTCCGGTCGAGCATCCGGTGATCAACACGGTATGTTTCATGGGACAGGGCTCCTGAAAGCGGCGCGCGGCGCCGGCGGGGTTGTTCAAGTCTGACCCATGTCATTCAAGGATGCAAGGCGACCGGGAAAGGGCGCCCGCAAGCCGGCCGCTGCCGCATCAGCTTTCCCTGCCTGCCTCGAACATCGCCACGTCGATCGAAAACGAATAATCCGGCTGCACCTTGAAATACCGGCGCGCCTCTTCCGGCACCACGTCGAACAGGCTGCGGATCGCGGTGATCCGTTCCGGCGGCGTGCGCATGCGGGCCACCCAGTCGGCGAACACCATCACCAGCTTCCAGCGTTCGATGCACTGCGAAGTGAAGCCCGCGTCGGCCAGCATCCGCTCCCATTCCGACACCCGGTAGTCGCGCACATGCGAGACATCGCGCAACAGCTCGACCGCCTGCAGGATCGTATCGTTCAACGCCTCCTCGGCGGCAAACACGTCGACCACGACGAAGCGGCCGCCGGCGCGCAGCACCCGGCGCACCTCCTTCAGCGCGGCCGCCACGTCCAGCCAGTGATGCGCGGAAAAGCGCGTGACCACCAGGTCGAACGCACTGTCGGCAAACGGCAACCGCTCCGCCGCGCCCGCCTGCGTTCGCACATTGTTCAGCCCGCGCTCGGCGGCGCCATTGGCGACCACCGCCAGCATCTGCTCCGACAAGTCATACGCGGTCACCTGTTCGGCCGCCGGCGCCACCGCGAAACTGACGTGGCCGGCGCCGCAACCGAGGTCGAGCACCCGCGGTTTTCCCATGCTCTCCGCGATCCGGCGCAGCGCCTTCAGGTCTTCGCCCTGCGCGTGGACCGCGCTCGTCATGTAGGCCTGTGCGGTGTTGCCGAATTGCTCGGTGACCAGCGATTGCTGCTTCATGTTCGACTCCAGTGATTTATCGGAAGCATCAGAATATGCGCGCTGATATCCTGTTACAAGTTAACAGTTTATGCTGGTATATTTGCCACCACCAAATCCACCCGGACAACGGCAATCATGCACAGCAAGCTCGGCGAATTCATCAGGGCGCACCGCGAACGGCTCAAGCCGGAAGAAGTCGGCCTGCGCGGCGGCGGGCGTCGCCGCACCCCCGGCCTGCGCCGCGAAGAACTGGCGCAACTGTGCGCGGTCAGCCCCACCTGGCTGACCTGGCTCGAACAGGGACGCCCGGTGGCCGCATCCGGCCGCACGCTGGCCAGTATCGCCGGCGTGCTGCGCCTGACGGTGGCGGAACGCGCCTACCTGTTCCAGCTTGCCGACCGGCTCGATCCGGATGCCGAAACCGGCGTGTCCGAGGCCGACGAAGGCTTCGATGCGATCGTCAATGCGATCAAGACCCCGGCCTACATGCTGAACCGGCAATGGGACGCGATCGCCTGGAATCGCCCGGCGCGCGAGCTGTTCGTCGGCTGGCTGAACGTCAAACACGCGGCGCCGCGGCGGCCCAACCTGCTGCGCTTCATGTTCCTCGAAGCGCAAGCCCGTTCGTTGACCGGAGACTGGCCGCAACGGGCAGACCGTCTGGTGGCGGAATTCCGGGCCGACTGCGGCAAGCATGCGGACCAGCCGCCGATCAAGGACCTGGTCGATGAACTGGCTGCGGCCAGCGCGGATTTCCGCCGGCTGTGGAAGCTGCAGAACGTGGTGAACCGGGAAGGCGGCGAGCGGCATTTCCTGCATCCGCAGAAGGGGGAGCTGCGTTACCGGCAGGTGACGCTGCATCCGGCGATGCGCAGGGATATCAAATTGGTTGTGCTGCTGCCCGCATGATAAGGACGAAGGAAGCGCTTGCTTTCCGGTTCGTCCACGACCGCAATGCTCAATCGCTCAGTGCCGCCTTGGCGGCTTCCTCGGGTGTCAAGCCATCGTAGAACTGGTCGGTAAACCACTCGACCTGCTCTTCGATATGCTCCTGGGCCTGCGCCAGCGTGGCGCCGCCGGCCACCAGGAAGCCTTCGACCTCGGTACACCACTGGATCAGCGCCGCCGTTTCCGGATCGAGTTCATTCTTCTTTGCCATTGCCGTTTCCTTTATCGTGGCGCACGGACATCCCGGCTGTCCATATGACAGCAGCTTACCAAAGAAATCAGCCCGCCAGCCAACATGCTTATCGGATCGACGTGTCTTCCCTCAATATCGGTTTTCACGGCAGGCTTACGCTTTGCCCGGGCCCAAGTTTGCCTGCCGCAAGCAAGGCTCGCGCCGATGTGGTTTTATTGGTGTCTTGTTCAGTTTCCGACCCGGTGCCCGTGACAGGCTGCCGGACATGAAGACGAGGCTCGCAGAACGGAGCCGTCTTCCCGCAAGCATCTTTCGTAGGAGGATCCATGAAGACACGAATCACGGAACTGTTCGGCATCCGGCATCCGATCATCCAGGGCGGCATGCATTACGTCGGCTATGCGCAGCTCGCGGCGGCGGTCTCCAACGCCGGCGGACTCGGCATCATCACCGGCCTCACCCAGCGCACGCCGGCTGCGCTGGCCGACGAAATCGCGCGCTGCCGGGAAATGACGGACCAGCCTTTCGGCGTGAACCTGACCTTCCTTCCCATCGTCACGCAGCCCGATTACCCCGGCTACATCAAGGCCATCATCGACGGCGGCGTGAAGGTGGTCGAGACCGCCGGCAACAATCCGCAGAAATGGCTGCCGGCGCTCAAGGAAGCCGGTATCAAGGTGATCCACAAATGCACTGCGGTGCGCCACGCGCTGAAGGCGCAGGCGATCGGCTGCGACGCAGTCAGCGTCGACGGCTTCGAATGCGGCGGCCACCCGGGCGAAGACGACGTGCCGAACTTCATCCTGCTGCCGCGCGCCGCCGAAGAACTGTCGATTCCGTTCGTCGCCTCGGGCGGCATGGCCGACGGCCGCTCGCTGGTGGCCGCGCTGGCGCTCGGCGCCGAAGGCATGAACATGGGCACGCGCTTCATCGCGACAAAGGAAGCGCCGGTGCACGAGCACGTCAAGCAGGCGATCGTCGCCGCCAGCGAACTCGACACCCGCCTCGTGATGCGCCCGCTGCGCAACACCGAACGCGTGCTTGCCAACGCCGCCGTCGAACGCCTGCTGGAAAAGGAGCGGAGCCTCGGCAGCGCATTGAAGTTCGAGGACATCATGGGCGAGGTCGCCGGCGTCTATCCGCGCATCATGCAGCAAGGCGAAATGGATGCGGGAGCGTGGTCGTGCGGCATGGTCGCCGGCCTGATCCGCGACGTACCCACCGTCAAGGAGCTGATCGATCGCATCATGGCGGAGGCCGATGCATTGATCCGCCAGCGCCTGGCGGGGATGCTGGACGGCTGACCGCCCCGCCTAACGGATCTTGAGAATGCCGGCCTTGCGAGCGCCAACTGCAACGCGGGCATCCCTATACCAACACGGAGACCACCATCATGGCTTTGCCGATTCTTGAAACCACCCTTTACAGCGTAGACCAGGGAATTGCGACCATCACGCTCAACCGCCCCGAAAAGCTCAATGCCTACAACGCGAAAATGCGCGAGGAGCTGATCGCGCTGTTCGACGAAACCGATGCCGACGACAATGTGCGCGTGGTCATCGTCACCGGCGCCGGCCGCGCGTTCTGCGCCGGCGCCGACCTGTCGTCGGGCGGCAGCACCTTCGACCGCCAGGCCAACCCCGGCGACCTGTCGCGCGAAGCGCTGAAGGTGGGCGACGTGTACCGCGACGGCGGCGGCACCAATACCCTGCGCATCTATCAGAGCCTGAAACCGGTGATCGGCGCGATCAACGGCGCGGCGGTCGGCATCGGCGCCACCATGCAACTGCCGATGGACATGCGCCTTGCCTCCACCGAAGCACGCTTCGGCTTCGTGTTCGCACGGCGCGGTATCACACCGGAAGCGGCGTCGTCCTGGTTTCTGCCGCGCCTGGTCGGCATGCAAACCGCGCTCGAATGGTGCATGACCGGCCGCGTGTTCGGCGCCGACGAGGCATTGGCACGCGGCCTGGTGCGCTCGCTGCATGCGCCCGACGAACTGCTGCCGGCCGCGCGTGCGCTTGCCCGCGAAATTGCCGACAACACTGCTCCGGTATCGGTTGCTCTGAGTCGCCAGCTGCTATGGCGGATGGCGGCGGCGCCGCATCCGATGGACGCGCATCGCATTGACAGTCGCTCGATCCAGGCGCGTGGACAGTCGGCGGACGCGCGTGAAGGCGTGACTGCCTTCCTGGAGAAGCGCGCGGCGGTCTTCCCCGACAAGGTATCGGCCGATATGCCGCCGTTCTTTCCGTGGTGGGATGAGCCGACGTTCGATTAAGCGCGCCTCACAGGTTCGAAGGATTGCGGTCAAATCGCTTTTCCGGCTCGTACCGCAAAGTGCGATGGCCAGGTATTTTCAGGCACTGCGATAGGTAATATTTGCTGGAGCGGATGTACGAGAAATCGGCGTCGGCAGTTCGCGCTTGAGCGAGGCAGGAATGTGCGTATCGCTATTTCGTGCTTCCTCGCGCATCCCTGACATAAGGGCCATCGGATTCGATCAGGCGCAGCAGCCGGGTGTCCTGTGAATAGGGCGCCAGCAGCGCGCGCAGGCGGCTGCCCGCGTCGGAGAGAATGATGGTCATGCCGTGCTTACCTGATGTTATCTTTTGAATAACAATATTTCAGCACGTAATTGCATTAATAACAATTATTTTCTGGTGGAACGGCGTCGCCGGCGGAGGCCACTCGATCATAGCGGTTAATGAAAAATCAAACGATGTGAGCGCTTGCTTATTCCAACGGCACGCTGCGGTAACGATTGACCTGGCCTGCCGACACCAGCGATGCATGGTTGCCCCAGGCATTGCGGATGTAAGACACCACTGCTGCCGCTTCGCGGTCATCCAGCAGGTTGACGAATGGCGGCATGCCATAGGGGCGGGGATTGCCGGCGGTACTGGGCGGGTAGCCCCCGTACAGGACCAGCCGGATCGGATTGACCGGCGACTCCAGCTGCACCCCGCGGTTGCCGGCCAGCGGCGGGAACGCGGGGGGCGCACCGGCGCCGGAATCCTTGTGGCATTCGGCACAATGCTTTTCGTACAGCGATTTGCCGAGCGCGAGCGCAGTGCTGTCGCCCGGGCCAGGTGCCGCGGCCTGCCCCTGCCCAGTGCCGGCCGGCAGCGACTTCAGGTAGCCGGCCATCGCATGGATGTCGCTGTCGCTCAGGTGCTGCAGGCTCAAGCGCACCACTTCGGCCATCGGCCCCGCTACCGCGCCGCGTGCCGATATCCCGGTCTTGAGCAGGCTTTCCAGCTCCGGTTGCGGCCAATTGCCGAGTCCGTCCGTTCCGCTGCCGCCGAGCGGCGATGCGTACCAGTCGAGCATCGGGATCAGCGCGCCGCTCAGCGTGCCGCCGGAGCGGGTCGCGCCGAGCAGGTTGCGCGGCGTGTGGCAGGCGCTGCAATGGCCCAGGCCCTGCACCAGGTAGGCACCGCGGTTCCAGTCTTCGCTACGCGCGGGCTGGGGCCGATAGACGCCGGGCCGGAAATACAGCGCACGCCAGATCGCCAGCAGCGGTCGGTAGTTGAATGGAAAGCGCAGTTCGGGCGGCCGGTTTGCCTGCCGCACCGGGGCCAGCGTATGCAGATAGGCGAACAGCGCATCGGCATCGGCGCGCATGATGCGCGTGTAGTTCGGATACGGGAACGCCGGGTACAGCAGGCTGCCGTCCTTCGATTTGCCGTTGTGCAGCGCCCGCCAGAAATCGTCGGCGCTCCAGGTGCCGATACCGCTATCCGGGTCCGGCGTGATGTTCGGCGCCGGGATCGTGCCGAACGGCGTGAGGATCGCGCGCCCGCCCGCATACGCGGCGCCGCCGCGTGCCGTATGGCAGCCCATGCAGTCGCCGGCCCGCGCCAGGTAAGCGCCGCGTGCGACCTGTGCCGCCGCATCGGCTACCGGCACCGGCGGCGGGCCGGCATCCTCGCGCAAGCCCAGGTAGGCGATCGCGCTGGCCGCAGCGAGCGCCAGCACCAGCAGCGTGGCGAGCAGTACGGGCAGCAGCCGTTTCATCGGCCTTCTCCTTGCGGAACGCTGCCGCAGGCCAGCGGAAGCGGCGCTGCCGGAACGGTGGCGGGAGCGGCGTCGGCCGGCACCGGTTGCGTCGCCAGCCAGGCCGATACCGCGCTGATGTCGGCGACGCTCAGTTTTTGCGTGATCTGCGCCATGCAGTCGGGCGCCATCGCGTGCCGCAGACCGTCGCGCCAGGCGCCGAACTGGGCATTGATGTAGTCGCGCGGCAGTCCGAGCAATCCCGGTATCGCCGGCGCTACGCCGGTCAGCGCGCTGCCGTGGCAGGCAACGCAGGCGGGGATATGCCTTGCCGGGTCGCCGTGCGTGGCCAGCATGCGGCCGCGCTCCAGCACGGCGCCGGATGCGTCTACCGTTTGCGGGGGCGGATAGGGTACTTGCTGTTGTGCGAAGAAGTCGGCGAGCTCCCGCAGGTAGTCGTCCGACAGGTTCTGCACCATGTACACCATCAGCGGGTATTGGCGGCGCCGGCCGTCGCGGAAATTGCGCAGCTGGTTGTACAGGTAGCCGGCTGGCTTGCCGGCGATACGCGGGTAGTAGCCGTCGCTGGCCGCCTTGCCCTGCTTGCCGTGGCAGCTCATGCAGGGCGCGGCGCGCGCGGCAAGCTTATCGGGCGGCGGCGCTGCGGCGGCTGGCCTTGCAAGCGCCGCCAGCACGACCAGCGACAGCAGCGACAGGAGGATCGAATCCGGCATGGTAGGGGCGATGGAACTGGGGCAGCCAGCCCTGGATTCTAGTCCATCGACGCCTTGCGCGCCGGCTGCGCCCGTATCCCCTTCACGCTGCAGCCGTCTTCACCCTTGTTTCTTGACGTAGGCACTGCACCAGCCGTTTGCCGCTACGCCCTTGCCGCCGAATACCGTGCAGGGCGCAATATCGCCGCTTTGCTGCGCGGCCTGGAAGAACTGGCAGCCGCTGCAAGTCTGCGACGCCTGGTGCTTCGGGTATTTCTTGTCGTCCACCGTCTTGGTGTCGTCGGTATAGCCGAGGCTCACCGCCTGCGGATCTTTCGGATTGACCTTTTCCAATGCAAACGCCGACAGCGGAATGCCGGTGGCGGAGACTACCGCGATCGAAGACAGGGAACGCAGGAAGGTACGGCGCTGGTTCATGTTGGACTCCGTGAGGTGGGAGGGCGATGCCGGAACCGATCGCGGTTCCGGCAGGCCGGGGTGGAAGAAAATCGGGAAATTCGAACGCGGGAGTGCGTGCAGCGCCGCTACTGGCCGGCGCCGGTCTTGCTGCCCGAGGGGCCGCTGCCGGAAGCCGCGCCGCCGCCGCCCGGTCCCTGGCTGCCGCCGGCGGTGGCCGCGCCCTGTTCGACGCCCAGGCCCTGGGTTTGGGTATTGCGCTGCTGTTGCTCCTGCGGTCCGCTGGCCTGCGTGCCGGCGGTGCCGCTGGTACCGCTGGTGCTGCCAGGGCCGCTTCTTATCACGAGCGGCAGCGGCGCCGGCGTTGGCTGCGCCGCGAAATAAGCAGCGAGTGCGGAGATGTCGCTGTCGTTCAGGCGCTTCGCGATCGATTGCATCTGCCCGGTCGGGTCGGTGTTGCGCGCCCCGCTCTTCCAGGCCGACAGCGCCGATTTCAGATAGGCCTCGTTCTGACCGGCCAGGTAGGGATAGGAGGGCGGTTCGCCGCGGCCGCCCGGGCCGTGGCAGTTCGCGCAGGCCTGGATCTCGCGTTTGCTGTCGCCCACCGTGGCCAGCGTGTGCGCCCGCTTGTTGCCCTGGGTGGCAGATGCTTTCTTCGGCGCCTTCTCCGCCGCAGCCGGCTTCAGCCCTGCGTAGTATCCGCTCACCGCGTCGATCTGCTGCGCCGACAATGCCTTCGCAATCGGGCCCATCACCGGGTTGTCGCGGCCGCCGTGCGCATAGGCGTTCAACTGGTGTGCCAGGTAGGCTTGCGATTGCCCGGCCAGGCGCGGGAAACCGGAGGCCGGGTTGCCCTCGCCTTGCGCGCCGTGGCAGCTGGCGCAGGCGGGGACGCCGCTGCCGGCGCCGCTGGTGGCGATCTGCTGGCCGTTGTCCTGGGCAGCGGCCGGCAGCGCAGCGCAGGCCAGGCCCGCGAAGATAAGTGTGGTCAGGGTTCTCATGCGTGCACCAGGGGTCCGGGGGATTTCAGGTATTGCTTGGTGATCGCGTCCGCGGCCCAGTAGGCAAGCGCGCCCACCGTATCGGTCGGATTGTAGGACGCGTTCTGCGGGAAGTTGGAGGCACCGATCACGAACACGTTCGGCACGTCCCAGCTTTGCAGGTAGCGGTTCACCACGCTGGTCGACGGGTCGGTTCCCATCACAGTGCCACCGGTGTTGTGCGTGGTCTGGTACTGGGTGGCGTTGTACGGACCCTTGCGCGGACCGCCTGCCACCTGCTTGCCGCCCATCGCCTTGCCGATATCGAGCGCCTTCTGCGTCAGGTAGGCCGACATCTTCAGATCGTTCTGGGGGAAGTCGAAGGTCATCCGCAGCAGCGGGTTGCCCCACGCGTCCTTGTAGGTCGGATCGAGGTCGAGATAGTTGTGCGGGCTGGCGATCGAACTGGCGTGTATCGTCAGCGACGCGGTGTGGTTGTAATGGCGTACCAGCGCCTTTTTCCATTCGGCGCCCCAGGACGGGGTGCCGGGCGGCGTCGGATGGAATTCGATCGGGCGTCCGTGCGACATCACCTCGCCGATATAGCCGCCGCCGATGAAGCCGGCCGGCCCGTGGTCGAAGTTGTCGCTGACGAAGTCGGCGATCACGGTGCCGCTGGCGCCGGAGCGCATGAACGGATTGATGTTGACTTTCTCGTCGTAGAAGACCTGCACGCCGCTCACGGTCTGGTACGCGTAATTGCGCCCGACCGTGCCCTTCCCTGTGCCCGGGTCGTACGGTTTGCCGATGCCGGACAGCAGCAGCATGCGCACGTTGTTGAGCGCGAACGCGCCCACGATCACCAGCTTTGCCGGCTGCTCGAATTCGCGCCCGGCCGAGTCGGTGTAGGTCACGCCGGTGGCATGCTTGCGGCTGCCATCGAGATTGATCTTCTGCACCTGGGCGCCGGTGCGCAGCTTGAAGTTCGGATCCTTCAGCAACACCGGCAGCAACACCGTCTGCGGCGACGACTTCGCATAGTGCTCGCAGCCGAAGCGCTCGCAGAAACCGCAGAACATGCAAGTGCTCAGCGTCATGCCTTCCGGGTTGGTATAGGGCTGGCTCAGGTTCGACGACGGTTGCGGGAACGGATGGTAGCCGAGTCCGGCAGCCGCCTTGCGGAACATCGCCGAGCCGTAGGGTTCCTTCATCGGCGGCGTCGGGTAGTCGCGCGAGCGCGGGTCTTCGAACGGGTTGCCGCCCTCCACTTTCTGGCCCTTCAGATTGCCGGCCTTGCCGCTGACGCCGAGCAGGTATTCGAAGCGGTCGAAGTACGGCTCCATGTCGGCCGCGGTCACGCCCCAGTCCTGCAGCGTGACGTCGTTTGGAATGAAGTCCTTGCCGTAGCGCTCGATGGTATGGCTGCGCGCCTTGAAATCGGTGTCCTGGAAACGATAGGTCTGGCCGTTCCAGTGCACCGCGGAGCCGCCCAGTCCGGAGCCAGGCAGGAAGCTGCCCCAGCGCCGCAGCGGCAGCGCCATCTGGCTGCTGTTGTTGCGGAACGTCACCGTTTCCTTCACGTTGTCCTGCATCAGCGCCTTGCGGATCGCATAACGCAGCTCGTCGTGGATCTGCGGCCCCTGGAAATCGGGGACCGTGAACTGCGGGCCGCCGCGCTCCAGGCCGACCACTTTCAGCCCGGCCCGCGTCAGTTCGCGTCCGAGTATGGTGCCGACCAGGCCGACCCCGAGCAGTACCGCATCCACTTCCGGCAGTTTGGTCGCCATCTCATTTTCCTTTCTGTACTTCGTGCGCGCCGTAGGCGGGAATGTTCGGATGCAGGTGAACGCGGCCGCGTACGTCTTCGCCGAGACTCATCGGCGCCCGGTTGAACTGGATGCCGTGCTGG
Organism: uncultured Noviherbaspirillum sp.; assembly: GCA_966211575.1. Classification (GTDB taxonomy): domain Bacteria; phylum Pseudomonadota; class Gammaproteobacteria; order Burkholderiales; family Burkholderiaceae_D; genus Noviherbaspirillum. The sequence goes on from CBIHOK010000120.1 coordinate 10,563, forward strand.
TCGACCAGGTTGTAGTAGGTCGCATAGGCGCCGGGAAAGCCGATCATTTTCCAGGCCGCCATGTCCTTGTTGCCGCCGTAAACCGGATCGCTCAGGTAGCCTTCGATGGTCAGGCCCAGCAGCGACTCGAAGAACACCTTGGACGGCACGCCGTCGAGATCGATATCGCCGTTCTGCAGCGTGTCCAGGTATTTGTCCTGCTCCTGCGCGCTCATGCTGCCGAAGCTCTTGACGCCGCGCTTGCTCAGATCGGCCTTGATGCCGCGCAGCGCATGGCGAAACAGCTCGGCCGGCGTGAACGGCAACTGGTAGCCCTGGGTGGGCGTGCCGGGGTGCCAGGGGCCGGTACGGTACAGGCGTTCGCCGGCGCCCCAGGCGCCGCCGAGCTGCTTGTCGAGATAGGACGGCACGCCGGCTTCGAGGGCGCCGGGGCCGTTTTCATCGGCCGGGATCAGTCGTTCGACTGCCGCTTCAATGAAATTTGTTTCATCGGGTTTGAAAAAACTATATGGTGCAGGGTGCTTCGAGGCGCTTGCCTCGCTGCCTGCGGCAGCGCGTGCGTCGACCGCTGTGACGGCGACGGCGGCGCCGGCGGCCTTGAAGAATGCGCGCCGGGTGAACTTGCTCATGCTGGGCTCCTGGTCGATGGTTTCGCGACCGAGGAGAGCAAATCACGTACCAGTAAGCTCCGTTCTGACGTGATGGTGTGCGCGGGCTACGCCGGGACGGCTACGCCAGGCGCTGCGGCAGCACCTCGCGCAGCAGGACATGCGCGTCGCGGATCATCTTTTCGGTCGTGTCCCAGCCGACACAGCCGTCGGTCACCGAGCAGCCGTAGACCAGTTGCGACAGGTCGGCCGGAATCGCCTGCTTGCCGGCGACCAGGTTCGATTCGATCATCACGCCGACCAGCGACTTGTTGCCGAGCCGAACCTGGTTGACCACGTCGGCCATCACCAGCGGCTGCAGTTCCGGTTTCTTGAAGCTGTTCGCATGCGAGCAGTCGACCACGATATTGGCCGGCAATCCCGCCTTCGCCAATGCCTGTTCCGCCATCGCTACCGACACCGTGTCGTAGTTCGGCCGGCCATCGCCGCCGCGCAGCACCACGTGGCCGTGGCGGTTGCCGCTGGTGCGCACGATCGCCACCCGGCCCTGGCCGTTGATGCCGAGGAAGGAATGCGGATGCGAAGCGGAAAGAATCGCATTGATCGCGATGCCGATGTCGCCGTCGGTGCCGTTCTTGAAGCCGACCGGCGTCGACAGGCCGGACGACATTTCGCG
>CBIHOK010000121.1:0-11635 GCA_966211575.1 uncultured Noviherbaspirillum sp.
TGCCAACGACATTGATCAGCTTGCACTGCCAGCTCATGCCGCCTTCCCTGCGGTCGCGTCCGCCGCGTTCATCTGGGCCCATTGGTCGTGGGTCGATTGGATGCCGCGCCCGATGCTGGCGAACAGTGCGGCGAGCTCATCCGGCGGCAGTAGCCCGGCCTGCTGGGCCTTGGTCGCGGTGTCGAGCAGTTGCACAGCCAGCGGCGCCAGTGCCACGATTGCGGCAACCTGCGGGTTGGACGCGGCCAGTGCCGGCGCCAGAGCAGCGGCGGTCTGGATTGCGGTGGATGCGATGGTATTGGTGGTCTCGCTCATCATTTGCTCACTTTCTGGGCTGCTTGGAGGATGGTCAGTGCGGTAACTGCGGCCGTGATCTGCGTCGTGGCCACAGTCGGGTCTTTCGGCAACGGACCGGTGCAGATCGGCGTGATCTGGCTGTCGAGCAGCGTCACCTGGTCGATTTGGGCGCGGTTCAGCTGTCCGGCCTTGCGCATCTGCAGCGCGCCGGAAAAAGCAGCACCGTAGGCGGCACATGCCTGGGTGTAGGTCACCTGGGCTGTCTGCGGCGTCGCGTTCGGGCCGGTGATGGATGCGCAGCCGGCCAGCGCCAGCACCGCGAGGATTGCGAGTTTCTTCATTTCGTCACCTGTTCGGTTGGGGTGGGAGCGGGATCGCCCGCCGGCGTCTTCATATCGCGCAGGACCAGCCCGATCGTGCCGACGGCCATCGTGATATTGAATTTCAGGAAATCGGGCCGCTGGGTCGGGTCGGCGTAGGCCATGAAGGCCCAGACGCCGTAACCGGTCAGGCCGATCAGGATCTGCAGTGCGAGCTTCAGGTTCATTTGCTACCTCCCTTGATGACGAACCAGATCACGCCGCCAACGACGGCGAAGACCGAAAGTCCGAAGATGTCGATGATGGTGTTCACGCCATACGGCCGCCGGCGCAGACGTACACCGCCTGCAAGTCCGCAAGCCTGTTTTCATGTTGGGCGTAGCCAGCGTTTGGAAGTGACGCCCAGAGGCGGCGGCATTTTGAAATAGCGTCGGCAAGTCGGCCTGCCTCGATGTCGTCCAGTGCGCCGCGTTCCCGGATCAACTGCAGCGCCCATTTGTCCTGCGCCGCCGGCCCAAAGTCCGACAGGCCGAGCTGCGAGCGGTAGTGCGACCAATCGGTGATCAGGAACTGGTATCGGCCGGATGCCGTGGATTTCAGGCCGTTCCGGTTGATCGTCTTCGGTGGGCGACCATTGGCGAATGGATGGTTGCTGTAGTCGGTGAAGATTTCCGGCTTGCGGTCGATGCCGGTCACGATAACGTCGTAGCCGCGGTTCGTCGTTGCCCAGCTGGTCGAAGTGCCTTCGCTGTACGCCAGCATGTCGAGAAATGCTTGCTGGTTCGGCGTCATCAGTCCATCCTCGGCCACTTGCCATGCAGGAGCGCCCAGATCGCGGCCGCCGCGGTCAGAATCGGGGCCGCCCAGCGCGCCGCCTGCCCGAGGCCGGCAAGCACCTTGAATCCCGCCTCAACCGTCGAGAACACCGCGAGCAGTTCCTTTGTCAGCCGGGAGTTCTCGTCGACCTTGGCTTCCAGCGCATCCAGGCGCGCTTCCAATTTCTCGCTCATCAAGCGGCCTCCTCGTGATGGATGACCTCCGTCGGCGAGAACTGGTATCCCTCTTTCCCGTACTTCTGCGCGATCCAGAGCGGGAACGGCAGGTTGTGAATGCCGGCATCCTTCGCGGTGTGGAACCTCTTGGCCAGCAGCACGCCGTTCACCGTCATGTCGTCCACGAAGGTGTACGGATCGGCCGGATCGAACTTCGACCAGTCGAACGCCTGCGCATGCGGCCCCCAGTGGCCAGCCTTGCAGTCAGCCGCAAACCGGTCCCAGTCGATCATGTTCGCCATCGAACGCTCGATCGGGTGGTGGTGAGCCTCAAGCGGCCCCGCCTCGACTTCCGTCATGCCGGAGACGAAGCAGCGCCCTCCTTCGCGCTCCATCAGCAGCTTCTTCGTGCGGACGAACAGCGCGGTCGTCGTGCGCTCTTCGTGGCCCGGGATGTTCACATCCACGACCAGCGTTTCTTTTTCTTCGTGTACCTGCGTTACCGACATGCGCGCTCCCTGTAGGCGTAAAAAAACCCGCCGAAGCGGGTTGTCGTGGTGAGGTGAGTTGTGTCAGGCAACAGGCCTGGTCGGCGCCGCCGGGAGCATGGCGAGAAAGTCCCCTGAGGTCGCCGGCATCGGAATCGTTCCGGCCTTTACATCGCTCTCGACGCTGAACGCCCTCTGCCAGAGTGCATCGCGCCAGGTGATCAGCGCCTGCGCGTCAGCCTTGTACTGGGGGACGCCCGATGACGCATACGACGCCGCGGAGATCACGCTGTCGTAGCCCCATGCATGCGCCGTGGAGTCGAGGACGTCTTGAGCGGCGGCTTCGTACTGCGCCCGCACCTGGTCCGGTGTGAGGGTCTTTTGGACAGCCTCCGGCTGATTGTTTGCGCCGAGCTGGATCACCGAACCTGCCTTTTCTGCTGCCAGCAGTGCATCGCGCGCTTCCTCGGTGATCTCGATGCCGTCCGCCGGCCAAGTGCCGGCCTTCACATACACGTCTTTGCTGGCGAGCGAATAGAATCCACCAGTCGTAGGAGACCAGATAGTCGACATGTTTCCTCCTTAATATCCGATTGCGATCCAGGGTGCACCCGTCACGTTTGCGGTGCCCTTATTGAAGATGGTGATGCCGGTATTGGAGTCGTACCGAACGCCGACCGATGTATCAATCGTTGATCCGGCAGTGCCGTATGAGTTGAAGGCGCCGGCTGCAATCACGCCATTGGGAAAGGCCTCGGCGAAAGTGATGCTGAGACTCGAGTTTGCCAAGATCGCGCCCGACGTTCCCATCTTGATGATCAAGCCGCTCGGGAGCACCTGCTTACCGTTCGATACGAGCGACGCGGCAAATTCGTTTGCGAACATCTGGGTGGTGGCAGCCTTTGTCGAACGATCACCGGTCGTCGGCGTGGTGAAAACACCGGCCGATCGCAGCGCTGTCAGCAGTTGGTTGTAAGTCGTCTTAGAAGGCGCCAAGCCGGCCGCAACCACGATCGAGCGCAACTCCTCCTGGATCATATTCAACCAGGATGCGCGCACAAGAGTTGCCTCAGTTACACCCGGTTGCCCCTCGGTGAAATACCCCTCAGTGCCAGCTGCCTCGGGAGTTGGCAGCGCTGCTGCTGCAGTGGCGTCATCAATTCTGAACATTCCGTCCTCGCATGAAAAAAGCCACCCTGAGGTGGCTTGTGAAATTCCTGTTTAGCTGGTTACAGCACTTTGACCCGCACGTTCGCCCGCCCGTCCGGCAGCACGTTCTGCACGATGCCGACGGCGGCCCGATATTGTTGGAAGGTCATGGACGCGGCGTTGACGAACCGGGCGACGATGCTGTCGCCACTACCGCGCGCCGGGACCACGTATTGACCGGGCTTGCCGCCCTTGACGTTGACAGGAACTTGGCCGGCGTAGGCGATGATCGCCACGCGACTTTGAGCGAGCGCGAGCAGCGCGTCGAAGCGCGCCTTGTCGGTCACATACTTCGCGCGCTCGACGGCCGTTGCGTCGCTGGCCGGCTGCACCGGGTGCGCCATGCCGAGCGCCTTCTCGCTGCCCCAGGTATCGCCGCCGATGTAGCTCGGGTCGGTCGATACGACCAGGAACGAAACGGCCGCGCTGTATCGGTCAGTCAGGTTCCCATCGCTATCGACGCCGACGATCTGGCCTGGTTTGAGTTCGCCGACGCCCGGCGCTTTGCGCATATATTCGGCATAGTCCGCGCCGGATGCGTTGATCGTGCCGGCGGCGTTGATCGAGCGATTCGTTCCGCTAGCCTTATCGATGTAAAGAGCCGCCGCCCCGGCATTAAAGGTGCCGGATGCCGTTACAGCGGCAAATCCGCCGACAAGCGTACCGTCGCCGTTTCGCATTTCCAGAATGCTTTGGCCGGAATCTTTTGCTTGCGATTTTGCAATTATGTTGGTCGACCCACTCGTCACGCCGACTAGCAGATTGCCGCTGTTATCCACCGCCATTGCAGTTGTCCATGTGATCGGACTGCCTGCGGTGCCGGATGGGGCAATTTGCCACTGGAATCCGCCGCCTGATTGGAGCATTTGCGACGCGTAATCGCTGGCGATGTATTTATAGCCGGCGTTGTAATACGCGTTTGCCGCAAGCGCAATCGTTCCGTTTTGAGAACTGACGGTGCGCGAACCTTGAAGCTCTATATTTCCACCGGAACCCCATGCGCTCGGCGTAACCCCGAGGCCGAGATTACCGGATGCGTCGAACCGCGTCAGCTTGTCCAATGCGGGACCTGTAAGCAGGCTGATGCCGCCCACCCCGTCAACCCGTAATCCACCATTCAGGTAGCCATAGTTGACGTTGGAGGCGGTGCCAAACGACGCCAAGCCGCCGACGTACGACCCTGCATTGTAGAAAGGGATCGAGCTGAACCCAGTCGTGTCCGAGTAATCTACGCGCAGCGCCGGCCCGGAACTTTGGCTGACAGACGCCGCGGTAAATTTCCCCGCCGCCGGCGTTGTTTGGCCGATCGTGGCGCCATTGATTGATCCGCCGGTAATGATCGGCGCGGCCAGGGCGGCGTTCAGGTCGGCAGCTTTCAGCGCTTGGCCGGTAACAAACTGTCCGTGAGCAGCTGCTGAAGCCAGCAGAAAAACGATTGAGAGTAGCTTTTTCATATCAACTGTTTAAGCGAGGGGGGAGGTATCAAGCACGAAGTTCTCGTCGAGGCGGTACGCGTACGAGAAATAGACCTTCGTGTGGGCCGGGCAAATCTTTTGCAGTTCGCACTCAAGGACCGCATTTCCGTCCGACGACAGCGGCTCGCCGGCGCTGGACTGCCCAGCGAGGAACGGGTAGACCGTGTTTGGCGGCGCGTCCACTCGCCACGCGAACGCCCAGTCGCTGCCGCAGGCTGGCTTGCCGGCCCGGAGGTTCCCTGCTCGCGCCGGCACGAACTGCACGACGTAGATGTCATAGCCGAGGTTTTTGGCAAAGGCGGTCATGTAGGCGACCGACTGCCCGCCCGTGCCCGCAAACCTCGCCACCACCTGCGCGCGCCGCGCCTGCACGGTCGGACTCGTGCCAGCACAGGGATCAGGTAATCCAAGCGTCTCTTCCCACTCCGGCAGCAGCTCGTAGGTCGTGCCGGGAAAGGCATCGACGATCAGGTTGTTCGCACGCTTGGTGGCCCGTTCGTAGATTTGTGCCAGACCGGATAGAACCTTCGTCTGCACCGCGTCCGGATCGCGCGGCCAGACGCGGCCGCGCGGCATGAGCGTCTGCAGCGCGCCGAGAAAGTCGGCGGCCGAATATTCAGGAGCGGGCATGGCTCAGATCCAGGTGATGGTGCCGAGCGTCGGAAGCGTTCCGACAGTGTTGGTGATGTCCCCCGAAGGCGTGCTGATCACGAAGTCTGTGACTCCAGACACGCTTGCTATCGCTGACCACACATAGGCGATCGGGATCGTGCCGCCCTTCGCGTTGCCGTTGCGCAGCAGGACATCGGAGATTGCCGTTTCCACGGTTGCCCGCTTGGCCGCGGTGATCCCACTGATCGTGAAGTCCACGGGCGCGGCGGTGGGCGCGACTACGTACACAAGCGCCGTCACCGGCTGGAGCGGAAGGATGTGGTCTGCAACTGCGAGCTGATCGCCGGTGGCGGCTGTGGCTCGCGTCTCGCCGGCGGCGACACCGTTGGTTCCCTGCGGGAACCCCCCGTGAGCTGCCTCGCTTACATCGAACATGACGTAGACCACCACGGTACCGGCGCCGTAGCCGTTCGGCAGGCACCACGCGCGCGTCACGCCTGAGACTTCCAGCGCCCAGGTCTCGTAGTCGGTCGCGTCTCCGCCTTGCGGCGGGTTTTGGTAGGCCTCCAGCATGCGGCCGAGCAGTGAATCATCTTTCTCGATGTCCGCGCCACCGGTAAAGGCGGTGCTCACCGTTCCGGATGCCTGGACGCCGGCAATTGCCTGGGATAGCGACATTGCTACGCCGACATCGGTGTTCCCGAAGGCACCGGTCGCACCGCTCGGATCAACATCGATCGTTGCCTGCACCACCACGGACCCGCTTGCTGCCGTCGCGTCCGCTGTCGTCTTGGCCGTAACACCGTCGCCGCGGACAAGAGCCGTTCCCGCGGGAATGATGATCCCATCGGTAGCGGTAAATGTGACGGAGCCGCTCGCGGATGTCGCCGCCTTCCGAAAGACGTTCTTCAGTGCTGCCCAGCCCTCAAGAAATTCGTCGGTGGCCGTGAAGGGGGTAGACTGCTTCGCAATCCAGTCGAGATAGCCGTAGTGAAGATTGGCCAGCCGCGCCTGGACCCGGCCGGTGATGCGCAAGTTCGAGAATCGCAGCAGCGGCTGCGAGCCGGGGACGGCTGTCTGAATATCCTGGGCGACCTGATTTTCGAGGTCGGTCAGTGTCGGTCGTTGGTATGGCATGTCAGTTTATCGAGTCCCAAACCCAGGAGAAATTGAGCGCCGTCGAGCTTCCATCCGGACGGAATGCGGTTACCTGCGCACCCAGCATCGACCGGCGTGTCCACTCCACGGTGATGTCGAATCGCGCGACGACTCCGTCATCGATCAGCCACTGCAAGGCTTCGGCGATGTAGTCGCTGGCGCGCTGCAGCGTCTCGGTCGTCTGCTTGGCACGCGCCAGCAGCCAGATCCGGGAGCCGATCTTGTAGTCCTGCCCCTGGTCGCCGACCCAGCCACGCGGGTCGCCAGAGCCGTCCGGTATTTCGTCGTCGGCGTTGGCCTCGCGGTCGCTGAAGAGGCTGATCAGGATCGAGGTTTCGAGGTCGTCGCCGGTCTGCAGATCGGCACCTGAGAGCGACCAGTCTCCACGAGACAGATCGCGGTTCCAGATAGTGGTCGTATCCGTCATTGCGGGGTTCCAGTGCTGCTCGTGCCGGAGGAAACGCCGCCGTGCGTGTGGTCTTTGCCGATGTTCACGCCGTCATGAAATACATGGGGCGCATTGACGATATTCACCGGGTTACCGTTACCGTTGATGATGATGCCGGTCTTCGACAGGTGGACCGACTGGCCGATGCTGTCGTAGATCGCCATCTCGCCCGACTTCAGATTCCTCATCCGGTACTGCTGGCTGCCGATCGATACCACGATACCGTTCTTGCGCTCCCCGCTCATGAAGGCCGCGAACACATCCGAATCGACCGGCGGGTTCGATGTGAATCCGAAATCGTGCGGCACCGGCAAGTCGTCAATGATTTCCAGCGCGCCGAAGCGCACCTGCGCACGCTGCACTGGTCCGCTGTCATCGACCAGCTTGACCCGGCCTCGTCCGAATACCGTCATCAGGCAGCGGTAGATGCGCTCGATTGCGCCGTTCATTGAGCAGGCCCAGCAGGAACATCGGCATATACCGGCAGCAGCAGCGCCGGCTGCACGCTGAAGGCCTCGGGCGGCATGATCGTCAGCTCACAGGTCGTTCCGTTCTCTTCGTCTCTGGCATAGGTCACTTCGTTGATCAGCCACTTGGACGGCGCGAGCTTCAGTGCCGGGAAATCGACTGAAACGAGGGTGTTGGGCTCGTACAGGGCGCCGGACTCGTCGCGCCATCCGTCCGTCTTTACCGAAAGCTGGCGCGACCGGCCAGACCGGCGGGCTACTTCCCAGTCTGCGCGCCGCTGGGCCACGCTAAAGTTGCTGTCCCCGGTCTCGGCGATAACGACCTTTCGACGGTGGCGCACCACGTTGCGGTCCGTTACCGTGGCGATCAGATTTCCGTCATCGCCGAGATCGCCGAATGTGTCGATAGACTGGATGAAGGTCAGCACTTCGGAATAGCGCTGGTCGATTGAGTAGGCAATCGATGCGCTCTGAACGTTGACGCCCTGCTTGAAGCCGCTGGCGGCCTCTCGCGATCCCACACGCGTGAGAAACAGGTTCCCATCCGGCAGGTCGTATGCCAGCAACGCGCTGTACCGGCACACACGCTCGATGATGTCGAAGGCCTTCTCACCGAGTATCAGATTGAACTGCGGGATCGTCGGCCCGATGTCGGTCACGTCGGTGGTCACCGTGATCGGATTTGACGGCTGACCGTCGCTGAATTTTCCGTACGGCTCTGCCAACTTGCGCGCTATTGCGAGCGCGCTCGCCGCGCTGATCTGGCCGCCCGGCCATTCCGCGTCACAATCCACCAGGTCAGCACATTTGCTTCGCCCGAGTACGCGGATCGAGTGGCTGCCGGCGTCGATAGCGGGAATGAAGCGGTCCACGTAGCCAGTGATCACCAGATCGTTGCCCAGCTTGACCTGACATGCGTCCCCGGGCTGGATCACGAACGCTCCGACGTCGCCCGGGTATAGCTCGGTCATCTGGATGTCGAAGTCGCTCGGGCAGCGCTCGATACCGCGGGTCACGCGGATCGAACTCCATCCGGACAGCACGCGGCCGCCGACGATCAGGCTCAGATCATCTGCCATATTTCAAAAATGGATAGAATTTCGTTTAGTCAACACCACAGGAGACGTCGTGATTGCTACCGCCTTTGCCTTGATGCTGGTCTTCCCTGACGGGTACGTCGGAGGCCACACGACGGCCGCATATCTGAAGGACAAGGCCACCTGCGAGCAGAAAGGCGCGCAAATGGCCGCCCAGTACGCCGCTTGGGGCCACCCCGCGTCGTACTCCTGCCTGAAGACAAAAATGCCTCGCCGCGTTCACAAGCCGGAAGTACACGTCATCAACACGCTCCCTCCCGGCTGATCTGAACGGCACTACTTCGCCAGCGCTCGGAACGACGTCGGCATGAACGCCGGATGTGGCGGATTCGCCTGCGTGACCAGCTCGTCGGCTCGTGCCGGATCGCGGTAAAGCCGCTGGGCGATCACCGGAGCCGGTACCGCCTGGGGCGTAGTCACCGTCGTGATGCTCGGCAGCGCCGCGCCACGCTTGGCCAAGTCCGCCGCCACAGCGGCCCGCACCGCGCGCAGCGCATTGAACGTGCCATCCTCGCCCTGGTCGCCGGCTATCGCGATCTCGTTGTCCAGCAGCCCGCATACCGTGTCGCGCACCGCCGCGGCATCGTCTGCCGAGGCCGGCTGATACGCGGCTGAAGCGCGCGCCAGCGCAACCACAGCAGCCCGCCGGAACAGGTCACCCGTCGCGGACTGCATCACCGCCATCGCCACGCCGATCGGCGCCGAGGTCGTCGGATCGTTCGGCGTGAAGTCGGCCAGGCTCGACAGCAGCCGGATAGCATCTGCCGGGTTGACCGTAGCGGCCAGCAGCGCAGAGGCGAGCCCCTGGGCAGCGGCCGCGAAGTCGGAGGTCGTGCTCATGATCCCAGCCCTGCGGCAGTCGTTGTCAGGTTGCTGATGGCGGAAGCCACGCCGGACCGCGCGGCAGATCCGGCCGCGATGAGCCCGGCCACGGTTGTTGCTGCGCCTGCGGTTGCCGCTGCCGCGCTGCTGATACCCGAGTTCCGGCCGCCGAAGAACCGCCCGTAGCCACCCTTCAAGCTGCCGACCATGTTGTAGAGGTTCGTCGCATCGTTCGCGAGCTTTTGCGCCTTCCTCGCCCACGCCGCGGCAGTGTTCGCGGCTTGCGTAACGACTGCAGCACCGCGCGCCAGCGTATCGCCTGCCCGGCTCGCATAATCCGCTGCTGCGGCGGCATCCGCTGCCGTGCACGCGGCCATTACCGCGTCTCCGGTCGAGGTCGCCACGCTCGGGAAGATGCGCTTGCCTGCTTCGACGAACGAGAACATCAGTTCGAAGACTCGCCCCTGATCCCAGCGCTCCTCGGTGTCGAAGGACATGAGGCTGACCGTCATGCGCCCTAACGTCGGGTGCACCAGCTCGCCATCCCCGGGGGCCTCGACCGCCGCGATCATCCGTTCCCGTTGCGCGATCACGTTTCCGCCGCCATATGCGCCGTTCTCGACCAGGAAGCCGCGCATGTTGATGCGCCGCACTCCCCGTCCGAGATCCTCAACCCATACGGTGTCGCGGTACGGATACACGTGCACGACATTGCGCCGCCCGAATTGGCCGGCGCTACCCATCACACCGAATGGAATGCCCCGGAACGAGGCTGGTTTCAGTGTGTCTTTCCAGTACGTACCGGGTCCCATGACGGCGCCCAGCCCGACGTCCGCCGCCGCCCGGGTGACGACGTTCACACCAGACTGGATCGTGGTGCTGATCGACTGAATGCCGTTGATAGTGTTGTCGACGCTCATCCTGCTGCCAATGTCGGTAGGGAGTGGCTGATCCGCACCGGAACAACCTTGCCGGCGGACGTTTTCGCGGTGGCGGTGGTGCCGGGCGGCGCGTTCTTGAACTCGACCGTCACGTGCTGGGCAGCGTCATTGATCTGGCCCTGGCTGTATGGGTTTTTCCCGTTCTCGTGCCGGATCATGGCCGACAGCAGCGGCGCCATCACTTTCGGGTCCTGCAGGTTCAAGCGGGCATTGGGCGAGAATCCGGTTTGCCGAGCGACATCCGAGATGTACGAGCCGGTGTCGTTCTCGCTCGCCGGCGCCCAGCGGCTGATGATCTGGCTGATCGAGTTTGCGCCACGCCGCCCGTAGAGCGCGAGTTGACCCGCCATTGCGCGCAGCCCCTCGCCGGGCGTCCGAAATACCGCATATCCGCCTACCACGGGAGCGCCGCCCCAGCGGCGAAGGTTTCCGGGATTGTTGTTCCGAATACCCAGTGGCGCCCCGCCTGCGGGGGCGGAGGTGGGAGTAATGGTGCCGCTCGAAGACCGGCTGCCGGATTCGCCCCGGCGACTCATGATGTAGTCGTACAGCATGCGCGGGAAGCCGCCGATGATGTACTTTGCCGGATTCACGTTCTTGAGCTTTTCAAATTTTCCGATCAGATTCGCAACCAGGTCGATCACCGTGGCGATCGCGCGCCCGATCGTGGCCATGTTGTCCGCGAACCGGTTGAAGTCTTCCTCCTTCAGGCTGCCGATCCAGTCGGTCATTCGCTTGACCCATTCGCCAATGCGCGCACCGATTGCCTCACGGTTGATCGTGATCAGCTGGCGGAAGCGGCGGATCAGCGGCTCGAGCACCGGCATCAGGGCATTACCGATCTCGACCTTCAGGCCGTTCGCGGCAAGTTTCAATTCGAACATGCTCTCGCCGAAGCGCTCGGCGGCCTTGATAGCCGCGTTGCTCTTGACGCCGCCGAACTCGTAGACCTTCTGCTCCAGTTCTGCAATTCCGTCGCGGCCCTTGCGCAGCAGCGGCAGCAGCGCCTCGATCCCAAGCGTGCGCCCGATCAGACCCTGCACCTGCGCGTTGCGGAACTGCGGCAGCGCGAGCACGCCGGCGAGGTCGCGCATCGCTCGGGTGGTATCGACCGCGCCGTCGGCGGTCTTGTGGATGCTCACCCCGATCCGGCTCAGCATCATCATCGCCTGCTGGTTGCGACCATAGAGCGCATCCTGCAGGGTCGTGGCCGGCGCCGGCATTCCGGCCGGCCCCCCGGCAGACCCAACCCCCGCGCGCTCCGCCGCGCCGCCCCCCGCCCGGCCAGGGCGGGGGGGGCCCCCCCCCC
>CBIHOK010000122.1:0-11522 GCA_966211575.1 uncultured Noviherbaspirillum sp.
ATGCTGGCGCTCCTTCAGGCGCGGGAACATCCGGTACATGTCGTCGCGGCTCCAGCGCGCCGCCTGCCTGCTCCCGTTGCTGCGCTTTTCCCCCAGCATCAGGTTCTGTTCGACCGTCAGCGTCGGGAAGATGTCGCGGTTTTCCGGCACGTAGCCCAATCCCTTGTGCGCGATCTGGAATGCCTTCAAGCCCTTGATTTCCTCGCCCTTGAAACGGATCGAGCCGGTCACCGACACCTGCCCCATCGCCGCCTTCACCGTGGTCGAGCGCCCCACTCCGTTGCGCCCCAGCAGGCTGACGATTTCCCCCTTCCCCACGTTCAGGTCCACGCCGTGCAGCACATGGCTCTTGCCGTAGTACGCATGCAAATCCTGGATTTCCAACAGCTTGCTCATGCCGCCTCCGCCGGTGCATGGCCGCCCAGGTAGGCTTCCTGCACTTTCTGATTGTTGCGTATGTTCGCCGGGGTGTCGCAGGCGATCACTTCGCCGTACACCACCACTGCGATCTTGTCGGCCAGCCCGAACACCACGCTCATGTCGTGCTCGACCATCAGCAGCGTCTTGTCGACCGTCACCTTGCGGATCAGCTCGACGGCGGCGTCGGTTTCCGAGCGGCTCATGCCGGCCGTCGGTTCGTCCAGCAGGATCACCCCGGCGCCGCCGGCGATCGTGATGCCGATTTCCAGCGCGCGCTGCTCGGCATAGGTCAAGAGGCCGGCCAGCGTGTCGCGCCGGCGTTTCAGGCCGATCTGTTCGAGCACCTGTTCGGCCCGCTCATGGGCGTCGCGCAGCCCGTTGAGGCGATGCCAGAACGAGTAGCGGTAGCCGAGCGACCACAGCACCGCGCAGCGCAGGTTCTCGTACACCGACAGCCGATGGAAGATGTTGGTGATCTGGAAGCTGCGCGACAGGCCGGCGCGATTGATCTCGTACGGACGCTTGCCGACGATGCTGGTACCGTTGAGCAGAATGTCGCCGGCGCTGATGCCGAAGCGGCCCGAGATCAGGTTGAACAGCGTGGACTTGCCGGCGCCGTTGGGGCCGATGATCGCAAAGCGCTCGCCCTTGGGCACCTGCAGGCTGGCGCCGCGGATGATCTCGGAGCGCCCGAAGCTCTTGCGCACGTCTTTCAGTTCTAGGGCAAGGCGGCTCATGCGGCGGCCCTCCGGATCTGTTCTTCGATTTCGGTGTTCACCTGGTTCCAGTCCTGTCGGAAAGGGCCGCGCAGGCGCCAGAAGGCGAGCGCACCGGCCACGAAGATGGCGCCGGCGATCAGCCAGTTGCTGGCCGCGCTGGTATCGATCGCGAAGCCGAAACGGTTCATGACCGGTCCGTTGGCCGCGTTCAGGGTCTTGTGGTACAGCATCTCGATCGCCATCGCGACGCCGGTAGCCGCCACCAGCGTGGCCAGGCAGATGCCGCTCAGGCTGCGCCAGACCCGCCCGAATTTGCCGTACTTGATGATGCGCACGTTCATCATCAGCACGCTGGCGATACCGCCCGGCGCATACATGACCATCACGATGAAGAACACGCCCAGGTACAGCTGCCAGGCCTTGGTGTATTCGGACAGCATCACGGTCAGGAACACGCCGATGATCGCGCCGATCATCGGGCCGAAGAAATAGCCGGCGCCGCCGATGAAGGTGAACAGCAGCACCGCGCCAGAGCGCGCCGCCGAGACGTTCTCGGCGCCGACGATCTCGAAATTGATCGCGCTCAAGCCGCCGGAAATGCCGGCGAAGAAGCCGGCCAGCACCAGCGTCATGTAGCGCGCCCAGTGGGTGTCGTAGCCGATGAATTCGACCCGCTCCGGATTGTCGCGCACCGCATTGATGATGCGGCCCAGCGGGGTCTGGGTGAACGCGTACATGCCGATGGTAGCGATGAACAGCCAGAAGGCGATCAGGTAGTAGACCTGGATCTGCGGACCATAGGTGATGCCCAGGATCGGGTTGCCGTAGACGCGGTCGGTGGTGATGCCGGCTTCGCCGCCGAAGAACTCGGGGAACATCAGCGACGAGGCGAACACCAGTTCGACGATGCCCAGCGTGATCATCGCGAACGTGGTGCCGGATTTCTTGGTGGTCACGTAGCCGAACAGGATGCCGAACAGCATGCCGCAGACGCCGCCTACCAGCGGGATCAGCGGCAGCGGCATCCAGACAACGTCGGCACCGGCCAGGTTCATCACGTGGATCGCGCAGAATGCGCCCAGGCCGGAGTAGACCGCGTGGCCGAACGAGAGCATGCCGCCCTGCCCCAGCAGCATGTTGTACGACAGCGCGAAGATCATCACGGTGCCCATCTGCGACAAGAGCGACAGCGAAGCGCCCTTGGTGAAGATCAGCGGGGCGACGATCAGCACCAGCGCGAAGCTGCTCCAGATCAGCCAGCGCGCCAGGTTCAGCGGCTTGTAGGTGAGCTTGTTGCTCATGGTCAGCGATGTCATGTCAGCCCTCCCGGGTGCCGAGCAGGCCGCGCGGCCTGAAGATCAGGATCAGCACCAGCAGCATGTACGGCATGATGGGCGCCACTTGCGAAATGGTCAGCTTGAGGACCGGGTAGCCGAAGGTATCGGGGCCGAGCACCGCACCGAGCTTGCCGAACAGATCGATCAGCGAGTAGTCGAGCGCGACCGCGAAGGTCTGCAGGATGCCGATCAGCAGCGATGCCAGCAAGGCGCCGACCAGCGAGCCCATGCCGCCGACGACGACCACCACGAAGATGATGCTGCCGACGGCAGCAGCCATGCCCGGTTCGGTGACGAAGGCATTGCCGCCGATCACGCCGGCCAGGCCAGCCAGCGCGCAGCCGCCGCCGAACACCAGCATGAATACGCGCGGCACGTTATGGCCGAGCGCCTCGACCATGTCGGGATGCGTCAGTGCGGCCTGGATCACCAGGCCGATGCGGGTGCGGGTCAGCACCAGCCAGATGCCGAGCATCATCAGCAGCGCGATCAGCATCATGAAGCCGCGGTAGGTCGGGAAGGTGGTGGTGTACAGGGTGAACAGGTGGCCGGACAGTTCCGCCGGAATGGCATACGGAACCGCGGCGCGGCCCCACACCAGTTGCACCAGTTCGACCAGCACGAAGGACAGGCCGAAGGTAAACAGCAGTTCCGGGATGTGGCCGTACTTGTGCACCGAGCGCAGGCCGTAGCGCTCGACCACGGCACCGATGATGCCGACCACCAGCGGGGCGACGAACAGCGCCGGCCAGAAGCCCAGCGCGGAGCTGATCGCGTAGGCGAAATAGGCGCCCAGCATGTAGAAACTGGCGTGCGCAAAATTGAGCACGCCCATCATGCTGAAGATCAGCGTCAGGCCCGCCGACAGCATGAACAGCAGCAAGCCGTAGCTGATACCGTTGAGCAAGGTGATTAATGTGAACTCCACTGTGCTGCCCCCAATTCAATAATTCTTGTACGACCGTACTATTTTTCCCAAAAAAAACAGCGCAGCGCCTTGCAACGCTACGCTGCCGCAAAAAGCTCTACTTCGACGGACGCTTCATCTGGCACGACGTCGGCTGCGATGCGACATAGGCGTCCATCTTCTGATCGGTACGCCAGCCATAGCCGGTGTTTTCCTGGTCGTACTTCACGTCCTTGCCGTTGACCTTGACCCAGGTGGCGATATACAGCGGCTGCTGCAGCTGATGATCGGACTTGCGCATTTCATCCTCGCCGTTGAGGCTCTGCACCTTCATTCCTTCCATCGCGAACGCGACTTTCACCGGATCGGTCGAATGGGTTTCCTTGATCGCCTTCGACACCATCTTGATGCCGGTATAGGTCGCCATCGCATAATAGTCGTCGTTGTATTTCTTCTTGTAGTCCTCGACGATATCGTGGCCGACGAAGCCGTCGTTGTTCACGTTCCAGTAGCCGACGTACTTGACGTGGTCGGCGCCGGCGGCGCCCATTGCGGTCGGCACCCCGGTGGTCGACGCATAGTAGGTATAGAAGTCGGCGTTCAGGTTGGCATTCTTGGCCGCCTTGATCAGCAGCGCCAGGTCGGCGCCCCAGTTGCCGGTGATGACGGTATCGGCGCCCGATGCCTTGATCTTCGCCACATACGGCGAGAAATCCTTGACGGTGGCGATCGGGTGCAGGTCGTCGCCGACGATCTGGATGTCCGGGCGCTTGCGCTTCAGGTATTCCTTCGCGGCGCGGCTTACCTGGCGTCCGAACGAATAGTTCTGGCCGATGATGTACACCTTCTTGATATTCTTGTCCTTGGCCATGTAGGAGGTCAGCGCCTCCATCTTCATGTCGGAGTTCGCATCCAGGCGGAACTGCCAGAAGCTGCACTTGCTGTTGGTGAGATCGGGGTCGACCGCCGCGTAATTCAGGTACACCACTTCCTTGCCCGGATTGCGCTCGTTATGCTTGTTGATCGCGTTGATCAGTGCCAGGCCGACGCCCGAGCCGTTGCCCTGCGCAATATAGTGGTAACCCTGGTCGATCGCCATCTTCAACTGGTTCAGCGATTCCTGCGGGCTACCCTTGCCGTCGAACGCATGCACTTCGATCGTATTGCCCGCCCCGGCCCAGTGTTCCTTGTTTGCCTGCTCCGCAAACATCTGGAAGGTGTGGAACTGGTTCTGTCCGATCGGGGCAAAATGACCGGACATGGTCTCGATCATCGCAATCTTGACCACCTCAGCCTGCGCGGCCGGGGCGGCGCAGACTGCTGCAACCGAGAATGCTAATGCGAGGGGGCGAATCGATTTGATCATTTGTCTCTTCCTTAAATTGGGTGATTAATGGAACTGCGGCCTTTGCGGCTTCTGGTTATGCAGTGGGCAGCTTGTACTCCTTGAACTGCTCACGAATCCGGTTCTTCAGAATCTTGCCGGTGGCGCCGATCGGCAGCGCCTCGACGAACACCACGTCGTCCGGCGTCCACCACTTCGCGATCTTGCCGTCATAGAAGCGGATCAATTCATCCTTGCCGATCTCCGCATCCGGCTTTTTCACCACCACCAGCAACGGGCGCTCGTCCCACTTCGGATGGAACACGCCGATGCACGCGGCCTGCTGCACTCCCGGATGCGCCATCGCGATGTTTTCCAGGTCGATCGAGCCGATCCACTCTCCGCCCGACTTGATCACGTCCTTGCTGCGGTCGGTGATCTGCATGTAGCCGTCCGGGCTGATCGTGGCCACGTCGCCGGTCGGAAACCAGCCGTCCTGCAGCACCTCGCCGCCCTCCCCCTTGAAATAGCTGTCGATGATCCAGGGGCCGCGCACCAGCAGGTTGCCGTAGGTCTTGCCGTCCCACGGCAATTCCTTGCCGGCATCGTCGACGATCTTGATGTCGACGCCGAAAATCGCATGCCCCTGCTTTTCCAGGATCGCCTGCTTCTCCTCCTCCGGCAACGACAAGTGATGGTTCTGCAGCGTGCCGGTGGTTCCCAGCGGCGACATTTCCGTCATGCCCCAGGCGTGCACCACTTCCACGCCGTAATCGTTGCGCAGCGTCTTCATCATTGCCGGCGGACAGGCCGAACCGCCGATCACGGTGCGCTTGAACGACGAGAATTTCAGCTTGTTCTGCCCGACGTAGCCCAGCAGGCCGAGCCATACGGTAGGCACCCCGGCGGAAAACGTCACCTGCTCCTGCTCGAACAATTCGTACAGCGACTTGCCATCCAGCGCCGGACCCGGGAATACCATCTTGGCGCCCGTCAGCGGCACCGAGTAGGGCAAGCCCCAGGCATTCACGTGGAACATCGGCACCACCGGCAGCACCGTGTCGCGTGCCGATACGTTGAGCGCGTCCGGCATTGCCGACGCATATGAATGCAGCAAGGTGGAGCGATGCGAATAGAGCGCTCCCTTGGGATTGCCGGTAGTGCCCGAGGTGTAGCACAGGCTGGACGCCGAATTCTCGTCGAACAGCGGCCATTCGTACTGATCGGAATTGCTCTCGATCAGGTCCTCGTAGCACATCAGGTTGGGAATCTTGCTCTCCGCCGGCATGCGGTCGCGATCGCACATCATCACGTAGCCGCGTATCGTCTTGCAGTGCGCGGCAAACGCTTCCGCCACCGGCAGGAAGGTCATGTCGAAAAACAGGTACTGATCTTCCGCATGATTGGCGATGTACGCAATCTGCTCCGGGTGCAGGCGGGGATTGAGCGTATGCATGACGGCGCCTGAGCCGGAGATCGCATAGTACAGTTCCAGGTGGCGATAGCCGTTCCAGGCCAGCGTCGCCACCCGGTCGCCCATCTTCACGCCCAACGCCCCCAGCGCATTCGCCATGCGGCGTGCGCGCCGGTGGCAATCGCGATAGGTGTAGCGATGGATATCGCCTTCCACGCGCCGCGACACGATTTCGTTGCTGCCGAAATAACGGTCCGCGTGCTCGATGATGGATGAAATCAACAGCGGCCGATCCATCATCTGGCCCATCAATGGGCTCTTCGGATAGTGTGACATCATGCCTCCTCGCTTATTCTGAGAGTATTGCCACTAATTCAAAGCATGATTTTTGAACGACCGTACTAAAATCGTCAACGATTTTCGATGATGCGACGCACCAAAGACCGTCAGGCAACTTTTCGTTCAGCGACGGTTTTATAAATGGTGGTCTTCGGCTTTGCCATTACACGCCGCAGCATCGGTTCGAAAAACTCCAGCGGCAGCGTGTCGTAGGCGGGATCGAACGCGGGCGCGTCGTATTTTTCGCAGAATTCCAGGGTTCGTTCATAGATCGGCTGGCCGGCGAACTGGTCGCGCAGGTTGCGATCCATGCCGAGATGATGGAAGAAGTAATAGCCCTGGAAGATGCCGTGCTTCTCGACCATTTCCAGGTTATCGGGACTGACGAAAGGTTTCAGGATGGCGGCTGCGATGTCGGGATGGTTGAAGCTGCCCAGCGTGTCGCCGATGTCGTGCAGCAATGCGCATATCACGTACTCCTCGTCGCGTCCGTCGCGATGGGCGCGGGTTGCGGTCTGCAGGCTGTGGGTCAGGCGGTCGACCGGGAAGCCGCCGCAATCGCCGTCCAGCAGCCGCAAATGGGTCAGTACCCGGTCCGGCAGCGCTTCCGCGTAGGCGCGAAACTCGGCGCCAATGATTTTCCAGTCTTCCGCGGTGCTGTCCTGCATGTCGCGGAAGCTTGCTCGTTCTGCCTGCATGGCTGTCTCCTGTAAATTCCTGTCAATTCCTGTCACTTACGCTTGATTCGTCGGTTCGCAAACGCGCGCTTGCCTCGCCCCGGGGAACCGCGTAGTCCGCCTCAGGTCCGATAAGAAGGATCGGCGCGATCGAGGCGGCGCAGCAGTCCCGGCCACGCCAGCAGGCCGCCCTGCCCCTTGGTCGCCGCCTTCGCCTGACGCTGCGCGCCCTCGATGATTTGGGCGGGAATGGGGACCAGTTCCCCGCCACCGGCCTGAGCCCGCACCTGGATCATGCAGGCAGCTTCGAACACGTACATGTTGACGAAGGCATCGGCGATCGTCTTGCCCAGCGTCAGGAGGCCGTGATTGCGCAGCATCAGATAGGTCTTGTCACCGAGGTCGGCAACCAGCCGCGGCTTTTCCTCTTCGTTCAACGCCACGCCTTCATAGTCATGGTAGGCAAGACTGGACAGCACGAAGATCGATTGCTGCGACAGCGGCAGCAGGCCGTTTTTCTGTGCCGACACCGCGACGCCGTTGACGCTGTGCACGTGCAGCACGCATTGCGCGTCGTGGCGCACCGCATGGATCGCGGAATGGATGGTGAAGCCGGCCGGATTGACCGGAAACGGCGATTCTTCGACCTTGTTTCCCTGCAGGTCGATCTTGACCAGCGACGAAGCGGTGATCTCGTCGAACATCATGCCGTAGGGATTGATCAGGAACTGGTCCTCGGTGCCGGGCACGCGCGCGGTGATGTGCGTGAAGATCAGGTCGCTCCAGCCGAAATCGGCAACCAGCCGGTAACAGGCGGCAAGATTGACCCGGGTTTCCCATTCTTCCGGAGAAACCCTGCTTTGCAGCGAGGGGATGGTCAGCTTTTCCGGCGCATTCATATGGAGGCTCCTCTTCTCTGTCAAAATAGTGCATGTCATGGTGCATGCAGCGGCCGCGGCATTCAGCGCTGCGTCGAATGCAGTATCCGCAAATCGCGCCCCCGAAGACTGTCAACTACTTAACAATTGCCATGCCTGATCGTGTTCCCGATGACGTAGACAAAGCCGGCTTGCTGCGCCGGTCTTGGCTGTCGGGATTGTCCGAAGACATCGTGCAGGACGCGCTGGCCTGCGCGTCGCTGCGCATTGCCGAAGACGGCACGCTGGTGCATGCGCGCGGCGCCGAGGCCGACGGCCTGTACACGATCGCCCGCGGCTCGGTGCGCTTTACCCGCACCACTGCGAGCGGCCAGGCCACCACCATCACGGTGCTCGAATCACCGAGCTGGTTCGGCGAAATCTCGCTGTTCGACGGCATGCCGCGCACCCACGATGGCCATGCCTGCGGCAGCACCATCCTGATGTTTCACGCAAAGACCGATTTCAAGCGCCTGCTGATGCAGCATCCGGTGATCTTCGAACGTTTCGCGAAGATGCTGTGCCTGCGTCTGCGCGCGACCTTCGACCTGGTCGAGGAAGCCGCCACCGCGCCGCTGCCGCAGCGGCTGGCGCGGCGCCTGCTCGAACTGGCGCATGCGCGGGGCTCCGCACTGCATCCCGATGCGCGGAGTGTCAGCCGCGAAGTGCCGCTGACGCAGGAAGAGCTGGGCCACCTGCTCGGCAGATCGCGCCAAAGCATCGCCAAGCAATTGCGCAACTGGGAAGACGAAGGCATCGTCGAAACGCGCTACGGACGCATCTCGATCCGGCACGCCGACGCCCTGGCGGCACTTGCCTACCCCGAGCGCGCGCCCCTGCGTGCCTGAACCCATGGAGTCCTGATGAATGCCCCCGAATCCGGCCGTGCGGCCGCTCCTCTCCACCGCAGCGACACGCTGCCGTTCGAGAATTCCTACGCGTCGCTGCCGCCGGCGTTCCATACACGGCTGCAGCCGACCCCGGTGCCGTCGCCCTACCTGGTGTGCGCCAGCCCGGCGGCGGCCCGCCTGATCGACCTCGATCCGGCCGAATTCGGCACCGAGCGCTTCATCGAAGCATTCGCCGGCAACCGCATCCTGCCCGGCTCGCTGCCGCTGGCGGCGGTCTACTCGGGTCACCAGTTCGGCGTCTGGGCCGGCCAGTTGGGCGACGGCCGCGCGATCCTGCTGGGCGATCTGCCGGCGCGCGGCGAGTCCGAACCGCCGGGCCGCGTCGAACTGCAACTGAAAGGCGCCGGTCTGACGCCCTATTCGCGCATGGGCGACGGCCGCGCGGTATTGCGCTCGTCGATCCGCGAATTCCTCTGCTCGGAAGCGATGGCGGCGCTCGGCATCCCTACTTCGCGCGCGCTGGCGGTGGTCGGCTCCGATATGCGGGTGATGCGCGAGACGCCCGAGACCAGCGCGATCGCAACCCGCATCGCTCCCACTTTCGTTCGCTTTGGCTCGTTCGAGCACTGGTTCTATCACGACCGCAACACGGAACTGAAGATACTGGCCGATTACGTGATCGATCGCTTCTATCCGGCGCTGCGCGACAGCGCGAATCCGTATCGCGAGCTGCTGGCCGAGGTCACGCGGCGCACCGCTACCCTGATCGCGCAATGGCAGGCAGTCGGTTTCATGCACGGCGTGATGAACACCGACAACATGTCCATCCTCGGCCTGACCATCGACTACGGGCCGTTCGGATTCATGGAAGCGTTCGACGCGCGCCACATCTGCAACCACACCGATCAACAGGGCCGCTACTCCTACCAGATGCAGCCGCAGATCGGCCAGTGGAACTGCTTTGCGCTGGGCCAGGCGCTGCTGCCGCTGATCGGCGAAATCGACGATGCGCAATCCGCGCTCGACGTCTACAAGCCGGCCTACGACGGCAGGCTCGACCAGTTGCTGCATGCGAAGCTGGGTCTGCAAACGGTGGAACCGGACGATACCGGGCTGATCGAGGCGATGTTCTCGCTGCTGCAGGCCAACCATGCGGACTTCACGCTGTTCTTCCGGCGTCTGGGAGAACTGCGGCGCGATGATGACAGTGCCGACGGCCCGCTGCGCGACCTGTTCATCGACCGCGCCGCATTCGATGCCTGGGCTGCCGGCTACCGCGCGCGCCTGCGCCGAGAAAACAGCGAAGACGCAGCACGCCGCGCCGCGATGCATGCAGTGAACCCGAAATACGTGCTGCGCAACTACCTCGCACAAATCGCAATCGAAAAGGCGCAGAATAAGGATTTTTCGGAAATCGGCAGCTTGCTCGCGGTACTGGAAAAGCCGTTCGACGAGCAGCCCGGCAATGAACACTATGCCCGGTTGCCGCCGGACTGGGCAAGCACGCTGGAGGTAAGCTGTTCATCATGACTGGCAAACTCAACAAGACCGACGCCGAGTGGCGTGCGCAACTGGAACCGCTCGAATACGAAGTGACCCGCCATGCCGCCACCGAGCGCGCGTTTACCGGACGCTACTGGGATCATCACGAGCATGGCACCTATACCTGCGTGTGCTGCGGCACCCCGCTGTTCGAATCCGACGCCAAGTTCGAATCCGGCTGCGGCTGGCCCAGCTACTTCCGCCCGCTCGATCCGGCCAAGGTGCGCGAGCAGGTCGACCGCAGTCATGGCATGATACGCACCGAAATCCTGTGCAACGTATGCGATGCCCATCTCGGGCACGTGTTTCCGGACGGCCCGCCGCCCACCGGCTTGCGCTATTGCATCAACTCCGCCTCATTGCGCTTCGAGCCCAAATAATCGCAATAACCCCAGTAAGCAGAAAGACAAATCATCCGATGAAGTTCCTGTTCGACCTGTTCCCGGTAATCCTTTTCTTTGCGATGTTCAAATGGGGAGAAGGCCACCCGGAAGCGGCGCTTTCGGCCGCTCAGCACAGCCTGTCTGGCCTGGTTGCAGGCGGCCAGGCCAGCCTCGAACAGGCGCCGATCATGCTGGCCACCGCGGTCGCGATCGTCGCCACCTTCGCCCAGATCGGCTACCTGCTGCTGCGCCGCCGCAAGGTCGACGGCATGCTGTGGGTATCGCTGGTGATCATCACGCTGTTCGGCGGCGCCACCATCTACTTCCACAACGAAACCTTCATCAAGTGGAAGCCGACCGTGCTGTACTGGTGCTTCGGCATCGGCCTGCTGGCAAGCCAGGCGCTGCTCGGCAAGAACCTGATCCGGCTGATGATGGAGCAGCAGATTTCGCTGCCCGATCCGGTCTGGCAGCGCCTGAACCTGGCCTGGGCCGCGTTCTTCGGCGCGATGGGGCTGATCAACCTGTATGTCGCCTATCGTTTTTCGACCGCCACCTGGGTCGACTTCAAGCTGTTCGGCTTCACCGGCCTGATGCTGGCGTTCGTGGTCGCGCAAAGCCTGTTCCTGTCGAAACACATGAAGGACAGCCAATGAACGAACGGATAACCCGCATCCGCACGCAACTGGAAG
>CBIHOK010000123.1:0-11429 GCA_966211575.1 uncultured Noviherbaspirillum sp.
GCAACTGCTTTTTCCGCCGAGGGATCAAATCAATGACGGATATGAATGACAAGAACCTGGGAACCATAGAGGAAGCGGCGCCGGGTGTTCCGGCGCTGCTCCAGAGAGAAAGCGCGCGTCCGCTCTATGAGCAGATCGCCGACCGGCTGCGCCACCGCATCGTTTCCACCATGCAGGCAGGAAGCCAGCTGCCCACCGAGGAAGCGCTGATGGATACCTTCGCGGTCAGCCGCAGCACGATCCGGAAGGCGGTCGACAGCCTGGTGCGCGAAGCCGTGCTGGTGCGGCAGCAGGGAAAGGGCACGTTTGTGGCCCGCGCCATTCCGAAGATCGTGCACTCGATCGATCGCGTGGCCGCCTTCTATGACACCTTCCGGAAGGCAGGCGAGGATTTCAGCACCGACATCATCGATTTTTCATGGAACGACAATCCGGATTTGCCGAAAGAGCTGGCCGACTGGGAACGCCCGGTCCTGACCTACCGCCGCCTCTACCGCTCGCGCGGTGTGCCGCATGCGGTCACGCAAATTTCGGTGCCGCTGAGCATCGGGCGCAAGATCTCGCGCGACGATGCGGAGTCGGCGCCCATCTATACGGTGCTGCAAGAAAAACTGGGGCTGGAACTGACCCGTGCGGAATTCCTGGTCAGCTGCCGCCAGCCCACGGCCGAGATCAGCACCGCGCTCGACATCTCGCCCAGCTCTTTCCTGCTCGTGCTCGACCGCATTACCCGCGACAAGCAGGGGCAGGCCGTGGAAATATGCACGCATTACCTGAGGCCGGACGTGTACCAGTTGAGCGTCGTATTGCAGGATCTTCAATCGGCCCCATGAAGGCGAATGCCGTTCAGCCGTGAGCTGAACGGCATCGCCGTTGACAACTACTCCACCGCTGTGACCCGGCGCTGCACCGGGGCCGATGCCGATGTGGGCGCCGTTGCCTGCAGGCGCGAAGCGAAGCGGCGCTTGCTGCGCTCGGGATTGATCAGCACATATCCGATCACGCTGGCCGCGATCGACAGCACGCCGGCCACCATGAAGCCGTGGTCATAGCCGAGTGCAGGCGTGGCCGCATCCTGGATGAACCTTCCCATCAGCGCCGGCGCCACCAGGCCGCCGGTGGTCGCCAGCGCGCTGCTGATCGACATCATCGCCGAGCGCTGGCTGTCGGGAATGATCTCCGCAATGATGGTCGAGCTGAGCACGAAGGTGATTTGCGGCAGGTTGACGCCCAGGGCCAGCAGGATCACCTTGAGCAAAGGCTGCTGCACGCCGTAGACCGCCAGCAGCGTGGTCGCGCCGCCCAGCAGGACGAAACTGCAGGTAAGGCCGCCGCGTGCCCTGGCCGAGGAAACGCCGCGCTTCAGCAATCGCTCCGACAGCCAGGAACCGCCCAGCACGACCGGTGTGCCGAAGGCCGTGAAGAACATGAACATCCAGCCGGTGCTGGTCGGGTCGTAATGCATCACGGTGCTGAGATACGAAGGCGTCCAGGTGAACATCACCGAAAAAATCCAGTAGGTGGTCCAGTAAAGCAGCATGTTCGCCAGGAAGGTGGGATCGGACAGCAGGATCCAGTAGGACACGCGCTCGGCCGGGAGTGCGGCATGCGGCGTGGCATGCTGCGTGGCGGCCGGTTCGGTGGCAATGCTTCCTTCCGCCCCGATGATCATCCACAGCAC
Source organism: uncultured Noviherbaspirillum sp. (assembly GCA_966211575.1). Classification (GTDB taxonomy): domain Bacteria; phylum Pseudomonadota; class Gammaproteobacteria; order Burkholderiales; family Burkholderiaceae_D; genus Noviherbaspirillum. The sequence goes on from CBIHOK010000123.1 coordinate 1,682, forward strand.
CGCCCATACCAGGCTGCCGAGGCCCATTGCCAGGAAGGCGGCATGCCAGCCCCAGCGGACCACCACGAAGGTCAGGACCGGGCCGGACAGCAGCAGGCCCGCCGTCACGCCCTGGTAAATGACTGCGGACGGAACGTTGCGCCTATCGTCGCGGAACCATTTGTAGCAGGCGTGCAGCGCCAGCGGATAGGCCGGACCCTCGCCGAATCCGAGCAGGATGCGCGAAAAGTACAACAGGGGAACGGAAGCGGAGAACGCCAGCGGGAACTGGGCGAAGCCCCAGACCAGCGCGCAGATCAGCAGCAGGCGTTTGGAGGAAAAGTGATTGGCGAAAAAACCGAAGCCGATCGCCGACAGTGAAAACAGCAGGAAAAAACTGCTGGCCACCATGCCGAACTCGGCCGGGGAAACATGCATCTCGGCCATCAGCGGCTTGGCGACGATGCCGAGAATTGCCTTGTCCATGAAGTTGAGCGTCATGAACAGGGCGAGCATGACGGTAATGAGCCAGGCACGGGTGCCGGCGCCGGAGGTACGTAACATAATATTCACCTGGAGAAAAAGTTCATGACGTGATGCCGCGTGCATTGCCGAATGCCTGCCGACCAGACTGGCCGCGGGATCGTACCGGCGGCAATCTGCCGATCGGTGCCCGAGGCCGGATCGGCGTAACGCCGCCCAGGTGAAGCCGTTGCGTACCGGAGCCGAAAGCGGCCCGATTCGTGGATATTGCGGAACATGTCTTCCTCCATTTCCGATTGATGTTTGCGCTGCTGCAAATTTGCTGTCGCGAATTTGTTCTTGTTGTTACGCGCGTGTCCGTCGCTTTCGCCTCCCTTGATTATTCCCGCATCCGATTCCTCCTTCTAGCTGTATGTGCTGCGTTCTTCAGACAATTCGATGCGCGCTGCCCGGGTCCCGGGCAGCGGCATGGTCGCTTCGAAAATCAGTCGAATACGATGGCGGCGCCAGGGGGCGGACTGAAACCGAGGTCGCCGCGTTCGATGACCTTTTCGCGTCCGCCATGCGCCTGCAGCAGTTCCGCCTGGCGCTGCTTGATGCAGCGGTCGACCGCCACCGGGTCGCACATCGCCAGCAGCCGTTGATGGCATTCTTCCAGGACGTCCCGATACCGTGGATTCGCCGCCAGGTCGTTCAGCTCTTCCGGATCGGCGGCCAGATCGAACAACTGCGGCGGGTAGTCGACGTAGAACACGTACTTGTACTGCCGCTCGCGGATCATGAAAGCGCCGGTGGTCGAACCCATGCCGTGGTATTCGACGAGCACGTTGCGCTTCGGCTTCTCGCCCTGGGCGAGCGCGTTCAGCGACACGCCGGGATAGCCTTTCAGCAATGCCGGCTCGGCCTCGCCGACCGCTTCCAGGATGAAGGGATAGGCATCGACATGGCTGACCGGCGTATCCACGACCCGGCCGACGGGAATGTCGGGGCCGGCCATGATGAGCGGCACCCCGGCCGCTTCCTCGAACATGGTGGACTTGCCCCACATGCCGCGCGAACCGAGGTTGTCGCCATGGTCGCTGGTATAGAGCACGCGCGTATCGTCGGCGAAGCCGGCGTCTTCCAGCGCCTGCAGCACGTGGCCGATGTTCTCGTCGAGGAAGGAGCACAACCCGTAATAACCGGCCAGCGCCTTCTTGAGCTTCACCTCGTCGAAGTAGTCGTCGTAGTTGAAGCTGCCGCGATAGTCTTTCAGGTAGGGGTGATCGGGCCGCTCGTGTCGCGCATACAGCTTGGGCAGCGGCAGGTCGCGATCGTAGTACTTGTAGAAATGCTCGGGCGGCGCGGTCAGCGGAAAGTGCGGCGCGACGAAAGAGACGAACAGCACCCACGGCTTGTCCGCGTACTGCTGCGCCGTCTCGCGCAGCCACACCTGCGCGCGCGCCGCGATCTCGCGGTCGTAGAAGGTGTACTGGCTCTCGCCGGGGCCGGCCAGGTTGGCCATCTTGTAGGCGCCCTTGCGCACCGGCAGATCGCTGCGGACCAGCCCCATCAGGTCGCCCTTGCCCTCGATGATGTGCATCGGGATGATTTCTTCGGAAAAGCCGTGATCCTCGCCCGGCTGGCGGAAATGCAGCTTCCCGATCGACACCACCTGGTGGCCCTTGTCGCGCAGCTTGTGATGCCAGCTTGGCACCCGGCCGTCATAGGCATCCGCATTGTCGGCATAGCCCATCTGGTAGATGTACTTGCCGACGGCAAAGGAAGCACGGGCCGGGATGCACACGGGACTGGTGCAATACGCCGAACTGAAGCGGGTTCCGCGTGCGGCCAGCCGGTCCAGGTTCGGGGTTTCGACGAAGGGATGCCCATAGCAGCCCAGCGCCTTCGGGTTGTGCTCGTCCGACATGATGACGAGCAGGTTTTTGGGGTTGTGGGCCACGATACCTCCTTAAATATAAAGCTATATAGTAAAAAATCACGAAAAAAATCGGGGAGCGGCCGGCATGCGGCCGCTCCCCTCGTGTCAACGTTGCATTTTCGCGGCCATGGTGCCGGCGCTTTCGGATGGAATGCTGAGCATCCGCTTGGTCGGCGGAATGAAGAATTCCTGGTAATACACGGGCGTATTTCCCATGCGGGCAATCGCCTGCAGGAACAGGCCCATCGTGCTTTCCTTCAGGTCCAATACCTCGTTGAGATCCTCGTTGAGCATGACGGAGCGCACGAAATGGTCGATGTGCGTGATCGGCATATTCGAATCGCGCGTGATCAGCTTCTTGAAATTGAGGCCGTTGAGCTTTTCCAGCGGCCGCTCCCACAAGGCCGGCAGCATGCGGCGATCGGTATAGAACTGGGTGAAGACATTGAATTCGTTATTGACGTTGATGATGCGGTCGATGCGGATCGCGCTGTCTCTCACCTCCGGCAGATAATAGGACCACTCGCCCGGCTTGCTCACGCTGGTCCGCTTGATCGCCTTCGAATAGATCGGCAAGAAGCTTTCGCGGTCGTCGGCCATGAAGCGGCAATGCCACGGATCTTCGAGCCGCAAGTCGAGTTCGGCAACGAAGCTGCCCAGTCCGTGCTGCCGCACCACGATGCCCTGCTCCACCAGGCTGCGCAGTGCGCGCTGCACGGTGCCGAGACTGAACGGCGTCATTTCGGCCAGCTCGCCTTCGGTCGGCAGCTTGTCGCCCGCCTTCCAGTAGCCGGACTTGATTCCTTCGACCAGGGCGTTGGTCAGCAGCACGTGCTTCGGCAGGCCGCTCCGGTTGGGTCGTTTGAGCTGCTCGAATATCGTCGAATGATCTGTCGCGTTTGCCATGATTTTTCCAAAATCGCGCATCTTGTTCCTGCATGCGGAGAATGCGCCGGTCCTCTGCAGCAAGGATACGGGAGACGCCCGGCAAAAACCAGCCGCCCGCATGCCGGGACGCTTCCGGCAGTCCGGCAGCGCGGCAAAACGCCTTCCCGCACCGATCCTTTGCCGATATTTTGCCATCACGCTCACAGCGCCTGCTGCCCCCGGCAGGCCACGACCTCTTCGCCGGCGCGAACCTCCGGCTGCGCCCGCGGCGCCGCAACCGCAGCCCCGGCCAACTGTTCGGCCCAGGCGTCGGCGATGATCATGTCGGCGGCCTTCTCCCCGATCATGATTGCCGGCGCATTGGTATTGCCCGAAGTCAGGGTCGGCATGATGGAGGCATCGACCACCCGCAAATGGCGAGCGCCGCGCACGCACAGCCGCTCATCGACGACCGCGTCGGCATCGTTGCCCATCTTGCAGGTGCCCACCGGATGAAAGATCGTGGTCGCCGAAGCGCGGATGAATTCGAGTATCTGTTCGTCGGTTTCGATCTCCGGTCCCGGCCGGTATTCTTCCTCGACATAGGGTCTCATGCTGCCGGTTCTCGCCAGCGCGCGGGCCACCTTCACGCCGGCGATCATGACTTCTCGGTCGTGCTCGGTCGCCAGGTAATTCGCCTGGATCGCAGGCGGTACCGCCGGATCGTCCGACTGGATATGGATGGAGCCGCGGCTGCTCGGCCGCAACTGGCACATCGAGGTGGTAAAGCCGGAAAACCGGTGCGGCGTGCCGGCCGTCATGTCGGCGCTGATGGTCCCGAAATGGAACTGGATATCGGGCGTGGCGGCCGACTTCAGCGCGCGCGTAAACATGCCGCCGAGCTGGATGCCGATTGCCAGCGGCCCTTTCCGGAACAGCATCCACTTGAGGCCGATACGCGCCTGCCGCCACAGGCTGCGCAAGTCATCGTTGGTGGTGATCGGCTTCGTGCACTTGTACATCAGGCGCACCTGCAGGTGGTCCTGCAGGTTTTCGCCGACACCGGGCGAATCGACGACCACCGGGATACCGAAACGCTTCAGCAGTTGCCCGGGGCCGACGCCGGACAGCTGCAGCAACTGGGGCGACTGGACGGCGCCGGCGCTCAGCAGCACTTCCTTCCTGGCCCTGACGCTGAACTCGCGGCCGCGCTGCCGGTAACACACGCCGACCGCCGTATTGCCTTCAAACAGTATGCGTGACGCCAGCGCTTCGGTTTCGATGCGCAGGTTGGGCCTGGCGCGGGCCGGCTTCAGATAGGCTTTCGCAGCCGAGCAGCGCAGGCCATTGTGCGACGTAAGCTGGTAATAGCCGACTCCTTCCTGAGTCTTGCCATTGAAGTCGGCGTTGTACGGAATGCCGAGTTCCCCCGCGCCGCTGATGAAGGCATCAACCAGCTCGTGCTTTTCGCGGATCGGAGAGACCTGCAGCGGCCCTTTCGCGCCGTGATACCGGTCGGCGATGCCGGTGTTGGTTTCCGCCTTGAGGAAATAGGGAAACACGTCTTTCCAGGCCCAGCCCTTGTTGCCGAGCGTGGCCCAGCGATCATAGTCTTCGGCCTGCCCGCGTACGTAGACCAGGCCGTTGATGGAACTGGAACCGCCCAGCGTGCGCCCGCGCGGCCAGTAGATATTGCGGCCGTTCAGGTTGACTTCCGGCGCGGTCTTGAACTGCCAGTTGTATTTCGGATTAAACATGGTCTTGCCATAGCCGATCGGTATGTGTATCCAGATGTTCCTGTCCGGCGGCCCGGCCTCCAGCAGCAGCACCGAATATTTTCCGTCGGCGCTGAGACGGTTGGCCAATACGCAGCCGGCCGATCCGGCGCCGACGATCACATAGTCATATTCCTGCATTGAAGTCTCCTTGTTCCTTGAACGCGGCAAGCGGCATCACAGATCCAGCACCAGCAGCTCGGAATTGGCGCGTGCGCAGCAGATCAGCAGGTACTGCTCGCGCTCGCTTTCATCCAGCACGAAATCGTTGTGAGCCGGGCAGCCGCCGAGATAACGGGTACGGCAGGTGCCGCAGATGCCCGCCTCGCACGAGGTCTCGCACGGCACGCCGGCCTGGCGCAATACATCGACGATCGATTTATCCGCCGGCACATGCAAGGTTTGGCCGGTGCTTGCTATCCGGATGTCGAATGCATCGCTGCCCGATGTGACATTCGCGGCATTGTTCGCGCGCGCCGGCGGTGCCGAAAAGTATTCGCTGTGCACGCTGCCCTGCGGCCAGTGCGCCGACGCGCTCGCCGCCGCCGCCATCATGCCGGCCGGTCCGCAGTAGTAGAGATGCGTGCCCGGCGCCGGCTCGCGCAGCAACTCCGCCAGCGCGAGGCCGTTTTCCGGGTTGCCGTGATCGAAATGATGCGTTGCCTTGCCGGCTGCCACCAGCGGCGCCAGCCGCTCGCGGAAGGCGGTGCGTTCGGGCGAGCGGCTGCAGTAATGCAGTTCATAGCGGGCGCCGATGGCTTCCAGCCGCGCGGCCATGGCGAGGATCGGGGTGATGCCGATGCCGCCGGCGAGCAGCACGTAACGCTCGGCGGTTTCGACCAGCGGAAAATTGTTTTTCGGCGCCGACACCGTCAACAGATCGCCGGCCCGTACCGAGCGATGCAGCGCCGCCGACCCGCCGCGCCCGTCGGCGACGTGCAATACGCCAATCACGTAGCGATGCCGCTCGCGCGGATCGTTGCTCAGCGAGTACTGGCGGATGAATTTGCCCGGGATGTGCACATCGATATGGCTGCCCGCCGCGAACGGCGGCAATTCGCCGCCGGCGGGGTCGACCAGTTCGTAGGCATTGATGCCGGCCGCTTCATACGTAATGGATTTGACAAGGAGCTCTAACATGATTGGCCTTCTATTGATCTTTACATTATTCGCGGCGGCGAATAATGTCCGTCCTCACCCTGCCTCGGGGAGAGGTACGGGCAGCGCTCATGAAGCATTCGCGAAGCGCGGTTCGTTGGCGGGAGCCTGCCCGGCGGCGCCGTCCAGTTCATCCAGGCGGCGTCGCACATGCGCGTCGCGCTGCGCGCTCGGCAAGGCATCGGCCTCCTTCATGATTTCCAGCACCTGCTTGCCGACGCGCGCCAGCAGCGCACGGTCGTCGGCCGACTTCGGAATGGTCAGCACCGAGTCCTGCGCATAGATCGGCAAGGTGTCGCCGGCCGCGATGGCGGCTGCACGCGTGGTGTCGGCTTTGCTCTGGCCGCGCACCATTTCGCGCAGCAGCTTGCGGCACATGTAGACGCCGAGGTCCGAACGTCCCGGGTTTTCCGCCGCATGCACGGCAATCGGCCGCTGGCTGACCAGCGCTTCCCAGTCGCCCGGCGCGCGCTGCCCTTCCTCGTAACTGCGGTTGCCGGTCTGGCCGACCAGGAAATCGATCTTGTCGACACCGCAATCCTCTTCCGAGCCGAGGTGGTCCGGATCGATGACGTCATTGAAATGGCGCCAGCCGAAGATGATCATGTGGGTGTCGTCGACCGGCACATGCCAGCGTGTCATCGCCGCAGTCGAATGCCGCTCGCGAGCCGCGGTCGGCACCAGCGATCCGATCTGCAGGTAGTTCGGGAACGCCATTTCGGTAATGCGCGCCCAGATCTTGTCATCGGGAAGGCGGCGCGTGGCAATGAAGACCATGCCGTTGCCGTTGCGCGTCGGCTCCCAGTGCATCACGGGCATGTCGCCGAACCCTTCCAGGGAAACGCCGGCCGACACTTCGCTGTCGACGCCTTCCACCGTCATGTGATTGTGGAGCACCGCGGTATGCATGTGATCCATGATGTTTTCGAACACCTGCAGCCAGTTGCACGGATAGACGTTCGAGAACGGTACCAGCCGGGTTCCCTTCGGCTGCTGGTAGGTGTCGAACACCGGGAATTCCGGCTTCTGGTCGGGCGCGCCCATGTAGGCGAACACCAGGCCGTCGCGCTCGAATGCGGGATAGGCGCCCTGGCAAACCGAATCCTTGATGCGGCTCTCGGCCGGTTCGCACGGCGTCTCCAGCAGCGTGCCGTCGACATCGTAGTGCCAGCCGTGATAGCAGCAGCGTATGCCCTGCTCGGTGATGATGCCGTATTCGAGCGACGCGCCGCGATGCGCGCAATGACGGTGCAGCACGCCGATGCGGCCGCTCTTGTCGCGGAATGCGACCAGGTCTTCGCCCAGGATGCGGATCGCTTTCGGCAGGTCGGTCAGCTCTTCCGAAAGGCAAACCGGCTGCCAGAAGCGGCGCATGTATTCGCCCATCGGCGTGCCGGGATTGGTATGGGTCAGCTCGGTATCCGGCCCCGGCACCTCGCGCTTGTAATAGCCGCCGAAGGGCATATGCTTCAGGACGGTTTGCTTTTCAGTCTGGCTCATGATGCTCGTTCTCCTCTTTTGGTCGGTCAGGTAATTGGCAGGCGTGCTTACAGCGGCAGCGCCTGGCTGGCGAATTTGATGTGCAGGTAAGCGTCCAGCCCCTCGGGGCCGCCCTCGTAGCCGATGCCGCTCTGCTTGAAGCCGCCGATGGGGGCGTCTGCCAGCGACGGCGTGAATGAATTGATGCCGATCCAGCCGGCATCGAAGCGCTCGGTCACTTGCGCGGCATTCTTCAGCGAACCGGTGAAGGCGTAGGCGGCCAGTCCGAAATCGACGCTGTTCGCCTTGGCGATGGCGTCATCGATGTTTGCAAACGGCATCACCGGCACCACCGGGCAGAACGGCTCTTCATGCAGGATGGCCGAACGTTCATCGAGATCCGTCAGCACGGTCGGCTCGAAGAAATAGCCGCGGGTGCCGATGCGGCCGCCGCCGGCAGCCACCTTCGCGCCGCGCTCCCTGGCCTCTTCCACGAACTGCTGCGCGGCGCTCAACCGGCGCGCATTGTTCAGCGGCCCCATCTCGCTGGTCTCGGCCAGGCCGTTGCCGACCACGATGTTTTTCGCGGCATCGGCGAAAGCCGCCACGAAGCTGTCGTACACCCGTTCATGCACATAGAAACGGTTCGGCGACAGGCAGACCTGGCCGGCGTTGCGGAACTTGAAGCGCACGCTGGCGCGGGCAACCTTCGCCACATCGACATCGTCGAACACCAGCACAGGCGAATGGCCGCCCAGTTCCATGGTGACCGGCTTTAGATGTTCGCCCGCCAGACGGCTCAGCAAGCGCCCGACCGGAACCGAGCCGGTAAAGGTGACCTTGCGGATGATCGGCGAACGAATCAGGTGCTCCGACACCTGCGCAGGAATGCCGAACACGAGATTGATGACGCCGGCCGGCACGCCTGCTTCCTGGAACGCCCGCGCGATCTCGATGCAGGCGCCGGGTGTTTCTTCGGCCGGCTTGATCACGATCGAGCAGCCCGCCGCCAGCGCGGCGCCCAGCTTGCGCGCCACCAGCACCGCCGGGAAATTCCACGGAGCGAACGCCGCCACCGGCCCCACCGGGCGCTTGAACGTCATCTCGCTGACACCGGCGCTTCTCGGCACCATGGTGCGGCCGTAAGTACGGGTTCCTTCTTCTGCGCACCAGCAGATGGTCTCGATCACGCGGTCCATCTCGCCCACCGAATCGGCCAGCGGCTTGCCGTTTTCGAGAGTCAGGATGCGGGCGATTTCGCGCTTGCGGGTATCGATGATTGCCGCAGCCCGCTTCATGATCCCGCCCCGTTCCCAGGCCGAGACTGTGGACCAGGTGGCGAAACCGCGTTCGGCCGCCTGCAGCGCGCGGTCCAGATCCTGCACTGAAGCGAGCGGCAGTTCGGCCAGCGTTTCTTCGGTCGCCGGGTTGATCACCGGGCGTGTCTCGCGGCCGGCTCCGCCTTGCCATTCGCCATCGATCAGCATGCCCAGCCACGGCAGATAGGCCGAGTTCATGCCATCCTCCCGCTCATGCATTCATGTGCCAGATTCTTCATTGGAATTTCGCTCCTGTTTAGGTAACTGCGCCGGATTAAAGGACAACGCCTCCGATACCGGCTTTCGCAATCTCGATGCCTCAACCACCCCAATTACTATAGAACTATATAGTAATTGCCGAGGAAAAATTTTTTGCTGACCATCCCGGGATTGCCCGTTGAATCGGGCTCCTGGAACAGGCAGCAATTCATCAATCATCGTTCGACCTAATCCTATAGTACTCTATAGTTAAACGCAAGGAGATTTTCTGCTCATTTCGCACATAGCCGTTTGGAAACAGTAGTTGCCTCGACTCACTCCCCTCGTGTTGGCAAGAACGACGCCAAGAACCAACGCTGCAACGCCTCCTCCATGTTGGCGCGAAAGCCGGGTTTCCGGCGACGGCCGGCCCAGTACTTGGCGGCGCCGGTTCGGCGTGTCACGCGTCCTCGGTCACGCCGGCCGGGAATGGTTCGCCCGTCTGGGCGGCGGCGCTGCTTTCACCGCCCGCGCCTTGACCACCCGCCGCAGCCAGAACCCCAGCTGCA
>CBIHOK010000124.1:0-11426 GCA_966211575.1 uncultured Noviherbaspirillum sp.
CGCCGGAGGCGCCGCTGGCGGCAAAGCGGCCGGCTTCGCTGGATGAGGATGCAGAAAAGGCACTGCAGGACGTGCTGGCCTTGCTTTGCATTCATACCGGACACGATTTCCGGTACTACAAGCGGGCTACCGTGTTGCGCCGGATCGAACGGCGCCTGCAGGTGCGCGGCGTGAACAACCTGTTTGCGTACCGCGAGCTGCTGCAGACCGAGGAGCAGGAAAGCACGGCATTGCTCAACGACATGCTCATCGGCGTCACCAATTTCTTCCGTGATCGCGAAGCCTTCGAGGCGCTGGAACGGGAAGTGCTGCCGCAACTGTTCCAGAACCGGCAGGGCGACGAACAGGTGCGTGCCTGGGTCACCGCCTGCTCCACCGGCGAGGAAGCGTATTCGCTGGCGATGCTGCTGTCCGAGCAGGCGGCGATGCTGGCCAAGCCGCCCGGGATACAAGTGTTCGCGACCGATATCGACGAGCAGGCGATTGCGATTGCGCGCGCCGGCTGCTATCCGGCCAATATCGTGACCGACGTTCCGCCCGGCCGCCTGCGCCAGTTCTTTACCCGCGAAGACGAGCGCTACCGGATCCGCAAACCGGTGCGTGACCGGGTACTGTTCGCCGCGCACAACCTGTTGCGCGATCCGCCGTTTTCCCGGCTCGACATGATCAGCTGCCGCAACCTGCTGATCTACCTGAGCCGCGACATCCAGACCCAGTTGCTCGAAATGTTCAATTCCTCGCTGAATCCGGGCGGTTTCCTGTTTCTCGGGAGTTCGGAATCGGCGGACGCGCTGGGCAACTATTTCACGGTAGTCGACAAGAAAAACCGGATATACCGCGCCCGCGTGATGCCGCGCAGCGCGCGCTATACGCCGGCGCTGCCGCTGCGTTCGCCGGGCCGGACCACGTCCCCGCTGCCGTCGGCGGCCAAGGAGCAGAACCGGCGCCCCTTCTCGTTCGATGAAGTGCACCAGCGGGTGCTGGCGCAGTATGCGCCGCCGAGCGTGCTCGTCAACCAGGAGTCGAACATCGTCCACATGTCGGACCGGGCCGGGCGCTTCCTGCGGCATATCGGCGGGGAGCCCTCGCGCAACCTGCTGGCGCTGGTGCTGCCGGAATTGCAGGTCGAATTGCGCACTGCGCTGTTCCAGGGCTGGCAGAGCGGCAAGAGCGTGGAGGCGCGCCGGGTCCGGCTCAAGCGCGACGACCGCAGCTGTTTCGTCAACATCACGGTCCGCCCGTTCCATGACGACGCGGCGGCCGCCGATTTTGCGCTGGTGCTGTTCCACGAGACCGAGGAAACCCTGAGCGAGGCGCCGCCCGGCGACGGCAAGGACGCGGTGGCGACGCAACTGGAGCAGGAACTGCAGCGCACCAAGGAGCAGCTGCGGGAAACCGTGGAACAGGCGGAAGCCTCGACCGAGGAATTGCGCGCCTCGAACGAGGAGCTGCAGGCGATCAACGAAGAGTTGCGCTCGGCCACCGAGGAACTGGAAACCAGCAAGGAAGAGCTGCAATCGGTCAACGAGGAATTGATCACCGTCAATTACGAGTTGAAGATGAAGGTCGAGGAAACCGGCAAGGTGAACGACGACCTGAACAACCTGATCGCCTCGACCGACATCGCCACCGTGTTCGTCGACCGCGCGATGCGGATCAAGCGCTACACGCCGCGCGCGACCGATATCTTCAGCATCATTCCCTCGGACATCGGACGCTCGCTGCTCGACATTACGCACCGCCTCAATTACGACGAGCTGGCCGACGACGCTGCCAACACCTTCGAAACGCTGCACGCGACCGAGCGCGAGGTGCGCAGCGTCGACGGCAGCTTCTACATCGCGCGCATGCTGCCCTACCGCACCACCGAAGACCGGATCGACGGTGCGGTACTGACCTTCTTCAACATCACCGGGCGCCGCCTGGCGGAAGAAAAATTGCGCGCCGGCGAGCAGCGCATGCGGCTGGCGGCGGAAAGCACCAAGGACTACGCGATCATCACCACCGATACCGAAGGCGCGATCACCAGCTGGAACAAAGGTGCCGAGCGCATGTTCGGCTATGTCGAGGAAGAGGTGCTGGGCAAGACCATCGACCTGATCTTTTCGCCGGAAGACCGGGCTTGCGGCATGCCGGACGAAGAGCGGCGGCGTGCGCGGGAGCAGGGCCGCTCCGAGGACGAGCGCTGGCACCGCCGCAAGGATGGCAGCCGCCTGTACTGCAGCGGCGTGATGACGCCGCTGCGTGACGGCGAATTCTACGGCTATGCGAAGATCGCGCGCGACCAGACCGAGCGCAAGCTGCAGGAAAACCTGCGCGATGCGCAGCTGAGCCGGGAGCTGGAGCGGCGCGACCAGGCACAGGTCGCGAATGCGATGAAGGATGAATTCCTGGCCATCATGTCGCACGAATTGCGGCATCCGCTGAACCTGATCCACATCAACGCCGAGCTGCTCACGCGCATGCCGGAAGTCGCGAAATCACCGGCTGGCACGCGCGCCGCCAACGTGATCCGCAACGCCGTGCTGAGCCAGGCAAAAATCATCGACGACCTGCTCGACCTGTCGCGTCTGACCACCGGCAAGCTGTCGCTGTCGCTGTCGGAAGTCGACCTGCGCGCCGCGGTCGATTCCATCGTCGAGGTGATGAGCGCCGATCCGGCGGCGGCCGGCGTGCGCATATGGATATCGGACCTGCCCGGGCCTTTGCTGATCCATGCCGACCGGGTGCGGGTCGAACAGGTCGTGCTGAACCTGCTCAGCAACGCGATCAAGTTTTCGAAAGAAGGTGCGGCGGTCGAGCTGCGGCTGGCACAGGAAGAGGGCATGGCGCGCCTGGACGTGATCGATAGCGGGCAAGGCATCGCGCCCGAATTCCTGCCACACGTGTTCGACATGTTCCGCCAGGCCGGCGCGCCGACCGTGCGCAGCAAGGGTGGCCTCGGCATCGGACTGACGCTGGTGCGGCACATCGCGGAGCTGCATGGCGGCCGGGTTGCGGTGGCTTCCGAAGGGCCGGGCCGCGGCGCCCGCTTTTCGGTCTGGTTCCCGCTGTCGCGACCGCAGCAGGACGAGGCGGCGCCCTATCTCGGCGTGGCGCATCCCGGCATTGCCGGCCTGATCATCCTGCTGGTCGACGACGTCCCCGACGCGGTCAGCGGATTGAAGGCGCTGCTCGAAATGGAAGGCGCCGAGGTGGCGACCGCGGGCAGCGCCGAAGAGGCGCTACGGATTTTCGACAACCAGCAGGTCGACCTGCTGGTGTCGGACATCGCAATGCCGGAGATGGACGGCTACGCGCTGATTCGCGCGCTGCGCGCCAAACCCGGCTACGCCAAGGTACCGGCCATCGCGGTCACCGGCATGGGGCGCCTGGAAGATGCGGAGCGCGCGCGCGAAGCAGGCTTTTCCGCGCATATCAGCAAACCGGTGCCGATCGACGCGCTGGTGCGCAAGGCAGTGGAGTTGTGCGGCAGGAAGTAGCGCTGGGGGCAGCTTAGAAAAATTCGACCGTGTCGTTCGACATTTCGGAATGCAGCTGGCCGCTGCGCACCAGTTCGTCGTAGTAGCACACGCGATTGCGGCCGTTGGCCTTCGCGTAGTACAGCGCCTGGTCGGCATGGCCCAGGATGACCACAGGCGATTCGGTCGAGATGCTGGCGAAGCCGACGCTGACCGTGACCCTGCCCACTTGCGGGAATACGTGCTGCTCGACGTTGGCGCGGAAGCGCTCGAAGATCTTGCGCGCGTCCTCCAGCGAGGTCGAGCGCAGCAGCACCACGAATTCTTCTCCGCCGAAACGGAATACCCGGTCCTGCGAGCGGAACGATGCGCGCAGCAGGTTCGCCATCAGGATCAGGACTTCGTCGCCGTACAGATGGCCGAACTGGTCGTTGACGCGCTTGAAATGGTCGATATCGACTACCGCGAGCCAGTGGCCGATGCCGGCCTCGTGATGATGGCGCCGCTCCTCCAAGTCCTGCGGCGAACTGTCGGGGCTGCAGGCGGCCAGCATGCGCGAGAATTTTTCGTCGAAGGTCTTGCGGTTGAGCAGACCGGTCAGCGAATCGCGTTCGCTGTAGTCGATGATGCCCTGGTAATTGCGGTACACGCACAGGATGCCTTCGATCATGTGCAGGGTGGCGGGCCCGTAAGGAGTGGGTTCGATGACTTCGAGGCAGGTGCTGACCTTGTCGCTGAGCCAGATCGGCAGCCACAGCACGCGTTCGCCGGCCGCATTGGTGTCTTCGATGCAGTTGCTGCGTCGTCCGATCCCTTCCATCAGCGCGGTATGCCCGGCCAGCGGCTCACCGGCCGGTTCGGTCGTGCCGGCTTCTTCGGCCGACACTGCCACGCCATCTTCGATCCAGGTGCGCGGCCGCAGGAACAGCCCGTCGCGGAAGCGGAACAGCTCGTACACCCGCACCTGGCGGGCGCCGACCAGTTCATGGAGCGCCGACACCACCGAATTGTCGAGCAGTGCGTGATCCCGCTGACAGGTGATGTCTACCAGATGCTTGAGAAGCGCTTCCATCATGTCGGTCCCGATGCGCCGTATCAGCGTACTGGAGCCGGCGCCGAACTGCGGCGGGTGCGCCAGCTGCGTGGCATCGAAGGCGGCTCCGGTCGCCGGTGCGACGCGCGATGCATCGGTTCGGCGGTACAGACGGCATTGCTTCTATTCTATCCCGAATCCGGCGCAGTTTCGAAGGCTGTGGTATTTATGCCGCCGGCTTCCGGGCATGGTGCGCGGGCTGTGGCTGAAGCGGGTTTCAGCGTTCCTGCACATAGATGCCGGGTGCCTCGGCCAATGGCGGATAGCCTGCCGCCGGAGCGCCGAACGCGGGCGGCGGGCGCTTGCCGGAGGAGCGTTGTTCCAGCCAGCCGGCCCAAGCCGGCCACCAGGAACCGGTACGCTCCGGCGTGCCCAGATACCAGGCCTGCGGGCCGGTATAGCCGCTGCCCGGTATCCGCCGCGCCAGCCGGAAGTGACGGCCTGCCAGGCCCGGCGGACTGACGATGCCGTTGTTGTGGCCGCTGCTGGTGAGCAGGAAGCTGATTTCCGACGCCGGCAGCAGGTGGATCTTGTAGACCGACTTCCACGGAGCGACATGGTCGGTCTCGGTGGCGACCGCGAAGATCGGCACCCGGATGTCGCCCAGCGCGACCGGCTTGCCGTCGATGCGGAAGCGGCCTTCGAACAGGTCGTTCTTCAGGAACAGGTGATGCAGGTATTCGCTGTGCATCCGGTACGGCAGCCGGGTCGAGTCGGCGTTCCATGCCATCAGGTCGGTCATCGGCGGCCGCGTGCCCATCAGGTATTGATGCACGATCCGCGACCATACCAGGTCGTTCGAGCGCAGCAGCTGGAACGCGCCGGCCATCTGGCTCGCGGTCAGATAGCCCTGTTCCCACATCATGTCGTCCAGGTAGTCGAGCTGGCTGTCGTCGATGAACAGCATCAGTTCGCCGGCTTCGGTGAAGTCGGTCTGGGCCGCCAGCAGGGTCAGCGAATTCAGGCTGTCGTCGCCGTTTCGGGCCAGCCAGGCGGCGGCGATAGCCAGCAGGGTGCCACCCAGGCAGTAGCCGACTGCGTTCACCTTCCGCTCCGGCACGATCGCGCGTACCGCCGCCAGCGCCTGCAGCACGCCCAGCCGCAGGTAGTCTTCCATGCCGAGGTCGCGGTCTTCCTGGGTCGGGTTGTGCCAGGAGATCATGAAAACGGTATGACCGCGTTCGACCAGGTAGCGCACCAGCGAATTCTGCGGCGACAGGTCGAGGATGTAGTACTTCATGATCCAGGCTGGCACGATCAGGATCGGCTCCGCCTGTACCTGGCCGGTGGCCGGCGCGTACTGGATCAGTTCGATCAGGCGGTTGCGGCAGACCACTTTGCCGGGCGTGAGCGCCACCTGGCGCCCGGGCTGGAAATTCTCGGCGCCGACCGGCGGCTTGCCGCCCAGGCGGCGTTCCCAGTCCTCGATGACATTCCATGCGCCGCGCACCAGGTTGCCGCCGCCCTCGCGCACGGTGGCATCCAGCAGCTCCGGATTGGTCGGGATGAAGTTGAGCGGCGACACCATGTCCAGCAACTGGCGCGTGACGAATGCCACCACCTGTTCGTGATGCGGCGACACGCCGCCGACCCCGGTGGTCACGTTGTACCACCACTGCTGGTGCAGCAGGAAGCCTTGCTGGATCAGGTCGAACGGCCAGCGCTTCCAGGCCGCGCCGCGAAAGCGCCGGTCCTGCGGCAGCGGTTCGATGCAGGGTTCGGGATTGCGCTCGAACGGCGCACGCGCCGCATACAGGCCGAAGCGGGCCGCCTTGCGCACCGCTTTTTCCCCCAGCCGCTGCCATTTGCCGGGCGATTCAGCCAGGTGCAGCCCCCAGTCCAGGTAAGCCAGTGCCAGGCCGGCCGGCGAGATGCCGCCGGTAAGGCGGCCCATCGTCGCGTGGATTAGGCGGTCGATGGCGGCAGGCGCTTCGACGTCGGAAATCATCCACGGCAGCGCGTGTGCCGCGGCGGCCGTGATGGCAGGGGCGGGAACTGGCGACACCGGCGGGGTGGGGCGACTGGCCATGCTTTTCTCCGGAAGAGCGGGTGGCATGATGGCGAAGGGAATTGCTGCGCTGCACCACCTCAGCGCGCATGGTAGGCAAGTGCGCCGCAGCCCCGTTTGCGCGCGATCAAATTTTCCCCGTTTTCGGCCCGGGAAGCGGGCCGGCGCGGCGTATCGGGCTGCAAATCCGGGCTTTCCGTTGCTTTCCCTTGAAACCACGCGCCACAGTCCTTGTCACACCTGAAACCGCGCGATAAAACCGGGGGCTGCGCACGTCCGGGAAGCTTGCCGCCACCAGGCCCGCGCTTTTGCACAGAGGCGCCAGCGGAAACATTGCCGCTATTCTTCCCGAAATTCCCGATCCGCCATGAAAACGCTGTTCCAAGACCCAGGCCAGGCCGAGAAGCTGTACCGGCAGATTCTCGACAGCGCGCTGGATGCGTTCATCGCGATGGATCCGCAAGGTAATGTCGTCGACTGGAGCAGGCAGGCGGAACGGATTTTCGGCTGGCGGCCGGGAGAGGTCGTCGGCAAGCCGCTGGCCAATTTCATCATCCCGGAGCGCTACCGGGAAGCGCATAACTCGGGCCTCAAGCGCTATCTGCGCAGCGGACAGGGGCGCCTGTTGAACCGGCATGTGGAAGTCAGCGGCCTGCGGCGCGACGGCAGCGAATTTCCGGTTGAACTGACGATCACGCCGATCGAAACCCCGCATCGCCTGCTGTTTTTCGCATCGTTGCGCGATATCTCGGAGCGCAAGACGATGGAGGAGGCGCTGGCGCGTCAGGTCGCGATTACCCGCTCCGTTCTCGACAGCATGGCGGATGCGGTCGTGGTGATCGACAACGCGGAACGGTTGATCATGGTGAACCGGGCCGGCCGGCGCATGTTCAGCCTGACCCCCCTCGAAGACGATCCGCATCAATCGATAAAGGCGTTCCAGCTGCTGCAGGCGGATGGCAAGACCGTGTTCCCCGAAGACCAGCGTCCGATCATGCGGGCGCTGCACGGCGAACATGTCGATGGTGCGGTCTGCCTGGTCCGCTCCCCGAGTCTGCCGGACGGATGCTGGCTCAGCGCCAGTGCACGGCCGCTGCGCGACGCCGGCGGCCGCATCTCCGGCGCAGTTTCGGTAATTCGCGACATCACCGGTCTGCGCCTGCAGGAACAGCGCGCCGCCACGCAGACCCGCCAGCTGCAGGAGCAGGCCAGCCTGCTCGACCTGACCCACGATGCGATCCTGGCGCGCAACATGGATGACGTGATCACCTACTGGAACCGGAGCGCCGAACGCCAGTACGGCTATAGCCGGGCGGAAGCGCTGGGACGGAGCAGCCATGAATTGCTGCGCACCCGTTTTCCGCTGCCGCTGAAGGAGATACTCGACATTGCCGCGCGTCGCCATTTCTGGGAAGGCGAAGTGGTGCACGTCACGCGCGACGGACGCGAGCTGCTGGTGCTCACCAAGTGGGTGCTCGACTTCCATGAAGGCAAGCCTTACCGCTGGCTCGAAACCAATACCGACATGACCCAGCGGGCCGAGGCCGAGCGCGCGCTGGCGCGCTCCCAGCAGGATTTCCGGCGCCTGGTGGAAGCATCCACCGACCACGCGATCATGATGATCGATCCGCACGGCCGGATACAGAGCTGGAATTCCGGCGCCGAGAGAATCTTCGGCCTGACTGCGTCGGAAGCGCTTGGCCAGCCGCTGATGACGTTGTTTACGGTGGAGGACCGGGAAGCCGGCGAGCCGCTGCGCGAGCTTGAGGAGGCGCGCCGCAGCGGCCGCTCCGACGACGATCGCTGGCATCTGCGGCCGGACGGCAGCCGCTTCTGGGCCACCGGCTCGGTCACCCCGTTATGGAACGACGACGGCAGCCTGCGCGGCTACGTCAAGATCATGCGCGACCAGACCGAACACCGGCTGGTCGAGGAGCAGACGCTGTTCCTCGCGAACCACGATGCGCTGACCGGCCTGCCCAACCGCGTCAATTTCAGCAACCGGCTGCACCAGGCGCTCGCGCTGTCGCAACGCACCAACCTGCCGCTGGCGGTGCTGCTGCTCGATCTCGACCGCTTCAAGTACGTCAACGACACCTTCGGCCATCATAGCGGCGACCTGCTGCTGAAGGAGGTGGCGATGCGCCTGCTGTCGTCGGTCCGCGAGACCGACTTCGTCGCGCGCCTCGGCGGCGACGAGTTCGTCGTCATCCAGAGCGACGTGTCGCAGCCGGAAGCATCGGAAACCCTGGCGCGCAAGCTGATCCTGGAACTGGGCCGGCCTTACCGGCTCGATGCGCAGGAAGTGCAGAGCGGCACCAGCATCGGCATCAGCGTCTATCCGAGCGACGCCAAGAGTTCGGTGGAGCTGCTCAAGCGCGCCGACCTGGCGCTGTACCGCGCGAAGGACGCGGGCCGCCATACCTACCAGGTCTACAACGGCGAACTGTTTTCGGAGCCGGCCTGGAAGAAGGACCGCGAAACGGCGCTGCGCGGCGCCTTGCGCGACCATCGCTTCGAACTGTACTACCAGCCGCAGATCGACCTGGCCGACTGGAAGATATCGAGCGTCGAAGCGCTGCTGCGCTGGCGCACCGGCGAGCGCGAAATGGTGCTGCCGGCGGAATTCCTGCAACTGGCCGAAGAGACCGGCTTGATCGTCGAGATCGGCGAATGGGCGTTGCGCGAAGCGAGCCACCAGGTAAGGCGCTGGCAGGCGCAGGGGCTGCCCGAGCTGCGGCTGTCGGTGAATTGCTCGGCGCTCCAGTTCAATAACCCGCAGTTCGTCGCGCAGATCCCGGCCATCCTGCGCGATGCCGGCATGCCCCCGGAACTGCTGGAACTGGAAATACCGGAGGGAATGCTGGCGCTGCATCCGGAAATCAAGGACACGCTGAGCGAGCTGCGGGCGCTCGGCATCCGCATCACGCTCGACAATTTCGGCACCGGCAGCGTGGCGCTGATGGATTTCCAGGATTTCGGCATCGACGTGCTGAAGATCGACAAATCCTTCGTCCAGCACCTGCCGCACCGGCGCGAGGACTCCGCCATCACCTCGGCCATCATCAGCCTGGCGCACAACCTCGGCATCAACGTGGTTGCCGGCGGCGTGGAGACCGCCGAACAATTGGCCTACCTGAAGGCACGCGACTGCACCAGCGCGCAAGGCTTCATTTTCAGCCCGCCGGTGCCGGCCGAGCAGCTCGAAGATTTGCTGCGAAGCGGGAGCTGGTCCCGCATCAATCGTCCCGGCGAAGGCGGCGACCTGATTACCGCCCACGGCGTGCACTGAGGGCAGGCCACAGGTGCGCAGCGCCCGAAAAAGGGTTAAGCTACGCATCCCGCACTGCAACATAAGCGAAAGGCCAAGGTTTGTCTTCCTCCTCTTCGAGCAGCAATCTGCGCGCGCTGACGCTGGCCGCAATCGGCATCGTCTACGGCGACATCGGCACCAGCCCCCTGTACACGATGAAGGAAGTGTTTTCTCCCGAGCACGGCGTCGAGCTCAACCCGGCCAACCTGCTGGGCGTGGTATCGCTGATCGTATGGGGATTGACCATCATCGTTTCCCTGAAATACGTCACGCTGATCCTGCGCGCCGACAACCGCGGCGAAGGGGGCATCATCGCGCTGATGGCGCTGGCGCTGTCGTCGGTCACGCCGAAATCGGGCTGGCATTACCCGCTGATGCTGGTCGGGCTGATCGGGGCCGCGCTGTTCTTCGGCGATGGCGTGATCACGCCGGCGATCTCGGTGCTGTCGGCGATGGAAGGCCTGGAGGTGGCGACGCCGGCGCTCCAGTCTTATGTGATTCCGTTGACGGTAGGCATCCTGGTCGGGCTCTATACGGTGCAGCGCCACGGCACTGCCGGCATCGGCAAATGGTTCGGCCCGATCATGGTGGTCTGGTTCGCGGCGCTGGCGGCCATGGGCATGTTCAACATTTTCCGCAATCCGGCGGTGCTGATGGCGCTCAACCCGCTGTATGCGCTGCACTTCCTGGCCGGCAACGGCTGGATCGGATTCGTTGCGCTGGGTGCGGTGGTGCTGGCATTCACCGGGTCCGAAGCACTGTATGCCGACGTCGGCCACTTCGGCAAGCAGCCGATCCGGGTCGCCTGGTTCTGGATCGTGTTTCCGGCACTGGCGCTGAACTACCTGGGCCAGGGCGGGCTGCTGCTCGCGCATCCAGGCGCGGTCAACAATCCGTTCTACCAGCAGCTCGGTCCCTGGAGCGTCTATCCGCTGGTGGCGGTATCCACGGTGGCGACTGTGATCGCTTCCCAGGCCACCATTTCCGGCACCTTTTCGATCACCCAGCAGGCGATTTCGCTCGGCTTCCTGCCGCGTATGCGCGTGCTGTATACGTCGGACCGGGAGATCGGCCAGATCTACATCCCGCTGGTGAACTGGCTGCAACTGGTCGCGGTGCTGCTGGCAGTGATCGGTTTCGGCTCCTCCAGCCACCTGGCTTCCGCCTACGGCATCGCGGTCACCGCGACCATGATCACCACCACCCTGCTGACCTTCTTCGTGATCCGCTACAAGTGGCGCTACAACCTGCTGCTGTGCTGGGGCGCCACCGGCTTCTTCCTGGTGATCGATGTCGCGCTCTTTTCCGCCAATACGCTCAAGATCGTGCACGGCGGCTGGTTCCCGCTGGTGCTCGGGGTCGCCATCATGACGCTGTTGCTGACCTGGAAAACCGGGCGCGAGTTGGTGTTCGCGAATATCCGCAAGCACCAGATCCCGCTCAACGAATTCCTGCAGTCGTTGTTCGTCAATCCGCCGCCGCGGGTCGAAGGCACAGCGGTGTTCTTCCGCGCCGAGGGCGACGGCGTGCCGCATGCGATGCTGCACAACC
>CBIHOK010000125.1:0-11421 GCA_966211575.1 uncultured Noviherbaspirillum sp.
GAAGCCGCTGGAGATTATCGAGCGCATGGTCAAGGCCTCCTGCCCGCCGGATGGGGTGGTGCTGGATCCGTTCATGGGCAGCGGCACCACCGCGGTTGCGGCCCGGCGCTGCGGCCGGAATTTCGCCGGCTTCGAGCTCAACCCGGATTACTGCCGCCTGGCCGAAAGCCGGCTGGCGGCCCTCGACGACCTGGTCGCCTGATTCAACGTTGTCCCACGGAGCATCCATGTCAGTGATAGAAAACGTCATTCGCCCCGAGGTGCGCGCGCTTTCCGCCTACCATGTGGCCGACTCGCAGGGCCTGGTCAAGCTCGACGCGATGGAAAATCCCTACGCGCTGCCACAGGAATTGCGTGCCGAACTGGGGCGCCGCCTTGCGGATACCATGCTGAACCGTTATCCGGTTCCGTCTTATGCGGGGCTCAAGCGCAGCATCCGCGAGCGCATGGGCGTGCCTGCCGGTTTCGACGTCATGCTCGGCAACGGATCGGACGAACTGATTTCGATCATTTCGACGGCTTGCGCCCGGCCCGGCGCCAAGGTGCTGGCGCCGACGCCGGGATTCGTCATGTACTGGATGTCGGCCCGGCTGGCCGGCATGGAATACCTGGGGGTGCCGCTCAGGCCCGATTTTTCGCTGGACCTGCCCGCGATGCTGGCGGCGATCGAGCGGGACCGGCCGGTCATCACTTACCTGGCCTATCCGAACAACCCGACCGGCAACCTGTATGACGAAGACGACATGCTCGCAATCCTGCGGGCGGTCGGCGACAGCGGGCTGGTGGTGGTCGACGAAGCCTACCAGCCGTTCGCCCAGGCCAGCTTCATGCCGCGCCTGGCGGAATTCGACAACCTGATCGTGATGCGCACCGTGTCCAAGCTCGGCCTCGCGGGCATCCGGCTCGGTTACATGTCGGCCGGCGCGGCGCTGTTGTCGGAATTCGACAAGGTGCGCCCGCCCTACAACGTGAACGTGCTGACCGAGGCGACCGCCGAATTCATGCTCGAACATGCCAATGTGCTGGACGCGCAGGCCGCGCTGTTGCGCAGCGAGCGGGCCGCACTCACGGCGGCGCTGACGGCGCTGGGCGGAATCCATGTTTTCCCGTCGGCAGCCAATTTCCTGCTGCTGCGGCTGCTGCCCGGCGCGAAATCGTCTGACGCGGTATTCGCCGGATTGCTGGAGCGTGGGGTTTTGGTCAAAAATGTCGGTAAAATGCATCCATTGCTGGAAAACTGCCTGCGGGTCAACGTCAGCACACCGGAAGAAAACAAGATTTTCCTCGACGCGATGCAGGCGTCGCTCGCGTCGTAATTTGCCTACCCCTATTCACATGCCTACGTCACGCACCGCAGAGGTCGTCCGCCATACCAACGAGACGCAGATCCGTGTCGCGATCAATCTTGACGGCAGCGGCCGCCAGAAGCTGAATACCGGCGTCCCCTTCCTCGACCACATGCTCGACCAGATTGCCCGTCACGGCCTGATCGACCTCGACATCGAGGCTGCCGGCGACCTGCACATCGACGCGCATCACACGGTCGAAGACGTCGGCATCACGCTCGGCCAGGCGTTCGCGAAGGCGATCGGCGACAAGAAGGGCATACGCCGCTACGGCCATGCCTATGTGCCACTGGACGAGGCGCTGTCGCGCGTGGTGGTCGATTTCTCCGGGCGCCCCGGGCTCGAATTCCATGTGCCGTTCAAGCGCTCGATGATCGGCGCCTTCGACGTCGACCTGACGCACGAGTTCTTCCAGGGTTTCGTCAATCATGCGCTGGTGACCTTGCATATCGACAACCTGCGCGGCGAGAATGCGCACCACCAGTGCGAGACCGTGTTCAAGGCGTTCGGCCGCGCGCTGCGCATGGCCGCCGAACTTGATGCGCGCGCCGCCGGCACCATTCCTTCGACCAAGGGCAGCCTGTAATCCGGCGTGAAGTTTTGACTTTCTGACATGAACAAGATCGTTGTGGTGGATTACGGGATGGGCAACCTGCGCTCGGTGGCGCAGGCGCTGCGCCAGGTGGCGCCGGAAGCCGACGTGCGCATTTCGGGCGAACTGGCCGATATCAGATCGGCCGACCGGCTGGTGTTGCCGGGACAGGGCGCGATACCGGATTGCATGCGTTGCCTGCGCGAGTCCGGACTGCAGGAAGCGGTGGTCGAAGCGACCCGCTCCAAGCCGTTGCTGGGCGTCTGCGTGGGCGAACAATTGCTGTTCGACTGGAGCGAGGAGGGCGACACGCCCGGCCTCGGTTTGCTGCCGGGGAAAGTGGTGCGTTTTCGCCTCGATGGCATGCGGCAGCAGGACGGCTCGCGTTTCAAGGTGCCGCAGATGGGCTGGAACCGGGTTCGGCAGACCCTGTCCCACCCGCTCTGGGACGGCATTGCCGACGACAGTTATTTCTATTTCGTGCACAGTTACTACGCGGTTCCGGCGTTGCGCGAACAGGTGGCGGGCGAAACCGACTACGGCGCATCTTTCGCGTGCGCGGTAGCCAGCGAAAACATCTTCGCGACCCAGTTCCACCCGGAGAAAAGTGCAAGCGCCGGCCTGCGGCTGTACCGGAATTTCGTACACTGGAAACCGTAATATTCTTGTCCAACCTCACTTCCATTTAATGTAGCCATGCTGCTGATTCCTGCCATCGACCTCAAGGACGGTCATTGCGTCCGCCTGAAACAAGGCGATATGGACAAGGCCACCGTGTTTTCCGAAGACCCCGCGCAGATGGCGCGCCACTGGCTTGCGCAAGGCGCGCGCCGGCTGCATCTGGTCGACCTGAACGGCGCATTCGCCGGCAAGCCGAAGAACGAGGCGGCGGTGAAGTCGATCATCCAGGTGGTGCGCGACTTCGCGCTGGAGAACGACGTAGACGAAATCCCGGTGCAGCTGGGCGGCGGCATCCGCGACCTCGATACCATCGAGCGCTATCTGGACGACGGCCTGTCCTACATCATCATCGGCACCGCCGCGGTCAAGAACCCCGGCTTCCTGCATGATGCATGCAGCGCATTCCCGGGCCAGATCATCGTCGGCCTGGACGCGAAGGACGGCAAGGTCGCGACCGACGGCTGGAGCAAGCTGTCCGGTCACGAAGTGATCGACCTGGCGAGGAAATTCGAAGACTACGGCTGCGAAGCGATCGTCTACACCGATATCGGGCGCGACGGCATGATGGCCGGCGTCAACATCGACGCCACCGTGAAGCTGGCGCAAAGCATGACGATTCCGGTCATCGCATCGGGCGGGCTGCACGATATCAAGGATGTCGAAGCGTTGTGCGCAGTGCAGGACGAAGGGATCGAGGGCGTGATCTGCGGACGCTCCATCTATGAGGGCACGCTCGACCTGCGGGCCGCACAGGAGCGCGCCGACGCGTTGAGCGGCGTCGAAGAGCCGGAAGACGACCAAGCATGAGTGTCCGAGCATGAGCCTGGCAAAACGCATCATTCCCTGTCTCGACGTGACCGCCGGGCGTGTCGTCAAGGGCGTCAATTTCGTCGAGCTGCGCGATGCCGGCGATCCGGTCGAAATCGCGCGCCGCTATGACGAGCAGGGTGCCGATGAACTGACCTTTCTCGACATTACCGCCACTTCGGATGGACGCGACCTGATCCTGCATATCATCGAGGCGGTGGCGTCCCAGGTCTTCATTCCGCTCACCGTCGGCGGCGGCGTGCGCAGCGTTGACGACGTGCGGCGCCTGCTCAATGCGGGCGCCGACAAGATCAGCATCAACAGCAGCGCGATCGCGAATCCGCAAATGGTGGCGGACGCGGCGCAGAAATACGGCTCGCAGTGCATCGTCGTCGCAATCGATGCGAAGAAGTCGGGT
Organism: uncultured Noviherbaspirillum sp.; assembly: GCA_966211575.1. Classification (GTDB taxonomy): domain Bacteria; phylum Pseudomonadota; class Gammaproteobacteria; order Burkholderiales; family Burkholderiaceae_D; genus Noviherbaspirillum. The sequence goes on from CBIHOK010000125.1 coordinate 3,845, forward strand.
GACGGCAAATGGGAAGTATTCACTCACGGCGGCCGCAAGGCGACCGGACTCGACGTGGTCGAGTGGGCGCGCAGGATGGAAGGACTGGGCGTCGGCGAAATCCTGCTGACCAGCATGGACCGCGACGGCACCCGGAGCGGCTTCGATCTGGAGCTGACGCGGGCAGTCTCGGACGCGGTGGCGATCCCGGTGATCGCATCCGGCGGCGTCGGCGGCCTGCAGGATCTGGCCGACGGCATCAAGCGCGGCCGGGCCGACGCGGTGCTGGCAGCCAGCATTTTCCACTATGGACAGCATACGGTGCAGGAAGCGAAGCGCTTCATGGCGGAACAGGATATTCCGATGAGGTTGGCATGAGCATCAAGGCCAAGTGGCTGAACAAGGTCAAGTGGGACGAGCACGGACTGGTGCCGGTGATCGCGCAGGAAGTCGGCTCCAACGACGTGCTGATGTTTGCCTGGATGAACCGCGACGCGCTGTCGAAAACGGTGGAACTGGGCGAGGCGGTATACTGGAGCCGCTCGCGCAAAAAGCTGTGGCACAAGGGCGAAGAGTCCGGGCATATCCAGAAGGTCCACGAAATCCGGCTCGATTGCGATGAAGACGTGGTGCTGCTGAAGGTCGAGCAGGTCGCCGGGATCGCCTGCCACACCGGGCGGCATTCCTGTTTCTACCAGCGTTTCGAGGGAAGCGCGAAGAGCGGGGAATGGCAGGCGGTGGAAGCGGTGCTGAAAGACCCCGAGCATATCTACAAATAACATGCGGGGCGGAGCGATCCGCCTCGATCACGATACTGGGACAGACGGGCAGCGCCCGTCCGAATTATGAGCGATACCCTGACGCGCCTGGCGCAAGTGATTGAATCGCGCAAGCCCGGCAACGGCGGCGATCCGGACAAATCCTATGTGGCGCGGCTGTTCTCCAAGGGCGACGACGCGATCCTGAAAAAGATCGGCGAAGAAGCGACCGAAACCGTGATGGCGGCGAAAGACGTGCGCGCCGGGGGCGATCCGTCCAAAGTGCTGTACGAGTGCGCCGACCTCTGGTTCCATTCGCTGATTATGCTGGCCCAGTTCGGCCTGACGCCGCAGCAGGTGCTGGATGAACTGGCGCGCCGCGAAGGGATTTCGGGGATCGAGGAAAAAGCGAATCGCAAGCTGATCGAACGCGAGCGCAACGGCGACTGAGTTGGTAAGGGTCTTTCCGGCAACATTGAATCGAACGGAGCATCATGACGAACTGTATTTTCTGCAAGATTGCCGCCGGCGATATGCCATCGAAGAAGATTTACGAAGACGATGAGCTGATCGCGTTTCACGACATCAATCCAGCTGCGCCGGTGCATTTCCTGATTGTGCCGAAGCAACATATTGCGACCTTGGCGGATTGCGACGAAAGCCACCGCGACTTGTTGGGTAAAATGCAGCTGCTGGCGCCGCAGCTTGCGCGGGAGCAGGGCTGCGGCTATTCGGCGGCGGACGACGGGCGCGGCAACGGTGGCTTCAAGACCCAGTTCAATACTGGACCGGATGGCGGGCAGGAGGTGTACCATCTTCATTTGCACGTTATCGGCGGTCCACGCCCCTGGCGCGGGCAACGATAAACGGACCGCGGTCCGGGAGAGACAGTGATTTTCGGGACGTACGCGTCCCTTTAGGAGAGAGTAATGGGTTCGTTTAGCATTTGGCATTGGCTGATCGTCTTGGTGATCGTCATGTTGGTTTTCGGTACCAAGAAACTCGGCAATATCGGTTCCGACCTCGGCAAGGCCGTCAAGGGGTTCAAGGATGGCGTCAAGGGCGAAGAGGAAAAGGCAGCGGCCGACAAGGCGGCCATCGACGTCGACGCAACCGAAAAGAAAAGCTGATGATTTCGCAATCCCGTGCCGGCATGCTTGCACGGTTCCATCGAATTCGCCCCGATGCTTGACCTCGGCCTGTCGAAACTTGCGCTGATCGGCGTCGTCGCGCTGGTCGTGGTCGGCCCCGAGCGGCTGCCCAAGGTCGCGCGCATGGCCGGCACGCTGTTCGGCCGTGCGCAGCGCTACATCAACGACGTGAAGTCCGAAGTCAGCCGCGAGATGGAACTCGACGAGCTGCGCAAGATGAAGGACGAAGTGCAGGAAGCGGCCAGCAATGTCGAACAGTCGATCGCACGCAACATGTCCGAGATCGAGAGCGACGTGCATTCCGCGTTCACCAATCCTTTGCTCGACGAGCCGACGCCCGAGAAGCAGGCCCGGAAAGTAAAGAGCTTTCGCAGAAACCGGCTGGTGCGGACCTCGTCGATTCCGGCCTGGTACAAGAAGCAGAGCGGCCGCAAGACCCATGTGATTTCCGGCGCGGCGCGCGTCGCCAAGTTCCGTCCTCCCGGCGTTGTCCGCAAGCCTCCCGCATCCTTTCACTGAGCCGCATGATCGACGACCAAGAAACACCGAGTGCCGGAGATACCTTCATCTCGCACCTGATCGAGTTGCGCAACCGGATCGTGCGAGCCTCGGCCGCGATCGTGGTGGTGTTCGTGTGCCTGATGCCATGGGCCGCGCGTATCTACGATCTGCTGGCGCGGCCGATGATGGCGGCGCTGCCCGCCGGTAGCAAGATGATCGCTACCGGTGTGATCACGCCGTTCCTGATCCCGGTCAAGGTGACGCTGCTGGTCGCGTTCATCATCGCGTTGCCGGTGGTGTTGTATCAGGTCTGGGCATTCATCGCACCCGGGCTCTATGAACACGAGAAGAAGCTGGTGGCGCCACTGGTGGTGTCGTCGTCGCTGCTGTTCGTCGCCGGCATCGCGTTCTGCTACTTTTTCGTGTTCGGCGTGATCTTCAAATTTATCAACGAGTTTGCGCCCAAGTCGATCACAGTCGCTCCCGATATCGAAAGCTACTTCGGCTTCGTGATGACGTTGTTCATCGCGTTCGGCGTCACATTCGAGGTGCCGATCGTGGTCATCGTGCTGGTGCGCATGGGACTGGTGACGGTCGACAAGCTCAAGCAGTTGCGGCCCTACGTGATCGTCGGCGCCTTCGTGATCGCTGCAGTGGTGACGCCGCCCGACATGATGAGCCAGATGCTGCTCGCGGTGCCGATCTGCCTGCTGTTCGAGGCCGGCCTGCTGCTGGCGCCGATGTTCGTGAAAGCGACCCGGGCTCCCGACGAGGAAGCTGAAGCTTCGGAATCGACCGAGATTACCTGAGCCGCTTTCTGCGGTTCAGCGCGCCTGGCGCAGCCACGCAACCAGTGGATAGGCGTCCTTGAATCCCGCCAGCAATTCTTTCGCCAGATCCGGCGGCAGCTGCTTTTTCAGGCTGGTTTCCTGCCATACGATGAAGCTCTTGTGCTTCAGATACTCGATGTGGCGGTGATCGGCGTCGAAGCCCTTGGGCGGCCGCGCCAGCCGGCCTTCGTCCCGAAGATCGCCGAATCGTTGCCGCAGCTTCCTGTTTTTCATCAGTTTGCCGAACCCGTCGGCATCGTCGACGATGTGTTGCCGGATCGCGCGTAGCCGCTCCGGGGGCGGCATGTATTCGCCGCCGGCCACCAGCAGCGTGCCGTCGGCGTCGATGTGGAAATAGTAGGCCGGGCCGCCGCCCTGGCTCGGCTTTTTCAGGCCGCTGGCGGTGATTGCCGCCGAAAAGGTGGTTTTATACGGCTGCTTGTCGCGCGAGAAGCGCATGTCGCGGTTGATCCGGAACAAGGCCTTTTTCGGATTGCAGCCGGCCACCGCAGGGTCGAATCTGGTGATGCCGGCGATCAGCGTGGTTACCAGTTCGAGGAATTCGGCGCGCAGGATATCGTAGCGCGGCTTGTTCATCACGAACCAGGCGCGATTATTGTTTTCTGCTAGTTCATGCAGGAATTGAACCAGATCCCGGGTATGCATCCTGTTCTCCTCAGCCCGGCTCGCCGGATGAACCGGGTTGCGGCTTCGGACGCTTGCCGACCACGATGTCGAGCGTCGCTTCGCGGCTCTTGCGCACCACCGTCAACCTGGCCTTGCTGCCCGGCTTGAGCTGGGCGATCAGGTTCAGCAGGGCGGTGGTATCGGCCACCGGCTTGCCTTCGACTGCCACCAGGATGTCGCCCGGCCGCATGCCGGCCCGATCAGCCGGGCCGTCTTTCAATACGCCTGCAATGATCGCGCCTGACTTGCGTTTCAGGCCGAAACTCTCGGCCAGTTCGGGCGTGATGTCCTGCGGTTCGACCCCGATCCAGCCGCGCACCACCTGGCCGGTGGCGATGATCGAATCCATGACCGTTTTCACGGTCGTCGCCGGAATTGCAAAGCCGATGCCGAGCGAACCGCCGCTACGCGAATAGATCGCGGTATTGATTCCGAGCAGATTGCCGTCGCTGTCGGTCAGCGCGCCGCCCGAGTTGCCGGGATTGATCGCGGCATCGGTCTGGATGAAATTTTCGAAAGTGTTGATACCAAGATGATTGCGGCCCAGCGCCGAAATGATCCCCATGGTCACAGTCTGGCCGACACCGAAGGGGTTGCCGATTGCCAGCACCACGTCGCCTACCTTGGCCTGCTCGGCATGGCCGATGGTGATGGCCGGCAGGTTGGGCAAGCCGATCTTGATCACCGCCAGATCGGTTTCGGGGTCGGCGCCGACCACCTTGGCCGCCGACTTGCGGCCATCCGCCAGCGCCACTTCGATCTCGTCGGCGGTTTCGATCACATGGTTGTTGGTCAGGATGTAGCCGCGCGGGCTCACGATGACGCCCGAGCCCAGGCTGAACTGGCGTTCCTCTTGCGGCTGGTCACCGAAGAAGCGCCGGAACAGCGGATCGTCCATGAACGGGTTTCTCGGTTGGCGTGCTTCCTTGGTGGTATAGATGTTGACCACCGCCGGCATCGCGCGGCGCGCCCCTTCCCGGTAGGATCCGCGGCCGGGCGTCGCACTCGCCGGGGCCTGCAGCAGGTCCGTGGCCTGCGGCAGGGCTGGAGCCTGCGGCGAAGCGTCGAGCAGCCTGCCGGCCCATTCCGGCTTCAGGCTCGCTACAATGAACCAGATTGCCAAGCCTATTGTTACGGTTTGCGCAAACAACAACCAGAGACGTCGCATAAAGAGGTGTAGGGAATGGATCGCGGATCAGTAAATAGGGACGACTTTGCAAAATATCTAGAGGTCGCGCTCGATATTAACCGCTTTCGCGACTATTGCCCAAACGGGCTGCAAGTGCAGGGGCGGTCGACGATACGCACGCTGGTCACCGGCGTGACGGCCAGCCAGGCGTTGCTGGATGCGGCGCTTGCGGCAGGGGCGGACGCGATACTGGTTCACCACGGTTATTTCTGGCGCGGCGAAGACCAGCGCGTAACCGGCATCCGGCGCGAACGGCTCAAGACGCTGCTGCTGCACGACATCAATCTGTTCGCTTATCACCTGCCGCTCGACATGCATCCGGAATTCGGCAACAACGCGCAATTCGGGCGCCGGCTCGGCCTGCGGGCTGACGGCCGTTTCGGGGAAGATGGGCTGGGATGGCTGGGCACGGCGGCCGATCCCGTACTGCGTACGGTGGGCGAGCTGGCGCTTCACGTCGAGCAGAAGCTGGGCCGCGCACCTTTGCTGATCGGCGATCCGGCGCAGCCGCTGCATCGCCTCGGATGGTGCACAGGGGCGGCCCAAAGCCTGCTGGGCGATGCGGTCGCGGCCGGAGCAAGCGCTTACCTCAGCGGTGAAATTTCCGAGCCCACCGTGCACCTGGCGCGGGAGAGCGGAGTCGCCTACCTCGCCTGCGGGCATCACGCGACCGAGCGCTACGGAGTGCAGGCGCTGGGGGCGGAGCTGGCGGCGCGATTCGGCATCGCGCACCGCTTCATCGACATTCCGAACCCGGTATGACCGCCGAGAATGGACAAGCAAGTTTCCCGTCATCGGGGTTGGCGCGATATCATGAAGGCAGAGGAACCCCTTATGTTGGATGAAACATCGCACAATCCGGTCCGGGTGATGATCGTCGAGGACGATCCGGTGACGCGGAAGTCACTCTCCCTGGCGGTCGAGTCCGAGCCCGCACTGGCGCTGCTGGCGGCATTCGACAGTGTCGCGCCCGCGCTCGAGTGGTTGCAAGGCCACACAGCGGACGTGCTGATGACCGATCTCGGTCTGCCCGACGGTTCCGGCATCGAGGTGATCCGGGCGTGTGCGCGGCTGCATCCGGCCACCGACATCATGGTCGTCACGATGTCCGGCGACCAGGAAAGCGTGCTCGCCTGTATCGAAGCCGGCGCCTCCGGCTATGTGCTGAAGGATGCCGGTCCGCTCGACATTGCCCGCGCGGTACTGGACCTGCGGGCCGGCGGTGCGCCGATGAGTCCCGTGATCGCGCGCATGGTGCTGGCCAGGGTCAGGGACGGCAAGAAGGCTGCCGTCAGCAACCTGGCCGACATGGCGGCCACCAGCCTGACCCGGCGCGAGGCTGCCATTCTCGACCTGATCGCGCAGGGCGACAGTTACGGCGAAGTCGCCAAGCTGCTGTCGGTCTCGGTCGGCACTATCCAGACCCATATCAAGAACATCTACGGCAAGCTTGCAGTTCACTCGCGCGGCGAAGCGGTGTTCGAAGCCCACCGGCGCGGGCTGCTGCAATTCGGCGGCCCGCGCGGCAAGGGCTGATCCGAAAAGTTCCCCGGAATTGCGAATAGGCAAGCATTCGCTTTAATTCGCCGGCGGCCTCCGCTATAATCTAAGGTTGCTAGAAGTTCCGCAGGTTTCTCCATTTCATTGATTGGGGTTGGTATGAGTAACGAAAAGCAGGTCGATTCCGGTCGACGCGGCTTGCTCGTCGCCACATGTGCGGCGGGCGGAGTAGCCGGGTTGGCCACGGCAGGAGCGTTTGTATCCACCTTCCAACCGTCCGAGCGTGCCAAGGCCGCCGGCGCCCCGGTGGAGGTCGATATCTCCGGCATGCAGCCGGGCGACATGAAGACCGTCGAGTGGCGCGGCAAGCCGGTATGGCTGGTCAAGCGCTCCCCGGAAATGGTCGCCTCGCTCAAGCAGACCGACAGCGAAGTCGCCGACCCCAACTCCGATCGTACCCAGTTCTCCGAAACCCCTTCCTACGCCCACAACGAATACCGCTCGATCAAACCCGATCTGCTGGTGGTTGTCGGCATCTGCTCGCACCTGGGCTGCTCGCCCAATCCGCGTTTCCAGCCCGGCGCCCAGCCGTCGCTGCCGGATAACTGGGAGGGCGGTTTCCTGTGTCCGTGCCACGGTTCGACTTTCGACCTCGCCGGCCGCGTCTTCAAGAACAAGCCGGCGCCTGACAACCTGCAGGTGCCGCGCCACATGTACCTGAGCGACACCCGGCTTCTCATCGGCAAAGACGAACAAGGCGAGGCATGAACATGGCGAATCCGCAAAAGACGTCCCCTTCCTCTCAGGCACCGTTCACTGCCCGCGCATTGCACTGGGTCGACCAGCGTTTCCCCGCCTCGTCCACCTGGAAAGCCCACCTGTCCGAGTACTACGCACCGAAGAACTTCAACTTCTGGTACGCGTTCGGTTCGCTGGCGCTGCTGGTGCTGGTGATCCAGATCGTCACCGGCATTTTCCTGGT
>CBIHOK010000126.1:0-11409 GCA_966211575.1 uncultured Noviherbaspirillum sp.
CCTGGCATCAGGGTCTCCTTGGAATTCTGTAGATTGGTACGGCGAGGTCGCGGAAATGAACTGGACTCAGCCAAAACGGCCGGTAATGTAATCCTGCGTTTCCTTGCGTGCCGGGTTCATGAAAATCTGGTCGGTTTCGCCGAACTCCACCAGCTCGCCCAGGTACATGTAGGCAGTGTAATCGGAGCAGCGCGCCGCCTGCTGCATGTTGTGGGTAACGATGGTGATCGTGTAATCCTGCTTCAGTTCGTTGATCAGCTCCTCGATCTTGGCGGTCGAGATCGGGTCGAGCGCGGAAGTCGGTTCGTCCAGCAGCAGCACTTCCGGCTTGACCGCGACGCCGCGCGCGATGCACAGGCGCTGCTGCTGGCCGCCGGACAGCGACAGGCCGCTCTTGTTCAGCTTGTCCTTGACCTCGCTCCAGAGCGCCGCCTTGTTCAGCGCCCACTCGACGCGCTCGTCCATCTCGCCCCTGGACAGGTTTTCATACAGGCGCACGCCGAACGCGATGTTGTCGTACACCGACATCGGAAACGGCGTCGGTTTCTGGAACACCATACCGACCTTGGCGCGCAGCATGTTGACGTCCTGCCCCGCTTCCAGGATATTGCGCCCGTGATACATGATGCGCCCTTCCGCGCGCTGCCCCGGGTACAGGTCGTACATGCGGTTCAGGGTGCGCAGCAGTGTCGACTTGCCGCAGCCGGACGGACCGATGAATGCGGTGACTTTCTTCTCGTGGATGTTCAGGTTGATGTTCTTCAGGCCCTGGAAATTGCCGTAGAAGAAATTCAGCCCCGAGATTTCGATCGTGACTTTTTCGGCGAGGGTAGGTACTGGGCTATTCATGTCATTTAGGGAGTTTTTGGCTGAACAGGGTGCGCGACAGGATATTCAGGCCGAGCACGCTGGCGGTAATCAGCAATGCGCCGCCCCAGGCGAGGGAGCGCCAGTTGTCGTACGGGCTCATCGCAAACTGGTAGATCACGACCGGCAGGTTGGCCATCGGGGCATTCATGTCGGCGCTGTAGAACTGGTTGTTCAAGGCTGTAAACAACAGCGGCGCGGTTTCGCCGGAAATACGGGCGACTGCCAGCAGCACACCGGTCACGACGCCCGCCTTGACCGCCCGCAGGCGCACCATGGTTGCCACCTTCCAGCGCGGCGCGCCGAGAGAAAAAGCCGCTTCGCGCAAGCTGTTGGGCACCAGCTTGAGCATGTTGTCGGTAGTCCGCACCACGACCGGAATCGCGATCAGCGAAATCGAGAAGGTGCCGGCCCACCCGGAAAAGTGGTGGACATTGGCCACATAAAGCGCATACACGAACAGGCCGACCGCGATCGACGGCGCCGACAGCATGATGTCGGTGACGAAGCGCGTGGTCTGCGCGAGCCAGCTGCGCTCGCCGTACTCCGCGAGATAGATGCCGGCCAGGATGCCGATCGGCGTGCTGATCAAGGTGGAGGCGCCGACCATCAGCAGGCTGCCGACGATCGCATTCAGCAAGCCGCCGCCCTCGCTGCCCGGGGCTGGCGTATTCTCGGTGAACATGCGCAGGTGAAGCGCCCCGAACCCCTTGATCAGCAAGGTGAACAGGATCCAGCCGAGCACCGCCAGTCCGACCGCCATCGCAAAAATCGACAGCGCAATGCCGAGCCGGTGCTTCCACAGGCGCCGCCGATAGACCGCATTGCTCATTTGCTGCCCTCCTTGCGGCTCATTCCGATCAACATCAGCTTGGCCGCGGCCAGCACGATAAAGGTAATCACGAACATGATCAGGCCAAGGTAATAGAGTGATGCGACATGCAGCGCGGTGTCGGCTTCCGCGAATTCGTTCGCGAGCGTGGAGGCGATGCTGTTGCCGGGCGCGAACAGCGACCAGGACAGGGATTGCGCATTGCCGATCACGAAGGTGACCGCCATGGTTTCTCCCAGCGCGCGGCCCAGACCCAGCATGACGCCGCCGACGACGCCGGCCTTGGTATACGGCAGCACCACCTTGCGCACCACTTCCCAGCGCGTACAGCCGAGTCCATACGCGGATTCCTTCAGCACCGGCGGCACGATTTCGAACACGTCGCGCATCACCGACGCGATGAACGGAATGATCATCATCGCCAGGATCAGGCCGGCGGTCAGGATGCCGATGCCCATCATCGGCCCGCTGAACAGTTTGCCGATCACCGGCAGCGCGCCCAGCGTCTTGCGCAGCGCCGGCTCCACGTACTCGGCGAACATCGGCGCGAAGATGAAAAGACCCCACATGCCGTAGATGATGCTGGGCACGCCGGCCAGCAGCTCGACCGCGGTGCCGAGCGGGCGCCGCAATCCGGCGGGGCAGATTTCAGTCAGAAAGACCGCGATGCCGAAGCTGAGCGGAAACGCGATCAGCAGCGCAATGAAAGAAGTGACCAGTGTGCCGACGATCGCGATCATGCCGCCGTACTGGTCATTGACAGGATCCCACTCGATCCGGGTAATGAAGCCGAATCCGAATTCCTTGAATGCCGGCCAGGCGCCGACCGCAAGCGAGACGATGATGCCACCGAGGACGATGAGAACGCTCAGCGCGAACAGCAGCGTGATTTTGTGAAACAGAAAATCCTGGAACCTCTGACGGCGCATCGCCCTGGTCATCGAGGTTTCTGCCAGTTCAATTTCGTATGCTCTTTTGTTTGCATCCATTGCGGATATCGCGGCGGGAGAAATGTTTGCACTCATGGTGAGCCGTGCTCAGATTGACATAGGGGCTGTGCCGACAATGCCGCCAAGCGACGCCATTGTACGGCAGCAGCCCGCCATCCCTGGAAACTCGACAACGGATATCGATCCGGCTTACCGGATTGCCTTGCCCGAAGCGTCCTTCAACTGGTTCTTCCACGCGGCTTCGATCAGCGAAACCACCGACGCCGGAATGGCAACGTAGTCCAGGTCGGTCGTCATCGGCGCGCCCTTGGTGTAGCACCAGTTGAAGAAATCCAGCACTTCCTTCGCCTTGCCCGCATCGGCCTGCGTCTTGTGCAACAGGATGAAGGTGGCGCCGGTGATCGGCCAGCTGTCCTTGCCCGGCTGGTTGGTCACGATCACGCCGAAGCCGGGAGCGTTCTTCCAGTCGGCGCCGGCGGCGGCAGCCTTGAAAGTCTTGTCTTCCGGCTTGACGATTCCGCCGTCGCGGTTCTTCATCAGCGTGTAAGCCATGTGGTTCTTCTCGGCATACGCGTACTCGACATAGCCGATCGCGCCCTTGATCCGCTGCACGTTGGCGGCGACGCCCTCGTTACCCTTGCCGCCCACGCCGGCCGGCCACTTGACCGCGGTGCCTTCGCCCACGGTGCTCTTGAAATCGGCGCTGGCCTTCGACAGGAAATTGGTCCAGATGAAGGTGGTGCCGGAGCCGTCGGCACGATGCACGACGGTGATATCGGAATCAGGCAGCTTGACGCCCGGGTTCAGCGCGGCGATTTCCGATGCATTCCACTTGGTGACTTTCCCCATGTAGATCTTGGCCAGCAGTTCGCCGCTCATCTTCAACTGGCCCGGCTTCACGCCGTCCAGGTTCACCACCGGAACCACGCCGCCCATGATGATCGGGAATTGCATCAGCCCGGCCTTGTTCAGCTCTTCCGGCGACAACGGCTTGTCGGAAGCGCCGAAATCGACAGTCTTCGCCTTGATCTGCTTGATGCCGCCGCCGGAACCGATCGACTGGTAGTTGAGGCCGATGTTGGTGTCTTTCTTGTAGGCCTCGGCCCATTTCGCAAGAATCGGGTATGCGAACGTGGAGCCGGCGCCGGTGATGTCGGCCGCGTGGGCGGAGACGAACGCCGTGGCCGCACCTGCCGCGACAACGACGGATTTCAGGAAGTGGTTCAGTCGCATATCTGCTCCTTTTTTGATTAAAAAGTGAAACAGGGCGAACTCTAAATGACAATTGTGACGGCTTTATGACAGTTCAAAGAGGCTTCGTCACAATTCCCGGAGCCCGCAGCGGCCGTCATCGGGATGTCATATCGGGCCGCTAGACTCCGCGCGACAGTGGGCAATATCCAGCGGATAACATGAACAAAAAAGCAAGTGCGGCGAAACCCGCGCAACCGGCAATCTCCACCGAAAACATCTACCTGGACCGGGAACTGTCCCAGCTCGCATTCAACCGGCGCGTGCTGGCGCAGGCGGAGGACAGCAGGATTCCGTTGCTGGAGCGGCTGCGCTACCTGTGCATCGTCAGCAGCAACCTGGATGAGTTTTTCGAGGTCCGGATCGCCAGCCTGCTGGCGCAGCGCCGGATGGAAGGCGCGACCAGCGAACCGCCGGCGCTCGCGGCAGCGATGGAGCGCACCGATATCGAATGCCATGCGATCGTCGAAAAGCAGTATGCGGTGCTGAACCGGGAAATCCTGCCGGCGCTGTCGTCACACGGTATCCACCTGCTGCGCCACAATGACCGCAGCGAGGCGCAGCGCGCGTGGGTCAAGGAATATTTCGACCGCGAGGTACGGCCGCTGCTGACCCCGATCGGACTCGACCCGGCACACCCCTTCCCGCAGGTGGTCAACAAGAGCCTGAATTTCATCGTCGAGCTATCCGGCAAGGATGCGTTCGGACGGGGAACCGCGATCGCGATCCTCAAGGCACCCCGGGTATTGCCGCGCGTTATCAAGCTGCCGGACGAGCTATCGGAGAACGGCGTCTCGTTCTGCCTGCTGTCCTCCATCATCCATGCCCATATCGCCGACTTGTTTACCGGGCGTGAAGTGATTGCCTATTCGCAGTTCCGGGTGACGCGCAACAGCGACCTGTGGGTGGACGAGGAAGAAGTCAAGAATCTGCGGCAGGCGCTGCAAAGCGAATTGCACAGCCGCCAGTTCGGCTTCGCGGTCCGGCTGGAAGTCGCGCGCAATTGTCCGCCGCACCTGGCCGAGTTCCTGCTCGACCAGTTTGCGATCGACAAGAGCCGGCTGTACCCGGTCGACGGGCCCGTCAACATGGTGCGCCTGCTGGAGGTCATCAACGACGTCAAGCAGCCGGCGCTGCACTTCCCGCCGTTTACGCCCGGGCTGCCTGCCAAGCTGACCGGCTTCGACCTGCTTTCCATGCTGCGCAACGAAGACGTGCTGCTGCACCACCCCTACCAGTCGTTCCAGCCGGTGGTGGAATTCATCCGCGCTGCCGCGGTCGATCCCGGCGTGCTGGCGATCAAGCAGACCATCTACCGCACCGGCATGAATTCGGACCTGATGGATGCGCTGATCAGCGCCGCGCTGCACGGCAAGGAAGTCACCGTGATCGTCGAACTGATGGCGCGTTTCGACGAGGAAGCCAACATCAACTGGGCGGAACGGCTGGAACGGGTCGGCGCGCAGGTGGTGTACGGCGTGGTGGGCCTGAAGACGCATGCGAAGCTGGCGCTGGTGCTGCGGCGCGAAGGGGGCGAATTGCGGTATTACGCGCACCTCGGCACCGGCAATTATCATCCGACCACCACCAAGTTCTACACCGACTTCGGCCTGCTTACTTCGCATCCCGGCCTGACCGCCGAAGTCAACGAAGTCTTCATCCACCTGACCAGCCTGACCAAGCCGAAGAAGCTGAATTACCTGTGGCTGGCGCCGTTCGCGCTGCAGAAGGAAGTGATCCGCGCCATCCGCAACGAAGCCGCGATCGCGCGCGCCGGACGGCCGGCCCGCATCATCGCGAAGATGAACGCGCTGCTCGACGATTCGGTGGTGCGCGCGCTGTACGCAGCTTCCGCCGACGGCGTGAAGATCGATTTGATCGTGCGCGGCGCCTGCACGCTGCGGCCCGGCGTGCCCGGGCTGTCGGAGAACATCCGGGTGCGCTCGGTGGTCGGACGCTTTCTCGAACACAGCCGCATCTACTATTTCCGCAACGACCTCGCCCACGACGTTTACCTGGCCAGCGCCGACTGGATGAACCGCAACCTGTTCCGGCGCATCGAAGTCGCCTTCCCGGTGCTCGACCCGCTGCTGAAAAAGCGCGTGATCGCGGAAGGCTTGAACCCCTGCCTGAAAGACAACGTCAACGCGTGGGAACTGGATGCCGACGGGATTTATCACAAGCGCAAGCCGCGCGGCAAGCAGATGCCATTCTGCGCACAGCAATACCTGGCCGCGACGCTGGGCGCGCAAAGCCTGATAAAGACCTGACATGGAATTGATACTCTGGCGCCACGCCGAAGCCGAAGACGGCAGCCCGGACATGGAACGGGCCCTGACCGCGAAAGGCCGCAAGCAGGCGGCCAGGATGGCCGAATGGCTGGACCGGGCGCTGCCGCAGCACTGCCGCATCCTGGCCAGTCCGGCGCTGCGCGCGCTGCAGACCGCGCAGGCGCTGGATCGCAAATTCAAGACGCTGCCGGCGCTGGCGCCGGGTGCAGGCGCCGTCCAGGTATTGAATGCATGCAACTGGCCCGACAGCCGCGAACCGATGCTGGTGGTCGGCCACCAGCCGACGCTCGGCCGCATCGCCGCGCTGCTGATTGCCGGCAGCGAGCAGGACTGGACCCTGCGCAAGGCGAATATCTGCTGGATTGCGCAAAAGAAAGACGAAGAAGGGAGCGCGCCTTATCTGCGCGCGATCCTCGGGCCCGATCTCGCCTAGAAGCGACGCCCGCCGCCCGCTGAAACCAACTCGCCACCCCGCCTGTCTACCTGTTATTACAGGGAAAGAGCGGTTCGCCACCGGCGCCGCCGTGGCACTCCATCCGTTCCCTCTTTCCCCTCCTGCACGACAATCGGAATACCAACAACAGGGCGAGCAATTCGATGCAACAACAGCAGCAGCCGGAACAACTAATCAGGATGCAAAGGATCGCGACCGGCTTGCTGGCGCTGATGGCCGTCGTATTCGTGGTGTCCCGCCTGCTGCAGCGCGACCATGCTTACCTGTCCTACCTGACCGCATTTGCGGAAGCGGCCATGGTGGGCGCGCTGGCCGACTGGTTCGCGGTAATCGCGCTGTTCCGCTCGCCGTTCGGCTTGCCGATCCCGCATACCGCGGTGATTCCGAAGAACAAGGACAGGATTGCGCAGAGTTTCGCGAATTTCCTCGAATACAATTTCATGACCGAGGAAATCATCACCGAAGAACTGCGCTCGGTGGATTTCGGCAGCGCGCTCGCCAGGTGGCTGGTGCGTCCGGAAAACAGCCGTCCGGTCGCGCGCCAGCTGGTGAACGGCTTGCCCGGCGTGCTGCGCATGCTGGAACAGGACCAGGACGTGCTGCGCTTCCTGCGCGAGCGCCTGTCGGCGATGCTGGAAAACGTGAAATTCGCGCCGCTGCTCGGGGAAGTGATCGGCGTGCTGATTGCGAACCGTCATCACCGCCTCCTGTTCGACCATTTCATTCGCATCGCCGCCGAAGCGCTGGAACAGAACGAGCCGTCGATCCGCCAGAAAATCTATACGAACAGCCCGCGCTGGATGCCGAAGGCGGTCGACGACCGCTATTTCGACAGCATGGTGCTGGGCTTGCATGAGTTGCTGGACGATCTGGCGCAGGAAGACAGCGAATGGCGCGATCGTTTCCAGATGGCGATGGAAGAGCTGATCGAAAACCTGAAGCATGCGCCGGACTACGAAGAGCGGGTAGCCGGCGTTGCGCGCGACATCCTGCAACATCCGATCTTCATCGGCTATCTGGCCAGCGTATGGGACGACATCCGGCAACGCCTGCTGGCCGACGTGGCTTCCGACGATTCGCAACTGGTCGCAAAGCTGGAGGCGTCGTTGCACGCACTGGCCGACGGGATGCTGCAGGACGAGACAATGCGCCTGCGGCTGAACCGCTGGCTGGCGGGGCTGGCGGCGCAGGCGATCGTGGCGCGCCGTTCGGCTATCGCCGACCTGATTTCGCGCGTGATCCGCCAATGGGATGCGGACACGATGGCACGCAAGCTGGAATTACAGGTAGGCAAGGACCTGCAATACATACGCATCAACGGCACGCTGGTCGGCGGCCTGGTGGGCCTGCTACTGCACCTGCTCGACCGGGCGTTCTGAAGCCGTCGCTTCATCCTTCCAGCAATTCCTCCCGCAAGCGGTGGACACGCCCCGCAACCAGCGCCCGTTCCATCGCATCGCCGCCGGATTGATATGCCGATGCCGTGGGGGGGCCCCGCGCTCGGGAAGCCGCGTTTGCTGCTCCGCGACGGGAATGGGACCACAAGAAAATGCAGTTCCGATGACACGGAAGGCCGTCCCGCGCCATGTCAAGCGCTGATCATCGTCGAAGGTTAGGATATCCGGGTCTTTTTATCGAAAGCGATTTTCCATGGAAATGTTTTTTCACCGCAGTTGCACGGATTTCGACGTAGGCGGCCTGCCGGCGGTGAAAGGGTGCGCCGCGAGCGAGGCGGCACCGGCTGCAATCATCGGCATCGGTCGCCTGCCAGCATGAGCACGGCTCCCCGCTACGGTCTCTACTTCGCGCCGGCGCCGGATTCGCCGTGGTGGGAGGCAGGCTGCCACTGGCTTGGCCGCGATCCGGCGCGCGCGATCCGCTGCCCGCAACCGGCGCTCGCCGGCGTGTCGCCGTCAATGCTGGAAAAGCTGACCGCCGATGCGCGCCGCTACGGCTTCCATGCCACACTGAAGGCGCCATTCCGGCTGGCCGGTGGTTTTTCCGAGTCGCACCTGGCGCTGATGGCGCAATCCTTCGCCGATGTCCAGCACCCGATCCCCCTGGAACGCGTTCAGGTGTGCCTGTCGGACGATTATCTGACATTGCGCCCGGCTGCACCGTTGAGCGCGCTCGGCGCGCTGGCGATGCGTTGCGTCAGCTACTTCGACACGCTGCGCGCGGCGGCCGCGCCGGCCGAACTTGCACATCGCCGCTGCGTCGGCCTGAGCGCGCGCCAGGAAGCATTGCTGCAACGCTGGGGCTATCCTTACGTGGAAGAAGAATTCCGCTTCCACATGACGTTGAGCGATTCACTCGCCGCCGCCCATGAAAATGTGGTCCACGCCCTGCGCAAGGCGGCCGAAGCCCGCTTCGCGCAGGTGCTGGAAGCTGCGCCGCTCGTGATCGACGCGCTCACCGTATTCCGCGAAGACGAGCCGGGCGCTCCGTTTTCGGTATGGCAGCGCTTTCCGTTCCGAGCACACGCGAAGGAAGCGGCTCTACGCGCGAGCGGTCGCCTGTTCTACTGCGTCGGTCCGTCCGGCGCCGGCAAGGACACGCTGTTGCAATGGGTGAAGCGGCACGCGCCGGCCGGAGCCCGGCTCAGGCTCGCGCAACGCACCGTCACCCGTCCGTCGCATCCGAGCGAAGCGCATGAAGCAAGCGACGAAGACAATTTCTGGAAACTGGCGGCCGCCGGGCATTTCGCGATGGCCTGGCAGGCCAACGGCTTGTGCTACGGCATCCGGCGTGGCATCGAAGCCGAATTGAAGGCCGGTTTCGATGTGCTCGTCAACGGCTCGCGCGAATATGTGCCGCGGCTGCTGCAATCCTTCCCGGAAGCGCGCGTCGTCTGGATCGAAGCCGATCCGGCCCGGATCCGCGAGCGCCTGGAAGCGCGCCGCCGCGAATCCGGCTCCGCGCTGCGGCAAAGACTGGAGCGCGCGACGCAATTCGCTCCCCCACAGGACGACAGGGTCATCCGGCTGGACAACAGCGGGCTGCTGGAAGTGGCGGGAAAAAATCTGCTACGGATATTGTCGTCCTGCTGAAAAGGCCGGCCGATGCGGGCGCGCCAGACGTTGTAGAACTGGTTGAACTTCAAGGTATGCGCTTGCCCCGGGCAACCACATGAATCCGTTCGCCGCGGATGCGGATGCCCTTCCTTGCCTTCTTCAGCGGCAGCCGCATCCAGGCAACCCTCGTGGCGCTTCATAATCGCCTCGTTTCCTTCAGGTAGTGACGGGCATAGCGGCCGTCGAGTTTTGCCAGCGGCAGCATCAGGAACAGGTCGGCGCTATGGAAGTCGGCATCCCACGCGGGTTCGCCGCAGATCCAGGCGCCGCTGCGCAGATACCCTTTGAGCAGCGGCGGCACCGTGGCCGGCTGTGCCGGTTCGCGCTCGTGCAGCGGAAACGGCATGTGCGGCGCGACCCGGTATTCGGCCGGCGCCAGTTGCTCGGGACGCAGCGCATGCCAGACCGCGGCCGCGTTGCGGCCGCCATCTGCCAGGCTGATGCTGGCGCAGCCGACCAGGTAATCGCAGCGTTCGCGCTGCATGTAGGCGGCCAGTCCGGCCCACAGCAGCATGATGACGCCGCCGCCGCGGTAATCGGGATGGATGCAGGCGCGCCCGGCTTCGACCATGCGGCCGCGCAAGTGTTCGAGGCGGCTCAGGTCGAACTCGCTTTCCGAGTAGAAGCGGCCCAGCCGGCGCGCAGCGCTCGGGCTCAGCACGCGGTAGGTGCCCACCACCTTCAGCGTCTTCGAATCGCGCACGATCAGGTGGTCGCAGCAGGCGTCGAATTCATCGGCATCGATTCCGCCCTCGTTGGCAAGCGCCGACAGACCCATGGTTTCGATGAAAATCTTGTAGCGCAGGCGCTGCACTTCGCGCACCTCATCGGGAGTGGTGGCCATGCTCAGCGCGAGCTTGGGAAAGGCAGGATTGGCATCGGCAGTCGTGGTCAGTAAGCGCATGCATCGTCCTTGAGGTTTCGACGCGTGCAGCCTACCGGGCGATTGCTTCAGGGAAATGACAGCTGTGTTTCAGGCTCGTGACAGGCGTGCGTGAGAAAAGCCGGCGCCGGACGCCGGTCTTGGAGGTTTTGCTCTTATTCGGAGTTATTTATTCTCTGATTTGCTCTTCTTCGGCCGCCCCGCCTTCAGCGTCGGCAGGCCGGCCCGGATTTCCCTGATTTTCGCCGGATCGAGCTGCCGCAGCAGCGCCACGCCGACACGCAGCAATTCACTCTTCTTGATTTCGACGCCGGCCTTCAGGCACGCCTTCTTCAGCTCGCCCAGCACCGCGTATTCCGCTTCAGGCATCGTGAAACTGTCGCGCACCAGCTTGGGCTTGCGGGTTTTCTCCTTCACCTCCGCGACTGGCGCAAGCTTGTCTACCGAAGCCGCCTTGGCCGCCTGCTTCGGCGCTGTTTGCTTCGATGCCGCCGGCGCCTTGGAAGGCGCCGCCTTTGCCGCCGGCCGCGCGCCCGCCTTGGCCGGCGCTTTCATTGCTGCCTTTGTTGCTGCCTTCGTTGCTGGCTTCATTGTGCGCGGCTGCTGCTTCGCCGCGCCGGCCGTGCCGGTTTTTGCCATGACTAGCTCCCTTTTTATTAATAGTATAAATAATATAAATAGTATTTTCTTTTTCCGCAACCTCACCCGACGCAGGCTTGCCAAGTTCATCATGCGGTCACAATCGGCGTCCAGAATTGCCAGCAGCCCACTTTTTGAGAAAGAACATGAAGATTCTGCTCACCCCCG
>CBIHOK010000127.1:0-11401 GCA_966211575.1 uncultured Noviherbaspirillum sp.
TTTCGACACCATCCACCACGACGTCACCATCCGCCACGTGATGGCGAGCGGCGCGCTGCCGCCCGGCTTTCCGCCGGTGCGCATCGACGGCGACCTGTACTGGGACGGCGGGCTGTATTCGAACACGCCGCTGGAACTGGTGCTGGCCGACGAGCCGCGCGTGAACACGGTCTGCTTCATGGTCGACCTGTGGAGCGCCGAAGGACCGGAGCCGCAGAGCATGGAGCAGGTGCATACGCGCCAGAAGGACGTGATGTACGCGTCGCGTTCGCGGCGCCATATCGATGCCTACCTGCGCGGGCACAAACTGCGCCGGCTGGTGCGCATGCTGCGCGAGAAGGTGCCGGAAGGCGCGCTCAGCGCCGAGGAAAAGGCGGCGGTCGAGCGCGTCGGCACCGACACCACGATCCATATCGTGCGCCTGGTCTATGCCGGGCGCGACTGGCAGATGGCGTCGAAGGACTTCAATTTTTCCAGGGGTTCGATCGAATGGCGCTGGGACCAGGGCTATCGCGACGCGCTGCGGGCGATCGAGATAGGCGCCTGGCGGGTCGAGGCGCCGGCCGAAGCCGGCGTGCTGGTGCATGAAATCGGCCCCACCGGCATCTGCCAGGAAACGGAGTGAATTAGCGGCGCGACGACAGCACGATGCCGCCGACGATCAGCGCGAACGCGATCGCGTGATAGGCATGCGGGGTTTCGCCGAGGAAGGCGGACGACATCAGCGCCGCGAACAGCGGCGTCAGGTTGTTGAAGAATACCGCGATGTTCGGCCCCACCCGCTGTACCCCGGTGCCCCAGCAGCGGAACGCGATGATGGCCGGACCGACCGCCACGTACAGCAGCGCCGCCGCCAGCGGCCAGCTCCAGTAAATATGCTGTTCCTTCAGCACCCATTCGCCGGCCGCGAACGCGCCCGACCACAGCACGCCGAACGCCACCTGCGCCAGCAGGAAGGTGGACCAGTCGCGCCGCAGCGTCCCTTCTTCCTGGTGCGGCAACGCCAGCAGCCAGCTGTAGACCGACCAGACGATGGTGGCGACGATCATGAACAGATCGCCCGGCACCAGCCGCAGCGCCAGCAGCTGGCGCCACTCGCCGCGGCTGAGCACGAACAGCACGCCGGCGATCGACAAGAGCGCGCCGACCATCTGCTTTCCCGATACCGGTGCGGCGAAAAACAGGCGGCCGATCAGCAGCATCCAGACCGGCATGCTGGCCGCCACCAGCGTCACGTTGATCGGCGAGGAAGTCTGCAGCGCCAGGTATTGCAGCGCGTTGTAGAGGCCGACGCCGAGCAGGCCGAGCAGCGCGAAACGGCCCCACTGCCGCGCCAGCCCGCTGCCGCGCCGGAAAATCGAACCGGCCAGCGGCAGCAGGATCAGGAACGCGATCGCCCAGCGCAGGAAGTTCAGCGTGATCGGCGGCACCAGCGCATGCACCATGCGCCCGACCACCGCATTGCCGGCCCACAGCAGCGGCGGCAGCAATAGCATCAGGATGGTCGACGGGGTGATCCGGTGATTCATGCGAGCGTAAGGAAACTGCGGCGACGCCGGCCGCGAAGGCTAAGAGCATACTTGATTTGGCCGCACCGGGCCGGACCCCGGTTCGCGGCAGCCTGGATTACCGCTTGCGCGCGAGCGTCAGCCCATCCGCGATCGGCAGCAGCGACAGGTCGACCCGTTCATCCGCATGCAGCTTGCGGTTGAACGCCTGCAGCGCGGCGGTATCGGGGTCGCTGGCGGCATCGGCTGCATTGGTGGCTCGGGCAACGCTGCCGCCCCACAGCACGTTGTCGACCGCGATCAGGCCGCCGGGCCGCAGCAGCGTCAGGCAGCGTTCGTAGTAGGCGTCGTAGCCGGTCTTGTCGGCATCGATGAACGCGAAGTCGAAGGTGGCGGCTTCGCCGCCGGCGACCAGCGCATCGAGCGTCTGCCGCGCGGGTGCGAGGCGCAGGTCGATCTTGTGGCCGACTCCGGCCTTGTCCCAGTATGTGCGCGCGACATCGGTATAGTCGCGGCTGATGTCGCAGGCCACCACGTGGCCGTCGTCGGGCAAGGCCAGCGCGGTCGCGAGCGCGCTGTAGCCGGTGAACACGCCGATTTCGATGGTACGCCGCGCGCCGATCAGTTTCAGCAGCAGCGCCATGAACTGCCCCTGCTCGGGTGCGATCTGCATCGACACGCGCGGATGGTTGCGGGTGGCGGCGCGCAGTTCGGCCAGCACCGGATGCTCGCGCAGCGATACGTCGAGCAGGTAGCGGTACAGCGTGTCGTCCAGGTTCAGGGTGCGGATGGACATGCTCGGTTCTCCTTGGTGAAACCGACCTATCGTCGCACTGTTCGACCAGGAAATCGACGACCCGGTTCGGCGGTCTAGCTTCGCTGGACCGGAACAGGTCCGCGGGTTTTTCCTTGCTTCGGCATAATCATTTCCATGCCTCCGCGTTTTCCTTCCAGGCGGAAATATTGACAGCATCATTTCCGGCTTTGAAAAAAGGATGCATGATGCAACAGGACCAGCAATTCAAGAGGACAAGCGATGACTGAACCATCGAACACAAGGATGCCGGCGATCTTCTTCGGGCACGGCAGCCCGATGAATGCGATCGAGGAAAACCGCTACACCGAAACCTGGCGCCGGCTGGGCGCACAGATGCCGAAGCCGAAGGCGATCGTCGCGGTTTCCGCGCACTGGCTCACGCGCGGCACCGCAGTGACCGCGATGGAGAAACCGCGGACCATCCACGACTTCGGCAACTTCCCGCAGCCGCTGTTCGACATGCAGTATCCGGCGCCCGGCGATCCGGCGCTGGCTGCGCGGCTGCGCGAACTGCTGGTGCCGCTGCCGCTGCAGCTCGACCAGGAATGGGGGCTGGACCACGGCATCTGGTCGGTGCTGGTCAAGGCATTTCCGGCGGCCGACGTGCCGGTGCTCCAGCTCAGCATCGACGCCACCCGGCCCGATGCATTCCACTTGGAACTGGGACGCCGGCTGGGCGCCTTGCGCGACCAGGGCATCCTGCTGATGGCGAGCGGCAACGTGGTGCACAACCTGCGCACGATGCGCTGGAACGGCGCGCCTTACGACTGGGCCGAACGCTTCAACGACCGGGTGCGCGATTGCCTGCTGCGGGGTGACGAGGCCGGCCTGCTCGATTACCGCCAATGGGGCGACGACGCGCGCCTGGCGGTGCCGACGCCGGAACATTTCGTGCCGCTGCTGTATATCGCGGGTGCGCGGCGCGCCGATGAAAGGGTGACCATCGCGGTGGACGGCATCGAGGCCGGTTCGCTCAGCATGCTGACGGCGGTGGTCGGCACGTAATCATTTACCTGCCGGCTGCCTCAGAATTTCCTGCAGCTCAAAAATTAATTTGCAAAGCTAAGTAAAATAGCGTGCAGGCAAGGCTGCGTCGCGACACGAAAGGCCGCAGCCCTTGTCAAATTACAAAATCCACTGCCGACGCCCGATGAACCCCGCTCCCGAAACCTCTCCTCGCCCGCGCTCGCTGGCCGATCTTTTCCTGTCTTTCAGCATCCTGGCACTGCAGGGCTTCGGCGGCGTGCTGGCCGTGGTGCAACATGAACTGGTGGAAAAGAAGCGCTGGCTGACGCGCGACGAATTCGTCGAAGACTGGGCAGTCGCGCAGATCATGCCGGGGCCGAACGTGGTCAACATCTCGCTGATGATCGGCTCCCGCTACTTCGGATTGCCCGGCGCGCTGACGGCGCTGGCCGGCATGCTGACCGCACCGCTGATGATATTGCTGCTGCTGGCGCTGGTGTACGCGAACTTCGCGGACAACCCGGCGGTGGCCGGCGCGCTGCGGGGGATGGGCGCGGTCGCCGCCGGGCTGATCGCGGCTACCGCGCTCAAGCTGTGCAGCCCGCTGGCGCGCCATCCGCTCGGGGCGCGCGCCAGTGCGGTGTTCGGCGCAGCCTGCTTCGGCGCGGTGGCATTGCTGCACCTGCCGCTGGTATACGTGCTGCTCGGCCTGGGCGCAATCGCCTGCGTGCTCACCTACCGCAGGATCGCAGCATGAACCCGGCCCAGCACATCGTCTTGCAGGCGGCCGACTGGCTCAACGTGTTCGGCCACTACATGCTGCTGTCGCTGCTGTCGATCGGCGGCGCGATCACCACCACCTCGGACATGCACCGCTACTTGGTCGAGCAGCACCACTGGGTAACCGATCCGCAGTTCAATGCGGCGATCGCGCTGGCGCAGGCCGCGCCCGGTCCGAACGTGCTGTTCGTCGCGCTGATGGGCTGGAACCTGGGACTGAACGCGGGCGGCCTGCTGCCGGCATTGTTCGGCGTGCTGGTCACCATGATCGGCATCCTGCTGCCCAGCACCACCATCACCTTCGTCGCCGCGCGCTGGGGCCATGCGAACCGCGACCTGCGTCCGGTGCGCGCGTTCAAGCAGGGCATGGCGCCGATCGTGGTAGGACTGCTGTTCGCAACCAGCTGGGTGCTGGCGAACGGCAATGGCGATTTCAGCCGGCGCTGGGCGGTCTGGCTGGTGACCGGCGTAGTGGCGCTGATCATCTGGCGCACCCGCATCCACATCCTGTGGCTGCTGGCGGCCGGCGCACTGCTGGGCTGGTTCGGACTGGTGTGACTGGCAAAAAACCGGGTTCGCGTGTAACGTATCCGTTCGGCAACTCAGGCCCTTTCCCAGCCATGTCCAAGCTTGCTCCCCTGTCCGCTTCCCTCTTGCAGCGCGCGTGGCTGCCCGCCGCTGCATTGGCGTTCGCCCTCTCTGCCTGCGCGCCCCTGCCGCAGGACCGCTCGCCGGTGCCTACCGTCGAGCTGCCGCTGGTGGCGGGCTGGTTCGAGGGCCAGCCGGTGTACTACGTGACCACCGACATTTCCGACGCCAAACTTGCCGCCGCCAAGGGCGCTAATTACGTGCCGCGGCTGGCCAATGCGCTGCCGCCGCAGCCGCGCCGCCCCGGACGGAAATCGGCGGTGGAACGCATCTATGGCTTCGGCAATTTCAAGCAGGGCAGCGTGCTGCCTTCGATGCCGCTGCCGACCGGCGCCGGCAATGCCGACCGTAATTATTCACCGCTGTGGCAGTTGCACCAGGTCAACTGGCTGCCCGGCCACACGCCGCGCGTGCTCAAGTCCGAAGAAGAAGTGCTGCGCGCGGAAGACGCGGGCGAAGTATCGGTCAAGGCCACCGGCGTGGTCGCCAACTGCCCGGTGGTCTACTCGGTGCGCGGCGGCTTGCTGCCGGGCGCTCGCCTGCATCTGCCCGACAGCCTCAAATAGTCTGGTCCATTTCGAACGAAGGGCAGGCGCCGTCCTGATGCTGGCGCACGATGCGCGCCGGCACGCCGGCCACCGTGCAATGCGCGGGCACGGCCTTGAGCACCACGCTGCCGGCAGCCACCTTGCTCATCGCGCCCACTTCGATATTGCCGAGCACGCTGGCACCGGCCCCGAGCATCACGCCGCTGCGTATCTTCGGATGACGGTCGCCGTGCTCCTTGCCGGTGCCGCCCAGCGTCACGTTCTGCAGGATCGACACGTTGTCGCCGATCACCGTGGTTTCGCCGATCACGGTACCGCTGCCGTGGTCGAGCATCACGCCGCAGCCGATGCGCGCGGCCGGATGGATGTCGACTGAAAACGCCAGCGATGCCTGGCTGGCCAGCACGAATGCCAGCTCGCTGCGCCCGGCACGCCACAGTGCATGCGCGACGCGATGCGCCTGCAGCGCCTGGAAGCCCTTCAGGTTCAGCAGCACGTGCAGGTGATCCGGGCAGGCCGGATCGCGTTCCAGCACCGCCGCCAGGTCGGCGCTGAGCTGGCTCACCAATGCCGGTTCGGCGTCGAACAATTGCTGGATCAGTTCCGCCAGTTGCGCCTCCGGCAGGTCGGTGCAGGCGAGGCGGCGCGCCAGCACCGCCGCGATGATCGCGGAGCGGGCCGAACCTTCCGCCGCCAGTTGCCGCAGGCGCGGTGCCAGCAAGGGTTCGCGCTGTGCATAAGCGATGGCTTGCAGGCGCAGCTGTTGCCACAGGTGATCGACGGCAGCGGACGCCGGCAGCGCGGCATCGTGCAGGCGCTGTTCGACGGCGGGCTCGGTGCGGGCGAGGACTTTGTTCATGGCATCCTTTCACTATCCAGGTAGAGCGCGCCGAAAAAAGAACGGCCGGCGGCGCCAGGCGGGAGATGCGAATCCAGTATGGAGGGAAACAAGCATCGGCTTCATGCGTCAAAACAAACGGAATTCATGAGCATGCGTTCCGTCCATCATCCATCCTGTCATGCTCGACAGAACCTGTTTTGCCTATTTCGACCGGCAGCCATCATGAACCCCGTTCCCGATACCATCCGCCTCGGCCTGATCTCCGATACCCACGGCCTGCTGCGCCCGGAAGCGCGGCTGGCGCTGGCCGGCGTGGACCGCATCGTGCACGCCGGAGACATCTGCGATTCCCGGGTGCTGGCGCAACTCGCCGAGATTGCGCCGGTGACCGCGGTGCGCGGCAACAATGACAAGGGGGAATGGGCCGAGGCACTGGCCGAGCGCGAGACGCTGCAGGTGGCGGGCGCCACACTGCTGGTGCTGCATGATCTGCAGCAGCTCGATATCGAACCGGCGGCAGCCGGCATCAACGCGGTGATCAGCGGACACTCGCACCGCCCGTCGGTGCGCAGGGAACACGGCGTGCTGTTCGTCAATCCCGGCAGCGCCGGGCCGCGCCGCTTCCGGCTGCCGATTTCGCTCGGTTTTCTCGACATCGCGGGCGGTACCGCGAGCGCCCGTCTGCAAATGCTGGAAGTGGACTGAGTACGGAAGAGCCTCAGTAAATCTGCTCGCCCGCCTGCGCACCACCGCGCGCGTCGGCCGCCCCCACCATGCTGAGCGCCACCGCTTCCGCAACCTTGATGCCGTCGACGCCGGCCGACAGGATGCCGCCCGCATAACCGGCGCCTTCGCCGGCCGGGTACAAGCCCCTGGTATTGAGACTCTGAAAGTTGTCGAGGCGCTTGATGCGCACCGGCGACGAGGTGCGCGTCTCGACGCCGGTCAGCAGCGCGTCGCGCATCGCGTAGCCTTTGATCTGCCTGTCGAAGGCCGGCAACGCTTCGCGGATCGCTTCGATCGCATAGGCAGGCAGCGACGGGCCGAGGTCGGTCAGGTGCACGCCCGGTTTGTACGACGGCAGCACCGAGCCGAGCGCCTGCGACGGCTTGCCGGCGATGAAGTCGCCCACCAGCTGGCCGGGCGCATCGTAGCTGCGGCCGCCGAGCACGTAGGCACGCGATTCGAGCTCGCGCTGGAGGTCGATGCCGGCCAGCGGATGACCGGGATAATCGTCCGGCGTGATGCCGACCACGATGCCGCTGTTGGCATTGCGTTCGTTGCGCGAATACTGGCTCATGCCGTTGGTGACCACGCGCTCCGGTTCGGAGGTGGCGGCAACCACGGTGCCGCCGGGGCACATGCAGAAGCTGTAGACCGAGCGGCCGTTGCGGGCGTGATGCACCAGCTTGTAATCGGCGGCGCCGAGCAGCGGATGGCCGGCGAATTTGCCGAAGCGGGCGCGGTCGATCAGCGACTGCGGATGCTCGATGCGAAAGCCGATCGAAAACGGCTTCGCTTCGATGTAGACGCCGCGCTCGTACAGCATCCGGAAAGTGTCGCGCGCACTGTGGCCGACCGCCAGCACCACGTGTTTGGTCGCGATGCGTTCGCCGCCTTCGAGCAGCACGCCGCACACTTGGCCGTGGTCGATGTCGAGATCGACGACCTTGCTTTCGAAACGGAATTCGCCGCCGAGCGAGCTAATGGTTTCGCGCATGGCTTCGACCATCTTCACCAGCCGGAAGGTGCCGATATGCGGCTTGCTGACGTACAGGATTTCTTCCGGCGCATGCGCCTTCACGAATTCCGTCAGCACCTTGCGGCCGTAGTGCTTCGGGTCCTTGATCTGGCTGTGCAGCTTGCCGTCGGAGAAGGTGCCGGCGCCGCCTTCGCCGAACTGCACGTTCGATTCAGGATTGAGTTCGCGCTTGCGCCACAGGCCCCAGGTATCTTTCGTGCGCTCGCGCACCACCTTGCCGCGCTCCACGATGATCGGCCGAAAACCCATCTGCGCCAGGATCAGCGCGGCGAAGATGCCGCAGGGGCCGAAGCCGATGACGACCGGCCGCTGCGCCAGCTTTTCCGGCGCGCGGGCAACGAACTTGTAGCTGGTGTCGGGCGCGATCGCCACGTTGCGCACACCCTGCATCCGCGCCAGCACCGCCGCTTCGTCTTCCACCTCGACGTCGAGCGTATAGACCAGCGTGATCGCGCTGCGTCGGCGCGCATCATAGCCGCGCCGGAACACGGTATAACCGCGCAACTGTTCGGCCGGAATGGCAAGACGCGCGAGAATCGCTGCGGGCAGGTCGGAATCGGGATGATCGAGCAGGAGTTGTACGTCTGTCAGTCGCAGCATGCGCGGAATTCCGGAAGAACGCGGGGTCACTTGCCGGGCGCGGCGGTTGCTGCGGGAATGGCAACGCTGCGCGGACGGCAGCGCGCTATTTTACTCTACCGCAAGGGCGCGCCCGGGTGCCGCAGGAAGATGCTGCGGCCGGCTATCCCCTTACTATCCGCTTCGATACTGGTCGCGCAGGCTTTTCACCTCGTCGTGGTTCTTCAGCGCTCCCTGGTACTGGCGCTCGACCTGGGCGCGTATATCGGGTGGCAAATCCCTGGCAAGCGCCTGCCGGTAGCTGGCCACCGCCACGTCTTCGCCGCGCTCGCATTCCTTCAGGATCGCCTTGTCGTCCCGGCCGGCCACCGCCTGCTTCAAATCCAGCCAGCGCCGCCGGGTCGGCCCCCCGAGGCCGGGGGCGTTCGGATCGCCGCCGCAGGCACGCAGCAGGTCCTGCAATTCGACCGCGGCCGCTGCACAGCTTTGCGCACGATTTGCAAAGAAAGCCTTGAGCCGGTTGTCGCGGGTCTGTTCGGCGCAGGCCCGAAAGCCCTCGTCGCCGTCGCGGCAGGTTTCGATCAAATCGCGCAGGGTTAGCAATAGCTCGTCGTTATCCATGTAAACTTGCGGGGCCGAGCGGCCCCGCATCCATCGCTGTCGGCTTATTTGCCGGCGTATTACTTGCCCGAGGAATCGCCGGACTTGCCGGAACCGCTGGATTTGCTCGAATCGTCGGTCCCGGACTTGGACGAGCCGGAGGTGCCGGACGCGCCGGTGGCGGTGCTCGACTTGCCGCTCTTCGCCGCCTTCGCCATCTGCAGGTGTTCCTTGATGGTCGGCATCATGTTGGATGCCAGCGTCTTCAACTCCGGATCCTTGGCTTTCTTTTCGACCCGCGCCAGCAGCGATTCGGCCTTGCGGTGATCGTTGACGCCGCCGCGCTGCATATAGGTCTTGTCGAATTTCTCGCCCGACAGTGCGGACAGTTTGTCGATTTCCTTCTGATGGGTCTTGTCGAGCTGCTCGGGCAAGGTCACGTTCTTCGCCTGCGCCAGTTGCTGCAGCTGATCCTGCGCCTTGGTGTGGTCGTCGATCATCTTC
This sequence comes from uncultured Noviherbaspirillum sp., assembly GCA_966211575.1. Lineage (GTDB taxonomy): Bacteria > Pseudomonadota > Gammaproteobacteria > Burkholderiales > Burkholderiaceae_D > Noviherbaspirillum. Next base: position 9,554 of record CBIHOK010000127.1, read on the forward strand.
TGCGCAAAATCCTTCACCTGCTGGCTGCTGCTCTTGTCGAGCGCAACCTTGGCAGCCGTGATTTCAGACATGTTGGCCTGGGCCAGATCCTTCATCAGTTTCTGGTCGCCCTTGCTGACTGCTCCCGATGCGGCGGCTGACGAGGATGTGCTGCTGCCGGCGGTGCCCGAGGCGCCCGAACTCTGCTCTTGCGCGCCGGAACTGGCCGCGCTGCCCTTGGTGCCGGATGCGCCGGAACTGGCGCCGCCGGGCGGCTGGGTACTGGTGGTTTCGTTCTGCCCGGACGGACTCATCTTGCCTTCACGGTTGGCTTCGGTCTGTCCCGCGGAGTTCATCGTATTGGCTCCGCTGGCGCCCATCGAAGAGCCGGAGGACGAGGAACCGGGAGACGACTGTGCATGGACGGACGGGGCACCGAATGCGATCGCGAGTGCCGCGATGCTGAGCGCCGCGCCCAGATTCTTGGATTTCAACATGATCACTTCTCCTTCATGGATTGGTGGGCGAACTGCACCTCAGTGCGAGGTGGAAGACGAACCGTTTTCCTGGCCTGGTTGCGCCGGCTTGGTGCTGCTGGTCTCGTTCTGTCCGTTCGGGCTCATCCTGCCTTCGCGGTTGGCCTCGGTCTGCCCTGCGGAATTCATCGTGTTGGCGCCGGCTTCACCCATCGAGGAACCGCTGGTGCCGCTGGAACCGCTGGAGTCGCTGCTTGCGCCGGTATCGGACGAGCCGGTGGTGCCGGCAGTACCCGAAGCGCCGGAACTCGAGTCCTCATGGGGCGGCATGGTGCTGCTGGTTTCGTTCTGTCCGCTCGGGCTCATCTTGCCTTCACGGTTGGCCTCGGTCTTGCCGGATGAATCCATCGTGTTGGCGCCGGCTTCGCCCATCGACGAGCCGCTGGTGCCGCTGGCGCCGCTGCTGGCCCCGGTATCGGACGAACCGGTGGTGCCGGCAGTGCCCGAGCTGCCCGAGCTCGAATCCTGGTGAATCGGCTGGGTGCTGGTCGTTTCGTTCTGCCCGTTCGGGCTCATCTTGCCCTCGCGGTTGGCGTCGGTCTTGCCGGCCGAGTTCATCGTGTTGGCGCCGGCTTCGCCCATCGACGACGACGAAGATTGCGCATAGACGGCAGGGGCGCCAAACATGATCGCCAGTGCGGCGATCCCGATTGCGTGGCTCAGGTTCTTGGTTTTCAGCATGATCAATTCTCCTTCTGGAAAATGGCGGCAATCGCCGCCGTGAGACATCAACAGGACATGTCGGTACATGCAGGCAAGCGGCATGCCAGAAGAAGAAAAGCGAGGGAAAACGGAAGACACCGAGGCAGCGAAGGCGGCCCGGAGAAATATTGCAGGCGAGGCGTGGAACAGACTACAGAATTGCGGAAAATATTACAGCGGACCTACTGCTCGTATGAAAGTTTGCCCGAATGCAGAATCGATGGAGGCAGGGCAGGAAACGGAAACGGTTTTGCCGGCCAAAAAGAAAGGTTTGCGAAGGCGCTCCCGCGCTGAAAAGCGCTCCCCTTTCCTGGCAGCGCCCTCGCAAACCCAAGCCAACTCTCCCGAATAAACTCTCTTACTAAACTCTCTTGCTTTCTTAATTCTCCGCGTGCCGCTTCTCGCACTTGCACTCGATGCTGCCGAGCAGCGCGCCGGCGGCGTCCACCGTTTCCAGGATCACGTCGAAACCCCACAGCCGCGCGACATGGCGCAGCACTTCCTCGGTCTGCTGGTTCAGCGGACGCCGCATGTACTCGGTGTGGCGCAAGGTCAGCGCGCGGTGGCCGCGGGTATCGACCGACCACACCTGGATGTTCGGCTCGCGGTTGCCGAGGTTGTACTGGCCGGC
>CBIHOK010000128.1:0-11225 GCA_966211575.1 uncultured Noviherbaspirillum sp.
ATGCGACGGCGCGCAAACCCTTGGGTGATGCTGTCGGCCTGTTCGACTGCGGCGGCGCGGTGGAAACGGATCGTCGGTTCGGGGTTGGGGACGAAGGCGGCGTTGTGGTCGGCGATGACGAGCGTGTGGCGGCCGAAGCCGGGGGCGGAGGGATCGGCTTCGTGCTCGAACCAGGTGAACAGCCCTTCGTCGGCAAGCAGGCGCTGCACGAAGGCGAGGTCGCTTTCCTCGAACTGGGTGCAGACCTCGCGCGGGCGGTATTGGCCGGGATCGGCCAGCGCCAGGCGCCACGACGGCACCAGACGGCCCTTGTCCTGGTAATCGCGGAAGATGTCCTGGACGATGTCGAGCACGGTCTTGTTCTGCCAGACGTAGCTGTCGCGGCGGTGGGCAAGAAAGGCGAGCCAGGGTTCGAGCGTGAGGCGGTAGCGGGCGAAGCCGCCGTCTGAGGCGAGGCGTTCGGCGGCGGTGATGTGGCCGTGCAGCGGGCGCAGGTCGGTGCGGCTGCGGGAAGTCAGGATCTGCAGCAGCGCGGGCTGGCCGAGCAGGCTGTCGAGCGGGATATGGGTGTCGGTGCAGAGGGCGGTGATGGTGAAGCGGTAGCCCTGGCTCAAACCCTCGCTGCCGTCGATGTGTTCGACCAGCAGGGTGTCGGGGCCGAGCGCGGTGCTCAGGCGCAGCAGCCGGGTGTCCTGGGAATAGTGGGCAAGGAGGGCGCGCAGGCGGCTGCCTGCGTCGGAGAAGGGAAGGGGCATGCCGTGCTTCCGTAAGTTGTTACTAAATTAACTAATTAGCATAATTTCAACATGAAAATGCCCTTGTGGCAATAGATTGGAAAAGCCGCAGTCCGGCAAATGTCACCCGATGGCAGTGGCGGGGCGGAGATGGATGGTCTGCGAAAGAGGGAGTCGCATGCCATGGGGATGTTGCGGCGAGAAACCGTTGTAACGGCATGCAGGACACACGATTTATTCGGTGCGGCCTCCCGGAATGTGCGTTGAAGGCGGTGTGGTCAGGGCGCTGTGCTCGCCATCGATAGCACATTTTGGTGAGAGCCGCTTCCGAAATTATTTGCAGGCCCTCAACCCGGACGACTTCCGGGTAAATGACGAAAGCTCTTCAGCCGCTACCAATAATTCTCGGTGACGAACTGGCCGGGCAGCGCGCGCCGGCAGGGGCGCATGCCGCGCAGGTGGAGCAGTTTCCGGGTGTCTTCGATCATGTCGGGATTGCCGCACAGCATGATGCGCGAGGCTTCCACGCTCAGCGGCAAGCCGGCGGCGGCTTCCAGTTCGCCGCTTTCCAGCAGGGTCGTGATGCGTCCGCGCAGCCTGCCCGGTTCGGCCGGCGTAGCGGGGTCGCGGGTGCTGGTCTCGATGCTCCGCAGGCGCGCGCGTGCATCGGGAAAAGGCGCACTCTGCCGCATGCCGTCGAGCAGTGCATGGTAGGAGAATTCGTCGGCATGGCGCACGCCGTGCACCACTACCAAGTTGCGGAATTTGCGCCATACCCACGGATCGCGCAGCATCGAGATGAAGGGGCCAATGCCGGTGCCGGTTGCCAGCATCCACAGGTCGTCGCCGTCGACGAAACGATCCGGCGTCATGAACCCGTACACCTGCTTCTCCACCAGGATCGGCGAGCCCGGCCGGAGCTGCTTCAGGCGCGAGGTAAACAAGCCGTTCGGCACCAGGATGCCGTAGAACTCGAGCTCGGCCGCATCGGGCGCCGAAGTCATCGAATAGGCGCGCCATACGGTGTCTTCGCCTTCGCTCAACCCCAGGCGCGCATACTGGCCGGCGACGAAGGAATAGTTTTCCGGCTTCGTGGTCGTAAAGGTAAGCAGGCGCTCGTTCCACCAGTGCATGCCGGTGACGGTCTGCGTGGCGGCCTTGCCGGTGCTGGCATTCATCGTCGGGCTCCCCAAAACACGCTGTCGCGATCGGTAGTAATATCCATAAGATGTATTGTAAATGAATCTTTGAAGGAGCGTTCCTATGGCGAAAATCGTATTGCTTGAGAAAATCCATGCCAGCGCCGCCGAGCATCTGCGGCAGGCAGGATTCACCGACATCGTGCAGCTGCCGACCGCGTTGCAGCCGGATGAACTGAAGTCGCAGCTGGCCGATGCGGACGCGGTGGGTATCCGCTCGGCCACCCATATCACCGCCGATGCGCTGCAGGCGCTGCCGCGCCTGAAGGTGATCGGCTGCTTCTGCATCGGCACCAACCAGGTCGATTTGACAGCGGCGATGGGTCACGGTATCCCGGTATTCAACGCACCATATTCGAATACGCGTTCGGTCGCGGAACTGGTGATCGCGCAGGCGATCCTGCTGTTGCGCCGGATCCCGGAAAAAAACGCGCGCGCCCATCGCGGCAAATGGGAAAAGACCGCGCAGGGCGCCTACGAAGTGCGCAACAAGCTGCTGGGCATCATCGGCTACGGCAACATCGGCGCGCAGGTCGGCATCCTGGCCGAAAGCGTCGGCATGCGGGTCTGCTATTACGACGTCGAAAGCAAGCTGCCGTTGGGCAACGCGAAGGTGATGCCGTCGATGGAAGCGTTGCTGGAAGAGGCCGACGTGGTGACCTTGCACGTGCCGGGCGGCAGCACCACCGAAAACCTGCTGACTGCAGAGCGCATCGACCGCATGAAGCCGTCGGCGGTGCTGATCAATGCGTCGCGCGGCAACGTGGTCGATATCGACGGACTGAACCTGGCGCTGCGCGAAAAGCGCCTGGCGGGCGCCGCGATCGACGTATTCCCGCGCGAGCCGCGCAACGACAAGGAGGAATTCCAGTCTTCACTGCGCGGCCTCGACAACGTGATCCTGACGCCGCATATCGGCGGCAGCACCGAAGAGGCGCAGGAAAACATCGGGCGCGAGGTGGCCGACAAGCTGGTGCGCTACCTGCGGGCCGGCACCACGCGCGGCGCGGTGAATTTCCCGGAAATTTCGCACCACGAACGGGAGGCGCGCAGCCGCGTGCTGAACGTGCACCGCAACGAGCCGGGCGTGATCGCGCGGATGAACGCCGATTTTGCCGCGGCCGGCCTGAATATCGTCGCCCAGCACCTGCAGACGCGCGGCAGCGTCGGCTATGTGATCACCGACGTGGACGCGGTGATTCCGGCGTCGTTGCTGAAAACCTTGTGTGCGGAGCCGGCGGTGATTCGTTGCGAGCTGGTGGTTTGAGGTGAGGGCGGCAAGTGGTGAGGTGGAAGGTAAGGGGGCGTTCTAGCAAACGTAATCGCTGATTAACCTTCCTACCCCCATCCCAACCGTCCCACGACTGGCCTTGCAAGGCCAGTCGATTCGCCGGGCGCAAAGCAATGCTTTGCGAAACCCCCGGCTCATCCCCCTGAGGGGGGAAGGAGTTTTGCAGCACATGTTCAGGAGGCCTTGCCGCTACAATCGTTTGCTGGTCACCACCCGCGCTTCACCGCGTTCGCCGACCGTGTGCAGCGTCACCGGCCGGCGCCACACTTTGCCGACATACTCCAGCACCCGTTCCGCCCGCAGCAGGTCCAGCCCGCGGCCGTCGCTCTGGTGGTCGTGCACCAGTTGCAGGCTGCCGTCGACGTGCAGATGATTGGCGGCGATGCGCGGTGCGCCGTAATTGAACTTGGGAGCGAGAATCGCTTCGTGCACCGCGTGGATGTCGTTGTCCGAAATGCGGATATCGCCATCGTCGCGCGCCTCATAGACGAACAGTTCCAGTTTTTCCGCCAGCTCCGGCGTCAGGTAATTGCGGATGAAGCCGAAGTCGTCTTCTTCCTTCACGATCCGGCGCGCAGCTTCCAGGCCGTGCTTGGCGATGATGTCTTCCCACATCGAGAAGCCGAGATGGTAGGGGTTCACCGCGAGCGCCAGCTGGCGCTCGGCTGCGTAAGGGCGCACCACGTCCGAGTGTGCCTTGATGGCGGACAGGTACAGGTCTTGCGGCAGGAAATCGGCTTCGCGCAGCAGCCGCGCATGCCAGTACGAGGCCCAGCCTTCGTTCATGATCTGGCACGCGAACACCGGGTAGAAATAATAGGATTCCTCGCGCACCGCGAGGAAGATGTCGCGTTCCCAATCGTCCAGCTCGGGCGCATAGTGCGCGATGAACCAGAGCAGGTCGTATTCCGGTTGCGGCGGAATGCTCGCACGCCGGGGGCCGCTGTGGGTTTCGGCATGCGGCTTTTCGCCAGGCAGATTGTGATAGCGCTGCTGGAACGGATCGAAATGCGGTTCCTCGTCGTGCTTTTCCTGCTGCAGCGGATACGGTTCGCGGTGCAGTTCGCGGTTGATGTCGATATGCGGTTCCAGCGCGAGCGCCGCATCCAGCACCGCTTCGACCCGCTCCTGCCCGTGCTCCTGGATCGCGCCGTCGATACGGTGCGCGCGTGCGGCCGCCTGTTCCAGGATATGGCCGCCCGCCATCTCCATGAAGTGCTCGAACAGGTGGTTGTTCTTCGCGAAATCCGCGTGGCCCAGTACATGCGCGGTGACCAGCGTGTTTTCCGGCAGCGTGTTGCCGTTCACCAGGTAGGCGCGGCAGGGGTCGCCGGGAAACATCACTTCGAAGATGCGCGAATGCCCCATGCCCTGGCGGATCAGCTGGTGGATATAGCGGACCCCGAACGACCAGTGCGGCATGCGCACCGGCAGGCCGTACACCGCGATTTCCATCATGAAGTTGTTCGGCACCAGCTCGAAGTCGACCGGGTAATAGTCGAGCCCTAGCTCGTGCGCGAGCTTCTCGATGCGTTCGGAATACTGTTTCAGGTTTTCGACCGATTCTGCGGAAGTGGTGGTGCACATGGCGTTTTCCTGGAAAAGTCGGGGCGCCCGCCGACCGTATAAACAAAGGGCGGGGCGGTGACGGGCGTGCTCAGTCTTCCTGCTGCTGCACGAAGAATTTGCGGATGGCCTTCCATACGTCTTCGTGCCGGGTCAGCACGCTGCTGCCTATCGGCGCGCCGGAACGCTGGACTTCGCCGCACAGCATCTTCATTTCGGTTTCCGTGGTGCGCGGCGAGCCTGGCACGGTTTCCACGTAGCCGATGTAGTTGAGCAGGCGGCCCAGCCGGGTCAGGTACTCGGTGGCGGCCGCCCGGTCTTCGGTGAAGTTCTCGCCGTCCGATGCGTAGAACAGATAGCCGTTGTATTGCGACGGATCGTATTCGCTCTCGATCAGCTCGGTGGCCAGCTTGAACGCGGTGGAGGCGCCGGTGCCGCCGCTGCCGCTGACGTTGAAGAACTCGCTCTCGGAGAATTCCCAGGCCTGGGTGGTATGCGCGATGAAACGCGTTTCCACCTTGGCGTAGCGGCGCCGTATCCCTTGCAGCACGAAGAAGAAAAAACTCTTCGCGAGCTTGCGTTCGGCGTCGGTCATGCTGGCCGATACGTCGAGCGCGAACAGCACCACTGCGTTGGTCGCCGGCTTGCGCCGTTGCACCAGTTGCTTGAAGCGCAAATCCTCGTTGGTGAACGGCACCGGGTTTTCCTGGGTCTTTTCCTGCGTGGCGCGCCGCTTCACCGCTTCCTTCACGGTGCGGCGGCGGTCGAGCCGGGCGCGCGCGCCGTGGCGGTCCCAGCCTTCGCGTACGTATTCGTCATCCTCGACGCTGGTGTTGCGCTTCGGCTGCAGGTCGGGCAGTTGCAGCTCTTCCCACAGCCAGTCGATGATGTCGTCGACCTTGAATTCCAGCAGCAACTTCACTTCGCCTTCATTGTTGCCGCCCTGGCCCTCTTCGCCGCCGCCGAAGTCCGGCTGCCCCTGGCGCAGCACGTCGCCCGGCTTGCCCTGGCCCTGGCCGGCGCTGGTGTACGGCTGCGACGACGAGTCGGACAGCCGGAAACGCGCATGCTCCAGCAGGCGCACCGGCACCTGCACCGTGCGTTCCTGCGATCCGGTGATCACGTCGGGGCCGGCCACCAGGTCCGGCAGGTTTTGCTGTACTGCATCCCGTACTTTCTGGTTGTGCCGCAACCAGTCGCGCGAACCGCGCGAGAACAGGTCATACCAGGGTGTTTCGGCGGATATCCTAATAGTCATATACGGACCTTCATCAACACCTCACTCCTGGGCCATCAGCGTCGTCACGTAGTTCAGCGCCTCGCGTGCGCTGTGGCTGTCGTAGCCGTACTCGTCGACCAGCCGCTTCTCGACCACGGAGATCTTTTGCCGCACTTCCTCGTCCGGCCGGGTGGAGGAACTGACCAGGCGCAGCACGTCCCTGCGCTGTTCGAACAGGTATTGCTGGACCGCGTTATGCAACTGGGCGTGGCTGTCGAGCGTGAACTTTTCGCCGCGCTTGTAGGCGCCCATTGCCTTGCGTACCACTTCCTGGCGGAACGATTGCTTGCCGGAGTCGGAGATGTGGATCTTTTCTTCCACCGCGCGCAGGAAGCGCTCGTCCGGGCGCCGTTCTTCGTTGGTAATGGGATCCTTGATCTGGCGGTTGTCGAGCATCGCTTCCACCTCGTCCAGGTATTTGTCGAGCAAGTCCTGCGCTTCCTGTTCGAACGAAACGAACAAGGCCTTGTGCACGTCTTCCTTGACCCAGCGGTTGTAGAAATCCTTGCGCGCCAGCACCAGGTGATCGATCCATTTGCGCTTGCGCTTGGCGTCGATGCGGGCATCGTTTTCGATCGAATCCTTCAACGCCAGCAACACGTCCATCGTGGTCAGGCTCTTTACGTTGGACTGGATGATCGCGTTCGACAGCGCATTGATCACGAAGCGCGGCGAAATGCCCGCAAGGCCCTCGTCCGGCATCCGCTGTTTCATGCGTTCCGCGTCGACGTGCGCATGGCCTTCCACTTCCTCGCCGGCATAGAGCCGGACTTTCTTGCCGAGTTCCAGCTCCTTTTCCTCGCCTTCATGCAGCCGCGTGAGAATCGCGAATACCGCCGCCGCGTGCAGCGCATGCGGGTCGAGATGCACTTCCCGGAAGGCCGGCGCGGCCGAGGAGATCAGCTTCTTGTAAATGCGGGCCTCGTCCTTGTAATTCAGGGTGTACGGCACCTGGATGATGACCATGCGATCGAGCAAGGCCTCGTTTTCGCTCTCCTGCAGGAACTTGCGGAACTCGGCCAGGTTGGTGTGCGCGAGTATGGTTTCGTCCAGGTAGATCAGCGGAAAGCGCGATACCTTCACGTTCTTTTCCTGGGTCAGCGTCAGCAGCAGGTACAGAAACTCGCGCTTGACCTTCAGGATCTCGATCATTTCCAGCATGCCGCGGCTGGCCGCGTACACCGCGCCCGACCACGACCACGCGCGCGGATCGCCTTCGTCGCCGTATTCCGCCACCTTGGACAGATCGACCGAACCCACCAGGTCGGCCAGGTCGGCGGTGGTCGGGTCGTGCGGCGCATAGGTGCCGATGCCGACGCGGCCGGCTTCGGAAATGAAAATCCGCTCCACCGGCATGCGCAGGAAGTCGCCGCTGTAATCGGTGTCGAGCCGGGTGCGGCAATGCGGACAGACTTCGCCGGTGATCTCGACGCCATAGGTTTCGCGAAAACGCGGCCGCAACGAATGCGGCACCAGGTGCAGCGGCGATTCGTGCACCGGGCAACCCTGTATCGCATACAGCGCGCCGGCATCGGTCAGGCTGTACTCCTCCAGGCCGCGCTTGAGCAGGATCACCAGCGTGGACTTGCCGCCGGACGGCGGGCCGAGCAGCAGCAGCAGGCGGCGTCCCACTTCGGAACCGGCGGCCGCGGCCTTGAAATAATCGACGACCCGGTCGATCGCTTCGTCGACGCCGAACAGTTCCTGATCGAACAGCCGGCAATGGAAATTGCCGTCGCCGTCTTCGCCGCCCATCCAGCGAATCATGTCCCACATGTACTGGTGCGAGGTGCGGGCCGCACCTTTCGGGTCGCTCGACAGGACCCGTTCGAAAAATTGCGAGAGCGTTCCGGACCAGTGCACTGCCTTGTGGTCCCTCGTAAAGTCGGCCAGGCTCTGGATGAATTCGCCTTGCCGGCCAGTACGAACTGCGTCGTCTTGCATCGTCATCGCATGTACTCCCCGTCAGATCAATCAGATGTAAAAGATGGACATTCGAAAATCGTTTACGTTTCTGTCGCTCTCGATTTAAGTATAGGGCGCGCGGAAAAAAGCGAATGATGAGGGGCGTCAATCAAAACCCGATGAGGTTGCCCTCGCATCGCAGGCACGCGCCTGCTGGACGGAATCCGATGCAAGATGCGTGCGCGCGGGCCTCGCGCGACATCCGTTCCAGGGCGGGTGCAAAGGTTTTTTTACGGGTCGGAAACTATTGAATCCACGGTGGCGGACCGAGGCCCGTTTGCGACAGTCGGCACGCTTTTGCAGCGGCATCATGAACCAGGAAAAATTGGCAGCCGTCCATACGGATGACGTAGCGCCTCGGCTATCGTTCACGGCGCCGGAAAAAAACGCAGGGTGAGTGCGAGATCGGTGCGGGACCAACGTATCGGCATCCGATTCTGGTGCAGCGGTAGCAATTACCATCGATGTAAATTTGACCGATGCCGGTGCCCGGGTTCCGTTCGTGTCGCCAAATCTGCAAAATCGCTCGCACCGATTGACATTTCCGGTGGATTTGGCTGGAATGGAGTTGTCGTGTTCTGCGGGAAATCTTTAGCGGTTGGAACAGAGCTTGCTCGGATCTCATGGTCCGCTATCGGGTTCTGCTTTCGCAGCATCAAGTTTCCGGAAAACGGTTCGATAACAGGAATGAAAGGTGGAATGCAGAACCCGGCGGAGCCGGTAGTAACCGGCAGCATGCATTTTCCAGGAGTCTTTCGCCATGACGCTCACCATCGCCCGCTCCCATTCCGTGTACAGCACCGCGGAAGTTGAAACGGCACAGGAACGTGCCCGTGCATTGAAGTCGCCCGAACTCGAGGCGTTCTACGAGAACATGCTGCAGCTCGGCGGCGATCGCTTTCTCACCACTCCATCGTCGACCGAAGCGCTCGACACGCTGTACGAGGACTGTCCCAATTTCAGCGAAGTGCTGGACGACCTGGTGCGCTATCTCGGATTGTCGCTGGCCGGCGGCGCCGGCCTCAATGTGATGCCGGTGCTGCTGCTGGGGGATCCCGGCGTCGGCAAGACCCATTTCGGCAAGCGCCTGGCCGCGTCGCTCGGCACCGAATTCGAGTTCATCAGCATGAATGCGCTGTCGGCCGGCTTCGTGATCACCGGCAGCTCGTCGAGCTGGCGCGGCGCAAAATGCGGCAAGGTGGCGGAGCGGCTGGTGCGCGGCCGCTTTGCGAACCCGGTGGTGCTGCTCGACGAAGTCGAAAAGGCGAGCGGCTCCACCCAGTCCGATCCGCTGGCCGCGCTCTATCAGCTGCTGGAGCCGGAAACCTCGCGTGCGTTCCATGATGAATTCATCGATGTCGATCTCGACGCCAGCCAGGTGTTCTGGGTGCTGACTGCCAACAGCCTGGAAGGCATACCGCCGGCGCTGCTGTCGCGCATGGCGGTGTACGAGGTGCCGGCGCCGACCACCGAGCAGGCGGCCGGCATCGCGCGCCGCGTCTACGTCGGACTGCTGCGCGAATTGAAGCTGCAGCAGCTGGACGAGGAGCTGCCCGACAGCGTGCTCGGCAAGTTGTCCGAGGTGTCGCCGCGGGAAATGCGCAAGGCGCTGCTGGATGGCCTCGGCTCGGCGGTGGCGGCCGGCCGCAACAAGCTGGTGCCGGAAGACCTGCGGCTGAGGAAAGCCGATTCCGGCAAGCGCAAGATCGGCTTCTGACCGCTTCCGGCGCCCGCAACGGCGGTTTGCATGTTGCGGGCCGGCATGCGATGTTGAGCTACAACCATATTTTTCTCCGTTGGCGAAACTGATACGCGATTACGCAGTCGTATTTCCTGAAGGTTCTGCAACAGTTGCAGGATGAGACTGGCGCCTATCGAAAATCATTGACGGAGGTAACGATGAAAAAATCCACCCTGGCAGTTTTTGTTTCGCTGTTTTCCCTTGCTTCGGCCGCGTTTGCGCAGAACGTGACGAGCGGAGAAATACAGGAAAGCACGGATCCCGCCAAGATTTCGGCAATCGAGCAGCATGCGATGGAATTGCAGCAGCAGCAAGCCCAGTCCGGCCAGGAAAGCTCGGGTGCGAGCGGCACCGAGGGTACGCCGGCAACCCGGCACAAACCCAAGCATCGCCATCATATGAAAAAGCATCATGGCAAATCGGGCGCCCGGCAGTCGGCTCCAGCCAGCTCCGGCTCCTCGTCGACGGAAAGCAGCCAGTCCGGCGCCGGTGCACCGTCGTCCGCAATGCCTGCGGAGCAGGGCGGCGCGCAGTCGTCCGGCGGCCAGCAGGGGGAGGGCAGCAAGTAAGCGGCAAATAAGCGGCAAGCCGAAGGCGGCGATTTTCCTGCCTGCTCTTCCTGATCAGGTCTTGCGCAGCAAGCGTGCGACTTCGGCGAGCCGATACGGCTTGCCGACGAAATCGAATTCGGTGTCGTCGAGGTCGGCGCCATTCAGCGCCGGTATCGGAAATCCGGAAGCCAGCACCACCTTCACGCCGGGAACCAGCTTGCGCGCTTCGCGCGCGAGCCCGATGCCGTCGACTCCCGGCATCAGCACGTCGGAAAACAGCACGTCGACATCCGGCGTGCGCCTCAGGATGTCCAGCGCGCCGGCGCCGTCATTGGCCGACAACACTTCATAGCCGAGCGTGGCAAACAGCTCGATCGCCAGACTCAACATCTCGGGCTGATCGTCCACCACCAGCGCCTTCTCGTGGAGTTTGTCACGTTCGTGACATGCCGGTCCGCCCGTCGATGTCCGGTCGCGGCTTTCGCCGCCTGCGATCGCCGGCAGATACATCGAGACCGTGGTTCCCTTTCCCACTTCGCTGTCGATCACCAGTTCTCCATCGCATTGCTGGACCAGGCCGTACACCTGGCTCAAACCCAGGCCGGTGCCTTTGCCGGGCGGCTTGGTCGTGAAAAAAGGTTCGACAGCCTGTGTTTTTACGGCAGCCGGCATGCCGCTGCCGTTGTCGGAAACCGATATGCGGACATAGGCGCCGGCAGGCAGCGAGCCCACTTGCCGCGCTTCAAGCTGCACGTTTTCCGCGGCGATGGTGAGAGTGCCGTCCTCCGGCAGCGCGTCGTTCGCAATAGCGACCCCGGTAACCAGGCTGGCCTCGAACAGCGTGGCGGCGATCAGCACCGGGGCCAGTTTCGGCGCGATCGTGACTTCGAATGCGATCG
>CBIHOK010000129.1:0-11193 GCA_966211575.1 uncultured Noviherbaspirillum sp.
GCGCTGATCGAGGCGATGATCGCCGGTTTGGTGATGGCGTTCGGCATGCTGGCGATGGTCAGCATGCAGATGTCGATTTCGCGCAATGCCGACCTGTCGAAAGCGCGCGTGGAAGCAACGCGTCTTGCGCAGGAAAAGATGGAAGAGCTGCGTTCCTATACTTCGATATCGGCGACGGCGGGCGCCACCTGGGCAACCGAGAAAGCCTGGGATACCCTGGCTTCGGCAGCCAACACCGACAGCCCGACGACGACGAATACCACCTATAATCGTACCTGGTCGATTTCCGCCGCGACGGGACCGGATGCGATGAGGACCGCATCGGTGACGGTGCGCTGGGACGATTTGATGGGGAATCACCATCTGGTGGCGCTCAGCTCGGTCATTTCGAAGACCGATCCCGCCGATTCCGGATATCTTGCTTTCCCGCTGCCGCAAAATACCAACCTGAAGCGGCCGATGAATCGCAATATCAATATTCCGATTCCGGCGGTCGACCTGGGAGGCGGGAAAAGCGGTTACCAGATCACCCCAAGACTGGCGATCGTATTCAGCAACGACACCGGCACGATCATCAAGAAATGCACCTGGGATCAGGACACGACGCTTACCGCCGAAACCGATGTGTCGTCATGCCAGGAATCCTCCGCGCTGATGGTGGCCGGCTACATATCGCGCACCGGCACCAGCGTGTCTTGGCCTACAGGCATTAATTATGCGCAAGTGACTAGCCCCGACGCGAGCAACATTATCTGCAAATACGGGGATGCGGTCGATCAAACCACCGGTACAACGCTGAGCAACTACAAGTATTACCTGTGCATTATCCCGGTGTCGACCGGGACCAATCCGCCGTCTGCCTGGTCGGGCACCATCCGTCTTGGTGGTTTACCTAACGGCAACACCAGTAACACTTATGTCTGCCGCTACCAGTACACCGATACCAGCCTTTCTTCGAACGCGCGCAACGTCCAGCCATATTCAGATGTGACGGAGGCGATCGACAATCAGGACTATATCGTGGCAGCCGGCAATAATACGACCTGCCCGGCGGGAACCGCAGCGGCTACCACGGTCCTTCATCAGGATTGCCATTCCGGCGAGTGTCCGGCGCAGTCGGCCAATAATTATTAGTCTGCAGCAAGCCGATGACGCAGTCGGACGTCGAGACACCCACCGCGCGGTTAAAATGGCGCGATGAATCTCGCTGCCGAAACTTCGTACTCCCGCCTGACGCCGGAACTCGTGCTCGACGCGCTGCAAAGCGTGGGAGTGGATGGCGACGGCCGTCTGCTGGCCCTCAACAGCTATGAAAACCGCGTCTACCAGGCCGGCAGGGAGCAGGGGCCCCCGGTAGTGGCGAAGTTCTATCGGCCGGGCCGCTGGAGCGATGCGGCGATCCTCGAAGAACACGGATTCCTGCAGGAGCTGGCGGAGCGCGAAATCCCGGTCGTGCCCGCGCTGAAGCTGGCGGGAGAGGAGACGCTGCATCGCTTCGATGGTTTCCGCTTCGCGGTGTTTGCGCGCCACGGCGGACGTGCTCCCGAGCTGGACGACAACGCGACGCTGGAATGGATGGGCCGCTTCCTCGGCCGCATCCATGCCATCGGCGCGTTGCATTCCTATAGCGCGCGTCCCACGCTCGACATCGCCTCGTTCGGCGACGAGCCCAGCCATTACCTGCTGGCGAACGGCTTCCTGCCCGACGATCTCGCGCCTGCGTATCGTAGCGTGGTCGAGCAGGCACTGGATGGCGTGCGGCGCTGCTTCGATCGCGCCGGCCCGGTCTCCCAGCTGCGGCTGCATGGCGACTGCCATGGCGGCAATGTGCTGTGGACCGATGCCGGCCCGCATTTCGTCGATTTCGACGATAGCCGGATGGGGCCGGCGATCCAGGACCTGTGGATGCTGCTGTCGGGGGAGCGATCGGACATGGTGCGGCAGCTGTCGGATCTGCTGGCCGGCTACGAGGATTTTTACGAATTCAATCCGCGCGAGCTGCATCTGGTCGAAGCGCTGCGCACGCTGCGCCTGATCCATTACGCCGCATGGCTCGCGCGGCGCTGGGACGATCCCGCGTTCCCGGCTGCCTTCCCGTGGTTCAATACGCAGCGTTACTGGCAGGACCGGATCCTGGAATTGCGCGAACAGGTCGCGTTGATGGATGAGCCGCCGCTGTGGCCGGCTTGAGTTCCCGCAGGTTCTATACGCGTTGCCCGGCCGCGGCCAGCGTATCCAGCGCCGCGATGATCCTGTCGCGGTCGGCATCGCTGTTGGCGATCAATACCGCGCGCTCGATGGCCGCGTCGCGGTCGTTCTTCCCATAGTAATTGAGCAGGTAATCGCCGTTCTCGACACCGTTGGCGCCGCGCGTGTCGTCCTTCGACAGGCGCCGCACATACCAGACCGCATAGCCGTTCGACTCTTCGCAGCAATAGACTTCCACCGAATGGAACGGCCCCAGCGGATGCTCGTCCGCATCGGTGTGCCAGATCACCTTGCGCCACAAATGGCTTTTCTTGGATTCGGGAATCGAATGCATGCGCGTCCTCCTTGCGGGATCTGGTCCGTTTGCCGTGACGAGTAAGTGGTTCTCGCGCTCGCCGCGATGTTCGCGCGCTCGCGTTGCTACTGGAAATCATACAGGAGCGGCGTGCTTTCCGTCTTGCCGGGAAACCGGATTTGCCGGAGCGTTGCCAGCTTGGGACGGAACGAAAAGCCGTTGCCGGCAGTCCTCTTCGATATCGTCAAATCGCGCTTGGCGGAATCGGCGATCTGGATAACAATGAATCTGATGCCGCCAGGCATTTCGATGCCTGCGCCGCCTTGATGGGAGGAATGCATGTTCGTGGTCCGACCTGTCCAATATGCCGACGTTCCGGCACTGCTGAAGCTGGTTGCCGCCAGCGCCGGCAACCATACGCTTCCGCGTACGCCGCACACCATGGAGCAGGCGGTCGGGCGCTCGCTGGCGGCGTTCGCTGCAAGCCCCGCGGCACCCGGCGACGAATGGTATCTGTTCGTGCTCCAATCGGATCGGGAAAACGGCCTCGCCGGATGCGCGGCCATCGCCGCCACGGCGGGCGGCAACAGCGCCTACTTCGCATTCCGCAACGACGCGATCCAGCAAGTGTCGCGCGACCTTGGCATCAGCCACGGCATCCACACGCTGTCGCTGTCTTCCGATCTGAGCGCGCATTCCCAATTATCGGGTTTCCTGCTGTCCGCTCACGCTGCCGGCGGCGCGGCGGAACTGTTGTCGCGCAGCCGCCTGCTGTTCTCGGCACTCGCTCCGCAACGCTTCGCGGAGCAATTCTTTGCCGCGCTGCCCGGCAGTGCCGACGGCAACGGGCGCTTCCCGTTCTGGGAAGCGCTGGGACGCAAGTTTTTCGGGATGGACTTGCTGCAGGCGGAGCACGTGATCGAAGGCGCCCGCAACCGCAGCCTGATCGTCGAACTGATGCCGCCTTACCCGGTGTACGTGCCGCTGTTGCCGGCCGACGCGCAAGCCGCGCTGGGCAGGGCGCACGAGGCTGCGGTGCAGAGGCTGAACCTGCTGCATGACGAGGGTTTCGAGGCCGGGCGCCATATCGATATCTTCGACGGCGGTCCGATTTTGCAGGCGCGACGTACGGCGTTGCGCACCTCGGCCCAGGCACGGCGCCGCACCGTGGATGCCGTGCCGGCGCAGGCCGGTCAAGCACGCTGCCTGGTCGCTGCCGCGCGCGAGCAAATGTTCCGCGTGGTCGAGGCGATGTGCGACGAAACGCCGGACGAAACGGGAACGCTGCGCCTGCCGGAAGCGGCCAGGCGCATGCTGGACGTCGCCGCGGGCGATGTGGTGCTGTGCGTGAATGCGGGGTGACGATGCTGGTGCGAGCAATCCGCCTGTCCGACCTGGACGACCTGCTGGCGCTGGCCACGCTGGTGGGGCCCGGGATGACCACGCTGAAGCCGGACCGCGCGGCGCTCCGGCAGCGCGTGGAGCTCGCCTGCGCATCGTTTGCCGGGCAGGTCGAGCAGCGCCAGCGCGACTACTTGTTCGTGATGGAAGACCCGGCGACCGCGCGCGTGGTCGGCGTCTGCGCGATCAAGGGCGCGGTCGGCCTGGACGAGCCGTTCTACAACTACCGGATCGGCACGCTAGTGCACTCCAGCCGCGAGCTGGGCGTGTTCTCGCGCTTCGATACGCTTTACCTGTCGAACGACCTCACCGGTTGCGCCGAGCTGTGCTCGCTGTTCCTGCATCCGGATTACCGCAACGGCAGCAACGGCAAGCTGCTCTCGCGCAGCCGCTTCATGTTCATCGCGCAATTCCCGCACCTGTTCACCGAAAAGCTGATCGCGGAAATGCGCGGCTACCTGCGCAGCGACGGCCGCTCGCCGTTCTGGGACAGCCTGGGCCGGCATTTCTTCCGCATGGAATTCAGCCGTGCCGACGACCTGACCAGCCTCGGCAAGAAATCCTTCATTGCCGAACTGATGCCGCGCCATCCGCTTTACGTCACCTACCTGCCGCAGGAGGCGCAGGACGTGATCGGCCTGGTGCATCTCGATACCGCGCCGGCGCGCCGCTTGCTGGAGCAGGAGGGCATGCATTACGAAGGCTATGTCGACATTTTCGACGGCGGACCTGTGCTGCAGGCGAGGGTGGGCGAGCTGCGCGCGTTGCGGGAAAGCGAACTGGCTAGCGTGGCGCAGGCGACCGGGCAGGAGGCGGAAATAGCCGTGCCGCTGCGGCTGATCTCGCATACCCGGATGCAGGATTTCCGCGTGATTGTCGCACCGGTGACGCCGAAGCGGCGCGTCATCGCGCTCGATGACCAGCAGCAGCGGTGGCTCGATTGCGCGCCGGGCGAGCGTGTACGTTCATTGCCGCTGATTCCGAAGAAAGGTGAATATGCGTAATCATTTCGTGAACGGGCGCTGGCTGGAGGGCAGCGGCTCCGGGTTCGCGACCCGGGATCCCGGCAGCGGCGAGCAGGCCTGGAGCGGAGTCGCGGCGGGCGAGGCCGAGGTGGATGCTGCCTGTGACGCCGCGCGCGCCGCAAGCGCATCGTGGACGCAGGCGGGATTCGAGCAGCGCGCCGCGATCTGCACGCGTTTTGCCGAATTGCTGAAGCAGCACGCCGAGGAGCTCGCACAGACGATAGCGCGCGAAGTCGGCAAGCCGTTGTGGGAAGCCCGCACCGAAGTCGCGTCGATGGCGGCCAAGGTCGCTATCTCGCTCCAGGCCTACCAGGCGCGCACCGGTTTAGCCAGCGCCGCGGCGGCGGACGGGCGCAGCGTGCTGCGGCACCGGCCACTGGGCGTGTTCGGCGTTTTCGGTCCCTACAATTTTCCGGGGCATCTGCCGAACGGCCACATCGTACCCGCGCTGATCGCCGGCAATACCATCGTGTTCAAGCCCAGCGAATACGCGCCGCAAACCGCGATCCGCACGGTCGAGCTGTGGAACGAGGCCGGCGTTCCGGCCGGCGTGCTCAACCTCGTCAACGGCGGCCGCGAAACCGGGCAGATGCTGGCGCGCCATCCGGCGCTCGACGGCATCCTGTTCACCGGCAGCTATCGCACCGGCGCGGCGCTGCACCGGCAGTTTGCCGGCCAGCCGGGAAAGATGCTGGCGCTCGAAATGGGCGGCAACAATCCGCTGCTGGTCTGGAAGACAGCAAACCGGGATGCCGCGGTACACCACGTCATTTTCTCGGCGTTCGTCAGCGCCGGCCAGCGCTGCACCTGCGCGCGCCGCCTGATCGTCGAGGATTCGGCACAGGGGCAGGCTTTCATCGAACGCCTAAGAGAAGTGTCAGCGCATATCGCGGTCGGCAGGTTCGACAGCGTGCCGCAGCCTTTCATGGGGCCGGTGATCTCGGCCGCGGCGGCGCAGGCGCTGCTGGCGGCGCAGCAGGATCTGCTGGCGCGCGGCGGCAAGGCCTTGCTGCCGATGCGCCAGCTGCAGCCGGGGACCGGCTTCGTCTCGCCCGGCCTGATCGATGTCACCGATGCGCACGAAGTGCCCGACGAGGAGTGGTTCGGACCGCTGCTGCAGGTGTTGCGGGTGCCGGATTTCGATGCCGCACTGCGCGCCGCCAATGCCACCGAATACGGGCTGGCGGCCGGTTTGCTGAGCGACGACGAAGCTTTGTGGCAGCGCTTCCAGGCGAGCGCCCGTGCCGGCATCGTGAACTGGAACCGTCCCACCACCGGCGCCGCCAGCAGCGCGCCGTTCGGCGGGACCGGCAAGTCCGGCAACTATCGGCCCAGCGCCTACTATGCGGCCGACTATTGCGCGTATCCGGTTGCGTCGATGGAAAGCGCAGTGCTGGAAATGCCGCGGCAATTGTCGCCCGGCCTGGTGTTTTGAATGTGCCCGACGAACGGGAAACGTCATGACTGACGCACGTGAATTCAACTTCGACGGCCTGGTCGGCCCCACCCACAACTATGCCGGCCTGTCCTTCGGCAACGTCGCATCGGCCGGCAATGCCGGCCAGGTCGCGAACCCGAAAGCCGCAGCGCTGCAGGGGCTGGCCAAGATGCGGGCATTGGCTGCGCGCGGCTTCGCACAGGCAGTGCTGCCGCCGCAGCCGAGGCCGGATTTCCGGTTGCTGCGCAGCCTCGGCTTCAGGGGCAATGATGCAGCGGTGATCGCCCAGGCGCAGCGGCAGGCGCCGGCGATCCTGGCCTGCGCCTATTCCGCTTCGGCGATGTGGACCGCCAATGCCGCCACCGTCAGTCCGTCGGCGGACACCGCGGACGGCCGCGTGCACTTCACGGTGGCCAACCTGAACAGCAAGCTGCATCGATCGATCGAGCCGGCGCAGACCGCGCGTGCGCTGCGCGCGATTTTCCACGACGCGCGCCATTTTGCGGTACACGACGCCTTGCCCGGCACGCCGGCGCTCGGCGACGAGGGCGCCGCCAACCATACCCGGCTGGCCGCTGACCATGGCGCAGCGGGCGTGGAGCTGTTCGTGTACGGGCGGACCGCATTCGGTGTCGGCGCGACGGTGCCGCAGCGTTTCCCGGCGCGCCAGACGCGCGAAGCCTCGGAAGCGGTCGCGCGCCTGCATAAGCTGCCGGCGGCCCGCGTGGTGTTTGCGCAGCAGGCGCCGGCCAGCATCGACCACGGCGTGTTTCACAACGACGTGATCGCGGTCGGCAACCGGAACCTGCTGTTCTATCACGAGCAGGCATTTGCCGAGGAAACCCGCACGCTGAATGCGTTACGCCATGCACTGGCCGGCGCCCGGGCGGAATTGCGCGCACTGCGGGTCGACGCCGCCGACGTTCCCCTGCCGGATGCGGTGTCGAGCTACCTGTTCAACAGCCAGCTGCTGTCGCGTCCGGACGGCGGGATGCTGCTGGTGGCGCCGCACGAATGCGAACGGAATCGGGCGGTCGCCCGTTATCTGCAGCATCTGCTGGCCGGCCCCAACCCGATCGACGAACTGCTGATCTTCGATTTGCACCAGAGCATGCGCAATGGCGGCGGGCCTGCCTGCCTGCGGCTGCGCGTCGTGCTGACCGAAGCCGAAGCGGCAGCCGTGCATCCGGGGGTCATGATGACCGAAGCGCTGCATGCACGCCTGGCAGCCTGGGTGAACCGGCATTATCGCGACCGGCTGGCTCCTGCCGATCTCGCCGATCCCGCGCTTGCCGCCGAGTCGGACCAGGCCTTGCGGGAATTGGCGGCGATCCTGGAATTGCCGGGCCTGTACCCGGAGCCCGGCATGCCGTGAAACCTTTGGTGTGCAGCGACGGAATCCGGATTTGCAAATCATTTTAAAAACGTCGATAAATTATCAATAAAGTGATTTTATAGGGATATAATGTCAGCATCATCAAGTCCATGGATTGCGGCTCGCCGTGCCGGGCACAGCTTCGATCGCTGTGACGAGCGGTGGCGGCCCGAATGACGGACGCCGGGACATCAGCTTATTGCCAGGGAGACGGTTATGACCGAACAAACGCAGGATCTACGCAAACTGACACTGGAGCGGGTGCTGGCCGGCGCCGCCGAACAGGGTGCGGTTATCGACGCGGCAGTGGTGAAACTCATATCGGCCTGGCTGCAGGCGCTGGAGGCGGAAGACCTGGCCGGCCTGGATGCGCAAAGTCTGGCTTCTGCGCTGGCCGGGGGCTTTTCCCGGCTGGCCGGCTGGACGCCCGGCGAAGGGTGCCGGATCGAGACGCTTTCCTGGGTGGATGCGCGCGGCGCCGCCGCGACCGCGCTGCTGATCGTCAATCCCGACATGCCGTTCCTGGTCGATTCGATGGTGATGGCCATGCGCAAGATGCGGCTGCCGTCGCGCGCGGTGCTCAATGCGGTGCTGTCGGTCGAACGTGCCGACGATGGCCGCATCCTGTCAGTCGAGGCGGCCGGGGAGGCCAACGGCGGCCATGAATCGATCGTGCTTTGCCTGATGTCGGACCGGGTGCGCGACGTCGACCTGGCCGGCCTGCTCGCGAACATCAAGATTGCCGCCGGCGATGCCGCCACGGTGAGCCGCGCGGCGCCGGCCCTGCGTGCAAAAATGGCGGAGGTCGGGACGGCTGCCGAGCGCTATGACGCCGACGGCGCCGAAGTCGCCGCCTTCCTCGACTGGGCCCGCCACGGCGGCTTCGAAGTCTTCGGCTATGCGCGCTACGACGTGCTGCCCGGCCAGCACGAGCTGGCGCTGGCCGACGGCAGCACGCTCGGCGTGCTGGGCGACCCGCTGCATCCGGTCTACGGCAACTGCCTGGCCGGCATCCCGGGCGATTTCGATACGCTGGCCGCCCGCAAGGACACCCTGTCGGTGGTCAAGGCCGACGTCCAGTCCACCCTGCATCGCGACCAGCAGCTCGACTTCATCGGCGTGCGCGACATCGACGACAACGGCACCATCCTTGGCGAACATTGCTTCGTCGGCCTGTTCTCGCACGCGGCCACCGCCAGCACGCTGCCCCAGCAGCCGTTCGCGCGCGGCCGCATCGCCCAGGTGCTGAAGCTGGGCGGCGTGCGTCCGGAAGGGTTCCGCAGCGAGAAATTCCTCGAAATCCTCGAATCGCTGCCGCGCACCGAAGTCATGGAAGCCGAACCGGCTTGGCTGGCCGGCGTGTGCGGGGCGGTGGTGGCGCTGTACAAGCAGCCGCGCGCCAAGGTGTTCGCCCGGCGCGACGTCTACGGGCGCCACCTGAACGTGCTGGTCTACATGCCGCGCGAGCGCTACAGCGGCGCATTGGCCGACAGCCTGGCACAGACCCTGCGCCAGATTTCCGGCGCGCGCGACGTGCGCGCGCAGACCCTGCTGGCGGACGGCCCGCTGGCGCGCCTGTACCTGATCGCCGCCGGCGCCGGCATGCAGCTCGACCTCGACGCCGACATCCAGCAACCGCTGCTGGCGCTGCTGGAAGGCTGGCACGACAACTTCGACAGGCTGGTCGACGCCACCCCGGACAGCGGCCTGCGCAACGCCTTGCGCAAGCTGCGCCTGGCGCTTCCCAGCGAATACGTGGCCGGCGTGCCGCCGCAGGTCGCCTACCGCGATCTCTGCACGCTGCTCGCCAATCCGCAGCCATCGCGGGTGAAGGTGCGCATCGAAGTCGATGGCGGCGAATCGGTGTCGATCCGGCTGCATTCGGTCAACGCGGTGCCGCCGCTGTCGCAGATCCTTCCGGCGCTGCACAACGCCGGCGTCGCCATCGAGCGCGAGCATACGCATGCGATCAAGGGCGCCGACGGCAGCCGCTATTTCGTCTCCTGCCTGTCGGTCGACGCCGCCAGCTCGCTCAAGCTGGCCCAGCCGCAGGTGGCGCTGGCCGCGCAGGAACTGTTCGAGGCGCTGTTCAACGACGAAGCCGAAGACGGCCGCCTGAACGCGCTCGTCATCGAAACCGGCCTGCGCATGCGCGAAGTGCAACTGGTGCGTGCCTATGCCAGCTACTGGCGCCAGGCCGGCACCCGCTTCAGCCTGCGCTACATCGCCGAGCGCTTGAAGACCCAGCCGGCCCACGTCAAGGCCCTGGTCGAGAATTTCCGGGCCCGCTTCGATCCTGCGCTCTCCGACGAGCAACGCGCATTCGGCACCGCCGCGCTGGCCTCGTTTGCGCAACGCCTGGGCGAAGTCGATCACGCCGATACCGAGATCATCCTGCGCAGCCTCGCCGACCTGATGCTGGCGACGCTGCGCACCTCCTATTTCCAGAACGCCCAGCAGGGCGACACCATCGTTTTCAAGTTCGACAGCAGCGCGCTGGCGCTGCTGCCGCAGCCGCGCCCCTACCGCGAGATCTTCGTGTTCGCGCGCCGCTTCGAAGGCGTGCACCTGCGCGGTGGTCCGGTCGCCCGCGGCGGCTTGCGCTGGTCCGACCGGATGGAAGACTACCGCACCGAAGTGCTGGGCCTGGTCAAGGCGCAGATGGTGAAGAACGCGGTGATCGTGCCGGCCGGCGCCAAAGGCGGCTTCGTCTGCAAGATGATGCCCAAGGATGCGGCGCGCGAAACGGTGGCGGTCGAAGGCGAAGCGGTATACCGGCTGTTCATCGCCGGCCTGCTCGACATCACCGACAACCGTGTCGAAGGCGGCGTCGCGCAGCCGGCCGATACCGTCTGCTACGACGACCCGGACCCCTACCTGGTGGTCGCCGCCGACAAGGGCACCGCGACCTTTTCCGACATCGCCAACGGCATCGCACTGCAGCGCGGCTTCTGGCTGGGCGACGCATTCGCGTCCGGCGGCTCGCACGGCTACGACCACAAGAAACTGGGTATCACTGCGAAAGGCGCGTGGGAAGCCGTCAAGCGCCACTTCTACGAGCTCGGCCATGACATGGACAGCACGCCGATCACCGTGGTCGGAGTCGGCGACATGTCGGGCGACGTGTTCGGCAACGGCATGCTGCTGTCGCGCAACCTCAAGCTGATCGCCGCATTCGACCATCGCCACATCTTCCTCGATCCGAACCCCGACCCCGCGGTCTCGTTCCAGGAGCGCCGTCGCCTGTTCGCGTTGCCGCGCTCTTCCTGGGACGACTACGACAAGACGCTGATCTCGCCCGGCGGCGGCGTCTGGCCGCGCAGCGCGCGCAGCATCGAGCTCTCGCCCGAAGCGCGCGCGGCGCTCGCCACCGACGCTGCCAGCATGACGCCGGATGAACTGCTGCACGCGATCCTGCTGGCGCCGGTCGACCTGTTCTACAACGGCGGCA
>CBIHOK010000130.1:0-11126 GCA_966211575.1 uncultured Noviherbaspirillum sp.
AGCATGTCTGAGCTCCGAGCGCAGCGAGGGCGAGTTCTTCGCTTCCCGTTTTGGGACTCTCACTTTTGGGAACCCCGAAGGGGCAGCGGCACCGCGGTCGCCTTTCTTTGCTTACTTTCTTTGGCGAAGCAAAGAAAGTGAGTGGCCCGCCGGGGCCAGTCCCGGCTTGCCCCCACGAAGTGCAAAACGTATTAGGGCAACGAAGAAAAAGAGCGGTACGAGCAGTAGCTTGGCACGTGTGGGTAATCCTTAGTCGGCAAAACGATCAGCCACTGCCGATACGCCGGATCATATCGAGCCCCACGACGAAAAGACGGCCGATCGGCGTTGCCAGGTAGGGCAGGCTGAGCGCCAGCACCATGAAGCCGACCCCGAGCGTGATCGGGAAACCGATTCCGAACAGGTTCAGTTGCGGCGCCGCGCGCGTCAGTATGCCGAGCGCGATGTTGGTCACCAGCAGCGCCGCGATCATCGGCAGCGCGAGCTGCGCGCCGGAGCTGAAGACCAGTCCTCCCCACGCAGCAATCTGCCGCAGGCCCAGCGAGCTTGCCGGCGCGGCCGCAATCGGCAGCGTGCGGAACGAGTCGGCCAGCGCGGACAGCATGGCCAGATGGACGTTGGTGGCCAGGAACAGCATCACCGCCAGCAGCGACAGAAACTGGTTGATCGCCGAGCTGCGGCCATGCGTCTGCGGATCGAAGAAGGTGGCGAAGCCGAAACCCATGGTCAGGCCGACCGCTTCGCCGGCCATCTCCACCGCGGTAAAGACGACCGTCATCGCAAACCCCATCGCCAGACCCAGGACCAGTTGCTGCACCAGGATCAGCAAGCCGGCCAGCGACATCGGCTCGACGTTCGGCAATGCCGGCAGTCCGGGGGCGATGATGAGCGTGAGCATGAAACCCAGCGCGACCTTGACCTGCGAGGGAATGCTGACGTTTCCGAACAGCGGCGCGGTCGCGATCAATCCGAGGATGCGGGTCAGCGGCCAGATGAAGGCGGCGATCCAGGCGTTGAGCTGGGTACTGCTTAGGGTAATCATCGTGTGACTGCGGCGCCTGCTCCGGCTCAGCCGATTCTAGCCGATCATGCCGGGAATGCCGCTGAACATCTGGCGCATGTAGTCCACCATGACCGACAGCATCCAGGGACCGGCGACCACCATCGCGACGAAAATGCCGACCAGCTTGGGGATGAACGACAGCGTCATTTCATTGATCTGGGTGGCGGCCTGGAAGATGCTGACGACCAGGCCGACCGCCAGCGCCACCAGCAGCATCGGCGCCGCCACCATCAGCGTGACTTCCATCGCCTGCCGGCCCATCGTCATTACGCTTTCGGGAGTCATGATGTTTCCTTGTCTATCCTTACGTCATTCGTGATGATGGATGAGGTTTGTCATCCACCATGGTGCGCTCAAGTGTAGAAACTCTGGGCGAGCGAACCGATCAGCAATTGCCAGCCGTCCACCAGCACGAACAGCATCAGCTTGAACGGCAGCGAAACGATCGCGGGCGACATCATCATCATGCCCATCGACATCAGGATGCTGGCGACCACCATGTCGATGATCAGGAACGGGATGAAGATCGCAAAACTGATCTGGAACGCCGTCTTGAGTTCGCTGGTGATGAAGGCCGGGATCAGCACGCGCAGCGGCACGTCTTCCGGCCCCTGCAGCTGGGGGCCGTTCGACAGCTTCACATAGAGCGCGAGGTCGGCCTGGCGGGTCTGCTTCATCATGAAGGACTTGAGCGGCACCGCGGCCTTGTCCAGCGCCTGCGACATCGTGATCTTGTTTTCCGACAGCGGCTGGTAGGCGTCGGCATAGATCTTGTCGAACACCGGGCCCATCACGAACAGGGTCAGGAATAGCGACAAGCCGATCAGCACCTGGTTGGGCGGCGCGGTCTGGGTGCCGAGCGCCTGCCGCAGCAGCGACAGCACGATGATGATGCGGGTGAAGCTGGTCATCATCAGCAGCACCGCCGGCAGGAACGACAGCGCGGTCAGCAGCAGCAGCGTCTGCAGACTCAGCGTGTAGTTCTGGCCGCCGCCCGGGGCGGGCGTGCTGGTGAAGGCCGGTACGCCGAGCTGCTGGGCGCCGGCCGCCAGCGGCCATGCGAGCGCTGCCAGCGGCAGCAGGAACCCGAGGACGCGCGCGGCGCGCCCCACGGAAAATACGTTACGGATTGCCATTGCGTTTGTCGATGGTCTGCTTCAGCCAGCCGGCGAAATTGTTCGGCGTGGCTCTCGGTGGCGTTGCCGGTTGTTCCTGGCGCGGCATGCTGGACAGCGCGTTGACGCGGCCGGGCGCGACGCCGACCACGATCCACTGCTCGCCCACTTCCACCACCACCACCCGCTCGCGATTGCCGACGCTGGCAGCGCCGACCACCTTGACCAGGTTGCCGGCGGCGGCGCCATGCACGCCGAGCCGGCGCAGCACCCAGGCGGCGCCCGCCATCAGCGCCAGCACCGCCACCAGTCCCAGCAATACCTGCAGCAGACCGCCGGTGGAGCCGGGCACCTGCGGCTGGGCGGCGTGCGCAGCGGCGGCGATCAGCAGCAGCGGTGCCGCCGCGAGCGGACGAAAACTTCTCATTTGTTGAGCTTGCGGATGCGTTCGGACGGCGTGATGATGTCGGTCAGGCGGATACCGAACTTGTCGTTCACCACCACCACCTCGCCCTGGGCGATCAGGCAGCCGTTCACCAGCACGTCCATCGGCTCGCCGGCCAGGCCGTCGAGTTCCACCACCGATCCCTGCGCCAGTTGCAGCAGGTTCTTGATCGCGATCTTGGTGCGGCCCAGTTCGACCGTGAGCTGCACCGGGATATCGAGGATGAAGTCGATGTCGTTGTGGGTGCCGCTGCGCACGCCGCCGCCGCCCGCAAACTCCTGGAACATTGCGGCGCTCGGCTGCTTGGCCTGCGCCGCCGCGGCCGCCGCCGCTTCCGCCTGGGCCTGTTCGGCGATCGCCGCGCCCCAATCGTCGTCTGTTGTGGACTGGCTATCGTTTTCGTCAGCCATTGTCATCTCCTTGGGCAAATTCGTTGGTGCTGTAGCTGAGCAGCTTCTCGACCCGCAGCGCGTACTGGCCGCTGAAACGGCCGTAGGTGCATTCCATCACCGGCACGCCGTCGACGGTGGCGGCGATGAGTTCGGGGATCGCGATCGGCAGCACGTCGCCGACCTTCAGATTCAGTATCTCGCCCAGCGTGGCGCGGGCGGTGCCGAGATCGGCCACCAGTTCCACTTCGGCGGTCTGGATCTGCTGCGTCATCAGCCGTACCCAGCGCTTGTCCATTTCCAGCGTCTCGCCCTGCAGGCTGCTGGTGAGGATGTCGCGGATCGGCTCGATCATCGAGTAGGGCGTGCAGAAATGCATCTCGCCGCTGACCGGCCCCAGTTCCACCGTGAAGGTGGTGGCGACCACCACTTCGTTGGGGGTCGCGATGTTGGCGAACTGGGTGTTCATCTCGGAACGGATGTATTCGAACTCCACCGGGTAGACCGGCTCCCACGATTTCGCGTAGGTCTCGAACACGATGTCGAGGATGCGCTGGATGATGCGCTGCTCGGTCTGCGTGAAGTCGCGGCCTTCGACCCGGGTATGGAAGCGGCCGTCGCCTCCGAACAGGTTGTCGACCAGCAGGAACACCAGGTTGGGATCGAACACCATCAGCGCGGTGCCGCGCAGCGGCTTCATGTGCACCAGGTTGAGGTTGGTCGGCACCACCAGGTTGCGGATGAATTCGCTGTACTTGTGGACCCGGACCGGGCCGATCGACACTTCGGCGCTGCGGTGCAGGAAGTTGAACAGCGCGATGCGCAGCAGCCGTGCGAAACGTTCGTTGATGATCTCCAGCGTCGGCATGCGCCCGCGGACGATACGCTCCTGCGTCGCCAGGTTGTACGGGCGGATGCCGGAATCGTCTTCGGGCGTTGCATTCTCGTCCTGATCGCCGGTGACGCCCTTGAGCAGCGCATCGACTTCTTCCTGGGAGAGAAAATTCTCGGCCATGATGTCACAAGGTCACTGGATGACGAAGGAAGTGAAGAACACGCCGGATACGGCGGCCGGCGCACTTTGCGGGGTGAACGGCAGTTTCACCTGCGCGACGATCTCTTCCTGCAGCTTCTTCTTGCCCTCGGCCGTCGAAATTTCCGACGCCTTCTTGGAGGACAGCAGCATCAGCAGGCGGCTGCGGATCAGGGGCATGTAGGTCTTCAGCATTTCCACCTGTTCGCTACTGTCCACCTGCAGCGTGAACGCGATCTGCAGGTATTGATCGCCGGCGTCGCCCGGCTGCAGGTTGACCGTGAACTGGTCCATCGGCAGATAGACCGGCGGCTTCGGCGGCTCCGGCTTTTCCGAAGCCGGGGCACCACCGGAACTGCCCACGATGTACCAGGCCGCGCCGCCGCCGCCGAGCAGCAGGATCAGGATCGCCCCCAACAGAAGAAGCTTTTTCTTCGACTTCTTCGGGGCGGCCGATATTTCCACGTTTTCTTCGATCGGGACGACCTTCGGGGCGGCTTTGGGGGCGGTTGCCATTTTTCTCCTTTGTACGGCTTGCAGATCCTTCGTGGGCGCCGGCCATTGCTTGCGCCGCGCGGCTTCGAAGGTTCATGCAATGATCACATGCTTGATTATCGGGAATACCGGCTATCAGGATGCGTCGAAAAGAGGGGGGAAGTCAACGCATATCCGCGCATCGCCGGTCCGGGTGTTTCGGACCGTCCGCGGCAGAGCGCCGTCGCCGGGCTCGCCGTCAGACAAAGGTGTCGACCAGGCCCAATCCCGATGTGCCGCCCGCGATGCGGGTGACGCGCGACGGCGCCGCCTCGGTGCCGCCGATGCGGTTGACGGCCTGCGGTGCGGCGGATGGCTGGCGATCCGGCGCCTGCTGGTGGGCGGAGCCGCTGTTGACGCTGGCCTGCCCCAGCTGGATGCCGGCATCTCCCAGCATTTCGCGCAACTTCGGCAATGCGGCTTCCAGCGCCTGCCGGACTTCCGGCTGGGCGGCGGTGAAGCTCGCGTGGGCGGTCGCATTGTGGACGTTCAATACCACCTGCAACGGCCCCAGGTCGGGCGGATTGAGCGTCAGCGACGCGCTTTGCTGGTCGCCCGCCACCATCCAGACCACCTTCTGCCCCAGCGCCTGGTCCCAGGCGGGCGTTCCGACCGGCGGCGTCAGCTTGTCGGCGGCGGACGCGCCATTCTGCAGCGGCAATGCCGCGCCGTGTTGTACTGCCTGCGATAGGGCCAGGGCCGGACCCGCGGCCCCGTCTTTCAGCTCGGCGCCGAAATCGGTTCCGGAGGGGAGTGCAACCGCTGCGCCATCCTTTGCCTTCAGGGATCCGGCGGTGAGATCCGATGCCGCCGCCAATGCCGCATCCTTGCCTGCGTCGGTGCCCGGCCGCGTACCGGCGCGCGCCTCGCCCCGGTTTGCGGCTGTCTGTAACGTGTCCCCCAGACCGGCGATCTGCTTGCCTTTGCCCGCCCCGGTGCCGTTCGCAGCGCCCGCCGCAGCGGCGAGTCCGGCGCCGGAGGCATCGAGGCCGATGCCGGTCGCGGTTGCGCTGGTAGTTCCGGCGGCATCCTTCGCATCCGGCCTCGCCGCGTTCAGGTTGGCCACGAGCGCCAGCATGTCCGCAGGAGCGTGCGCGGCATCGGCGGCCGCATCGGTGGCCTTGCCGTCGTCATCCGGCTTGTCGTCGGTCTTTTTTGCATCCTTTCCCTTGGTGGCTTTGGCGCTGTTCGTGCTGTTCGCGCTTTCCGACGGGTGGGATGCGGCGGCGTTGGCCGGCGCCGGCTGGCTGCCGCCCTGGTCGGTGTTGCCGCGATCGGAAATCTCGCGCGACAGCACCTGGTTGAAAGGCGTGCCTGAAGGATCTGCCGGCGTCTTGGTCGAGGAGGGCGTCGCCTGCAGGTTCGATTGTGTCAGTACCGGGGATGTCTGCATGGCGGCCTTTAACGTTTGTAATTGGCCTGGCGGGTGGCGAACTCGTCCATCAGCTTCTGGTCGCGCTTGCTTTCCTTGCGCTGCTCCGCCTGCTCCGCGCGGGTCGCCAGCGTGTCGTAGGACATGCGCTTGCGTTCGCTGGCCTGCCAGGCGCCGCGCTCGTTGTTCATGCGTCGCTTCGCGTCTTCCACCAGTTGCTGCTGGCCGGCGATCGCGGTGTCCAGCTTGCCCAGGAAAAGCTGGAAATTACGGTAGCCGCTGGCGCTGATGCCGGCGGTGATGCCCGATCGGAAGCGGGCTTCGTAATCGTCGCGATACTGCAGCAGCAGCGCCAGCTTCTGCTCGGTATCCTCGCAGGCCCGGATCGCATGCCCGAGCCGACGGGCCGCTTCATCCGTTTCGGTCGTTGCCAGTTCGATAAGGGTGTCGAGCGCGGTGTTGGTAGCCATGTCACATTATAGGTGGCGAAATCCCGGTGTCTATCCGGCGAATAGCGCGGAAAGTTGGGCCCAGCTCTCGTTTATGCCGGCCCGCTTGTCGATATCCTGCTGCAGGAACGACTCGATCTTCGGATACAGCGCGATCGCCTTGTCCAGCAAGGGATCGGAGCCGGCGCTGTAGGCGCCGACGCTGATCAGATCGCGGTTGCGCTGGTAGCGCGAATACAGCTGCTTGAGGTTGCGCGCCAATTGCTGCTGATCCGGCTTGGTGATGTTGTGCATTGCGCGGCTGATCGATTGTTCGATGTCGATCGCCGGATAGTGGCCGGCTTCGGCCAGCGTGCGGTTCAGCACGATATGGCCGTCGAGGATGGCGCGAGCGGAATCGGCAATCGGATCCTGCTGGTCGTCGCCTTCGGTCAGCACGGTGTAGAACGCGGTGATCGAACCGCCGCCGGCGCGGCCGTTGCCGGCGCGTTCGACCAGCGTCGGCAGCTTGGCGAACACCGAAGGAGGGTAGCCCTTGGTGGCCGGCGGCTCGCCGATCGCCAGCGCGATTTCGCGCTGCGCCATCGCGTAGCGGGTCAGCGAGTCCATGATCAGCAGCACGCTCTTGCCCTGGTCGCGGAAATATTCGGCAATCGAATGCGTGTAGGCCGCGCCCTGCAGTCGCATCAGCGGCGGCGTATCGGCCGGCGCGGCCACCACCACCGAGCGCGCCAGGCCGACGGTGCCGAGGATCTGCTCGATGAATTCCTTCACCTCGCGGCCGCGTTCGCCGATCAGCCCGACCACGATCACGTCGGCCGCGGTGTAGCGCGCCATCATCCCCAGCAGCACGCTCTTGCCGACGCCGGAGCCGGCGAACAGCCCCATGCGCTGGCCGCGGCCCACCGTCAGCATGCTGTTGATCGCGCGCACGCCGACGTCCAGCGTATCGGTGATCGGCGCGCGGGTCAGCGGATTGGCGGCGCGTACGTTCAACGGCGCCGCATGCCCGGCCTTGAGCGGACCGAGGCTGTCGAGCGGGCGGCCGGCGCCGTCGAGTACGCGCCCCAGCAGTTCGTCGCCCACCGGCAGGTGGCGGCCGCGGTCGCTGGGACGGCGCCGGGGATGATCGACGCTGCCCGGGGGCGGCAGGGTTTGCACCGTTTCGATCGGGAACACCCGGGTGCCGGGAACAATGCCTTCCACGTCGCTTTGCGGCATCAGGAACAGCTTGTCGTTGTCGAAACCCACCACCTCGGCCTCGATCCGGGCGCCGCTCGGCAGCGGCACGGTGCAGGCGCTGCCGACCGCCAGTTTCAGGCCGACCGCTTCCATCACCAGGCCGGCCACGCGCGTGACGCGCCCCGACACCTGCATCGGTTCGGCCATCGACGCCAGCGTGCCGCAATCCCGCAGGTAGGCTTGCCAGCGCGCGACCGGGGAGGGCGTGCTCATGCCAGCCAGTCCGACTGCTTGCCGAGCGCTTCCGCGATGCGCTGCCAGCGCACCTCGGTGGAGGCATCGACGTGGTTGCTGGCAGTTTCGACGCGGCAGCCGCCGCGTGCCATCTGTGCATCCTCGGCCACGCGCCAGCCGCCTTTGGACAGTTCGTCCGCCATGTGCTGGCGCACCAGCGCCGCATCGGCCGGGTTGAGCACCAGCAGCGACGGCTGCTGCATGCCGGGCAGATAACGGACCGCTTCGCCGACCAGCGGCAGCACCAGTTCCGGCCGCACCGTGAGTGCGGTTTTCAGCATCGCCTTGGCCAGATCCAACGCCAGGTTCAGCAGGTCGTCCGCTATCGCACCGTTCGCTTGCTCGACGGCGGCGCTGAAGCTGCCGGCGATCTCGCGCAGGCGCCGGGTTTCGTCGGCTGCCGCCGCGCGGCCGGCTGCCAGTCCCTCGGTGCGCCCCTTCGCCAGTCCCTCGGCGTGGCCCTGGCGGCGGGCTTCCTCGCGCAGCGCGGCGAGCTCTTCCGCGGTTTGCTTCGCGGCGGCGGCATCGGCGATGTTTTGCTGGCGCGCGCTCGGGCGTTCGTCGCCGAACGAGGCCAGTTCCCAGCGCTGGTAGGCGGAAAGCTGTTCCTTGGGGATGACGTTGGAGCTCATGGCTAATCCTGATCATGATTCCCTCCCCCTTGCAGGGGGGAGGAACCGGGGTTTCGGGCGACATGTCGGCCGCCGGCGGAGCGGTACGGGCTTGCAAGCCCGTACTCCGTTCACTTCCAGGGTGGGGGTAGGGAGCTCGAGCGGGTGTAGTCGCTGATTCGAGCTCTCTACCCCCATCCCAACCTTCCCCCTGACAGGGGGAAGGGGTAAATGGAGCTAAAGCTTTTAAACGAAGGCATCGTCGCCCTTGGCGCCGAGGATGATCTGGCCTTCGTCGGCAAGGCGGCGCACGATCTGCAGGATTTCCTTCTGCTGCGCCTCGACTTCGGACAGCCGCACCGGGCCTTTCGATTCGAGGTCTTCGCGCATCATCTCGGCCGCCCGCTGCGACATGTTCTTGAAGATCTTTTCGCGCAGGTCCTGGCTGGCGCCCTTGAGCGCGATGATCAGCGATTCCGACTGCACTTCGCGCAGCAGCACCTGGATCCCGCGGTCGTCGATGTCGATGATGTTGTCGAACACGAACATCTCGTCCATGATCTTCTGCGCCATGTCGCCGTCGTAGTTCTTCAGGTTGTCCATCACCGAGTTTTCGATGTCGCCGGACAGGAAGTTCAGGATTTCGGCCGCCGCGCGCACGCCGCCGATCGGTTTTTTCTTCAGGTTCTCGTTGCCGCTCAACAGCTTGGTCAGCACTTCGTTGAGTTCGCGCAGCGCCGCCGGCTGTACGCCGTCCAGCGTGGCGATGCGCAGCACCACGTCGTTGCGCAGGCGCTCGGAAAAAAAGGTCAGCACTTCGCACGCGTGATAGCGTTCCAGGTGCACCAGGATGGTGGCGATGATCTGCGGATGCTCGTTGCGGATCAGGTCGGCCACCGACTGGCCGTCCATCCACTTCAGGCTTTCGATGCCGCTGGCGTCGCGCGTGCCGAGGATGCGGTTCAGCAACGAAGAAGCCTTGTCCTCGCCCAGTGCACGCGTCAGCACACTGCGGATGTATTCGTCGGAGTCCACCCCGAGCGACGTGTTCTGCTCGGTTTCGGAGCGGAAGTCGTCGAGCACCTGCTCCAGCTGTTCGCTGGCCACCGCCTTCATCATGGACATCGCTGCGCCCAGCTTCTGGACTTCGCGCGGTCCCAGGTATTGCATCACGCGCGCGGCTTCCTCCTCGCCGAGCGCCAGCATCAGGATCGCGCCTTTCTGTACGCCGTCCTCACTCATTTGTTCCCACCCATGCCTTGACCACGTTCGCTACCATTTTAGGATCGTTCTTGGCAAGTTCCTTGGCCGCGTTGAGATTGTCCTGGTAGGTGCGCGGCTTGTTGCCCATCGGTTCCACCTCGTGCGACAGCTGCACCACCGTATCTTCCTGCGGCGGCTCCGGCGGCTCGAAGGTTTTCGCGATCTTTCTCAGCAGCGGACGCAGCACGCCGAAGAACAGGTAAGCCAGTACCGCGCCGCCGATCACGTATTTGCCGGCGCCCATCGCGGTCTGCAGCACCTCGGGCCGTTTCCAGATCGGCGTTTCCGGAATCACTTCCTTCTCGGCGCCGGCAAACGGGCTGTTCACCACTTCGAGGCTGTCGCCGCGTTCCTTGCTGTAGCCCATCGCTTCCTTCACCAGGTCGGTGATCTTGGCCTTTTCGTCGTCCGACAGCGGTTTCATCGTGACCTTGCCGTCCTTGCCGACCACCTTGCGGTAATTGACTACCACCGCCACCGACAAGCGCTTGAGGCCGCCCATCGGCTGCTGCACATAGCGCACCGTCTTGTCGAGTTCGTAATTGACGGTCGTGTCTTTCTGCGAATTGACGGTGCTGGATGCCGTGGTCGCACTGCTGCCGTTGGCGCCGGCAGTGCCGTTCGCCGCGTTCGGTGCGGTGAGCGGGGCGGTCGCCGGAGCAGGCGGCTGATTGCTGAGTGCGCCCGGGACGCCGGAGGCGGTGGTGGGCGAGCCGGTGCGCGATTCGCTCGTCTGTTCGCTGCGGATCGCCGCGGCATCCGGCGTCTGGTTCGGCTTGTAGCTTTCGGCCGCCTGCTCGCTGTGCGAGAAATCGACGTCGGCGGTGGCTTCGGCGCGCACGTTGTTCAAGCCGACGATGGGCGTCACGATCGATTCGACCCGGCGCACGATATTCCGCTGCAACTCCTGCACATATTTCAGCTGGCTGGGGTCGAGGCCGTTCAGATTGCCGGAACGGCCGGCGGCCGACAACAATTCGCCGTTCTGGTCGACCACGGTCACGTTCTTGGCCGGCATGTCGGGCACGCTGCTTGCGACCAGGTGCACGATCGCGCTGACCTGCTGGTCGTCCAGCGAACGGCCGGGATTCAGGTTCAACAGCACCGAGGCAGTGGGCTTTTGCTGGTCGCGCACGAACACCGAGGCCTTGGGCAACGCCAGATGCACGCGCGCGGCCTGCACCGCCGACAGCGACTGGATCGAGCGCGCCAGTTCGCCTTCCAGCGCGCGCTGGAAGTTCACCTGTTCGAGGAATTGCGACACGCCCAGCTTCTGGTTTTCCAGCAGCTCGAAACCGACGTTGCCGCCTTTCGGCAATCCTTGCGCCGCCAGCTTCAGCCGCACTTCATGCACCTGGCCGGCCGGCACCAGGATC
>CBIHOK010000131.1:0-11110 GCA_966211575.1 uncultured Noviherbaspirillum sp.
CGCACGGCCTCCGCTTCACCCAGTTTCATGTTTTCCTTTACACCATTGCATTGGTAGCCACCAGCATGCTGCCGTACGCGGTACGCATGAGCGGGCTGATCTACCTGGTCAGCGCTGCGCTGCTGGGCGCGATCTTCCTCGCGTATGCATGGCGTATCTATCGGCGCTACAGCGATCTGCTCGCACGCAAGACTTTTGCGTATTCGATCATCTATCTATCGCTGCTGTTCGCTGCGCTGCTGGTGGACCATTACTTGAAAGTCTGACGTGCGCAATGCTATCCCCGGCCGCCGCCGACGCCTGATCGCGGCGCTTGCAATGACGATGCTGGCGCTGGCCGGATGCGACCGGCTCGGTATCGGAACCGGGGAAACGGCGGCTGCTCCGGCCCCGGCTTTCGACAATACCGACGTCACCGGGCTTGGATACGCGAAGGATTTTGCGTTACCGGATTTCAACGGCAAAATGCGCACCCTTGCGGATTTCCGCGGCAAGGCCGTCGTCGTGTTTTTCGGCTATACCCAATGTCCCGACGTCTGCCCGACCACGATGGCGGAACTGGCGGCCGCGATGAAGCAACTGGGCCCGCTGGCGGACCGGGTGCAGGTGTTATTCATCACGCTCGATCCGGAACGCGATACGCCGCAGGTGCTGGCGCAGTATGTGCCGGCGTTCGATTCGCGCTTTCTCGGGCTGGTCGGCGACAAGACGCAGACCGAGAAAGTGGCAAAGGAATTCAGGGTGTACTACAACAAGGTGCCGGCCAAGGAAGCCGGCAGTTATACGCTGGACCACAGCGCCGGTACCTACGTGTTCGATCCGCAGGGCCGGGTTCGATTGTTCATGCGCTACGGGCAAGGTCCGGCGCCTATCGTGCACGACCTGAAACTGTTGCTGTCATGAGAGCGGCGACCGGCCGCGCCGAATAAAAAAGGGCGCCTGCAACCGGGCGCCCTTTTTTTATTGGTAAGAGCCGGATCAGACGTAGGCCGCCAGCGTTCCCTTCATCTTCTTCAGCGCGGCGCTTTCGATCTGGCGGATGCGCTCCGCCGAGACACCGAATTCGTCCGCCAATTCATGCAGCGTGGCACCCGAACCGTCGTCGTTCGCCAGCCAGCGCGCCTCGACAATACGGCGCGAGCGCGGGTCGAGATTCTCGAGCGCGGTTTCCAGGCCTTCCGACTGCATGCGATCGAACTGGCGCGCTTCCAGCGCCCGGGTCGGCTCCGATGCGTCGGACGACAGGTAGGCGATCGGCGCGAACTTGTCGTCGTCATCGTCAGCCGGCGCTTCCAGTGCAATGTCATGCCCCGACATCCGGGTTTCCATCTCGATCACTTCCTCGCGTTTCACATTCAGCGATTTCGCAAGGTCGTCGACCTGGGCCGGCGTCATCGCATCGAGTCCTTCCTTGTGGCTGCGCAGGTTGAAAAACAGCTTGCGCTGCGCCTTCGTGGTGGCCACCTTCACCAGCCGCCAGTTCTTCAGGATGTACTCATGCATTTCGGCCTTGATCCAGTGCATCGCGTAGGACACCAGGCGCACGCCCTGGTCCGGGTCAAAACGCTTGACTGCTTTCATCAAGCCGATATTGCCTTCCTGGATCAGGTCGGCATGCGGCAAGCCGTAGCCCAGATAACCACGGGCAATCGATACCACCAGCCGCAAGTGCGACATCACCAGTTTCTGGGCGGCATTCAGGTCGTTATGATCGCGCAGACGGCGTGCGAGCGATATTTCTTCCTCGTGGGTGAGCATGGGTACGCGGTTCACCGCGGAAATATACGATTCGATATTGCCGACACCGCCGGGGAAACCGAGCGCCAATGCCTGATTTCCGAGTGGAACCAATGCGGATTGTGCTTTCATTCTTTCTCCTTGCTTCCCTGGGGGAATCCCCTCGCGACATTGCGTGGGTCCACCATTCAGGTCTCATATTAGCACTCTATCGCCGCGAGTGCTAATCAGGGTTTTTAACTATCGGAATAGGGGTAGTCTATTGCATTCTTGCAATAAATAGAGTTTTCCCTACTGTAAGCCGATTGGCGCAGAAAAAGTTGCGCCAAATCAAATTTTGCAGAATTCGCAGCTGTCCCGCTGTCGCCTTGCCGGCGTTCAGCGCAGCCGAGCAAGCTGACGCCGCACCGACAACAACGCACCTGTCAGTCCCAGACCGGCGCTGATACCGAGCAGCGCCAGCGTCATTTCCGGATTGAGCGGCAGCAGGCGGAACTCCGACGCATACAGGCGGGCGAATTCGGCAATCGCGGTATTGAACGGCGCCAGAGACAGCGCCACCAGTCCCAGGGCTACCGCCCCGGCTGCCAGCCCCAGCAACGCACCGGTGTAATAGAAGGGGCGGCGAATGAATGCGTCGGTGGCGCCGAACAGGCGCGACACCGCGATTTCTTCATGCTGGGTCATCACCTGCAAGCGGATCGTATTGAACACGACGGCCACAACGACCAGACCCAGAGTGATACCAAGAAACGCCAGCGCAAGCTGGAGAATGTGGACCAGCGCCGCCAGACGCTTGACCCAAGCTGAATCAACTTGCACATATTCGACCTCAGGCAGCGCTTTTAGTTGCGCCGCCAGAGTATCGATGCGGTTCGCCTCGGCGCTGCTTTCCAAGCCGGCCAAACGCAGTACGTAGCTGTCGGGCAGCGGATTTTCACCAAGCGCGGTGATTGCATCGCTCAGGCCGCTGCGATCTTTCAATGCCGACAGCGCCTGCTCCCGCGGAATGAATTCCAGCCGGGCCGGCGCTCCCACCCGTTGCACGATGCGGCGGATGTCGGCCGAGACCGCTGCCGCCCGTTCGCGCGGGATATCGGTGCCAAGGAAGATGCTGATCTCGGGTTCGACCGCAAGCTGGCCCGATAGCGGGCGGATGTTTTCGAGCAAGGTCAGGCCGGCGAAGGGGAGGGCCAGTGCGATCGCAACCACCAGCACGTTGAGGCCGAAGCTCCCCGGCGCGCGCCGCAGGTGGCGGAACGCATCGGCAAACGCGAGAACATGCTGGCGTAGCCAATTCGTCATGCCGCCCCCTCGATGGCGTGGTCGGCCGGCGCCGCCACCACCCGTCCCCGTTCCAGGTAGACGATACGGGGAGCGCCGGCCAGGATCTGTTCGTCATGGGTGGCAATGATGCAGGTGACGCCGACCCGGTGGAACGCGTGCAGCGCTTCCATCACCTTGTTGGCGCTGGCGCGGTCCAGATTGGCGGTCGGTTCGTCCGCGAGGATGATCTGCGGCCGGTTGACGATCGCGCGCGCAATCGCTACCCGCTGCTGCTCGCCGCCGGACAGCGATTGCGGTGTGCAGGGCGCGCGGTCGAGCAATCCTACCTTGTCGAGTGCGGCGCGCGCGCGGCGCTCGGCGTCGGCCGGTGCGGTGCCGACCACCAGCAAGGGCAGCATCACGTTCGCCAGCACATTCCTGTCCGTGAGTAGGCATTGCTGCTGGAACATGAGGCCGAGCTTGCGGCGCAGATAGGGCAGGCCGCTCGCTTTCATGCGGCCGATGTCCTCGCCGTTCACGGTGAGCGCGCCGCCGCTAGGGCGTTCGATCGCCGCCACCATTTTCAGCAGTGTCGATTTACCGGCGCCGGAGGGACCGGACAGGAATACCATTTCGCCCTTGTTGATGGTCAGGGAAATGTCGGCCAGCGCGGTGGCGTCGCGGCCATATTGCTTGGAAACATGGCGGAATTCGATCATCGGCTCTCAGCTCAGTAGCGCGTCGACGAACTCGGTCGCATCGAACGCTTGCAGATCCTCGATTTTCTCACCGATGCCGATGAAGTAAACCGGCACCGGCCGCGTCTTCGCGATTGCCGCCAGCACGCCGCCCTTGGCGGTGCCGTCCAGCTTGGTGACGACCAGGCCGCTCAGCCCGAGCGCCTCGTCGAAGGCCTTGACCTGCGCCAGCGCATTCTGGCCGGTATTGCCGTCGATCACCAGCAGGATTTCGTGCGGCGCACCCTGCATGCCCTTGCCGATCACGCGCTTGATCTTCTTCAACTCTTCCATCAGGTGCAACTGGGTCGGCAAACGGCCGGCAGTGTCCACCATGACCACCTTGATGTTGCGCGCCCGCGCCGATTGCACCGCGTCGAACGCGACTGCCGCCGGATCGCCGGATTCCTGCGCAATCACGGTGACATTGTTGCGCTCGCCCCAGATCGCCAGCTGTTCGCGTGCCGCCGCCCGGAACGTATCGCCGGCCGCCAGCAGCACCGATTGATCGTGCGCCTGCAGATGCTTGGCGAGCTTGCCGATGGTGGTGGTCTTGCCGGCGCCGTTGACGCCGGCGATCATCATCACCAGCGGCTGGTGGCGTTCCAGCACCAACGGTTTCTGCAGCGGTGCCAGCAATTCGATCAGCAGCGCACGCAATGCCGTTTTCACTTGCTGGGCATCGGTCAGGCGCTCGCTCTTGACCTTTTTCTTCAGACCGTCGAGCAGGGATTGCGTTGCTTCAACACCGGTATCCGCCATCAGCAGTGCGGCTTCGAGTTCGTCGTACAGGGCGTCGTCGATCTTGGCGCCGACGAACAGCGTGGTCAGATTGGTCGAGGTTTTCGACAATCCGGCTTTCAGCCGCTGCATCCACGAGCGCTTTTGTTCGATTGGTGCCGGGGCTGCCGGAACGATTTCGCCCGCAACCGCGGGTTCTTCCGCCACCGGTAGCTGCTCCACCTCCGGCACCGGTGCCTCGGAAATTTCGGGCATTGCTTCGACGGGGGCCGGCTGCGCCAGATCCGCCTTGTCGTCGGGAGCGGATACCGGCTCCGGAACGGCAACAGGGGGTTTCGGTTTTTTCTTGAAGAAACTAAACATTGATGTGGGTCGGGAGCGATCGGGAGCGCGAACGGCAGGGTCGCGGAAAGACGTTACAATCGGTACTTCGTTTGCAACCGCAGTGCCTCGCGAACGAATCCGCCGCCGCAACGCCCACCTATTTTATCAGAGCGCCGACCATGAAATTCCGGATTGTCCTGTTGCTGTCTGCGTGGCTGCTCGCATGGTCGCCGGTTGCCGTACAGGCGGCCGCGGGCCAGGAGTTCACGCTGCAAAACGGCATGAAAATCATCGTGAAGGAAGACCACCGGGCGCCTACCGTTGCCCATATGATCTGGTACCGGGTGGGCGCGATGGACGAGCACAATGGGACTACCGGCGTCGCGCATGCGCTCGAGCACATGATGTTCAAGGCCACCAAGCATTTGAAGGCGGGCGAATTCAGCCAGCGCGTGGCGGAACTGGGTGGGCGCGAAAACGCGTTCACCAGCAAGGACTACACCGCCTATTTCCAGCAGATCGGAAAGTCGAAGCTGGAACAGATGATGGCGCTGGAAGCCGAACGCATGGAGAATCTCCGGTTCGACCAGAAAGAGTTCGAGAAGGAAATCCGGGTAGTGATGGAGGAGCGCCGCTGGCGTACCGAAGATCAGCCCATCCCGCAGGTATACGAAGCGCTGAACGCGACCGCGTTTTTCGCCAATCCCTATCACCACCCGGTCGCCGGCTGGATGGATGATCTGCAGCACATGACGCTGCAGGATGTCAAAAGCTGGTACCAGCACTGGTATGCGCCGAACAACGCCATCATGGTGGTGACCGGCGACGTCGACGCGCAGCAGGTGTTCGCGCTGGCCCGCAAGCATTTCGGCCCGATACCGCGCAAGGAACTGCCGGTCACCAAGCCGCAGAAGGAGCCGCCGCAGCAAGGCATGCGGCGTGTCGTCGTCAAGGCACCCGCCGAAAACCCGTATGTCGCGCTCGCGTTCAAGGTGCCCGGCCTGCGTGATGTCGAGCACGATACCGAGCCTTATGCATTGGATGTGCTGGCCGCGGTGCTTGACGGTTATGACAATGCACGGCTGAATGCGAAGCTGGTGCGCACCGACAAGGTCGCCAATTCGGTCGGTGCCGACTATACCGATATCGCGCGCGGCCCGGTGCTGTTTACGCTGGAGGGCACCCCGGCCAGCGGTACCACCACCGAACAGTTGGAAAAACTGCTGCGCGCCGAAGTCGAGCGCGTGGCAAGCGACGGCGTAACGGAGCAGGAGTTGAAGCGGGTCAAGGCACAACTGGTGGCTGGCCAGATCTACAAGCGCGATTCGATCTTCGGGCAGGCGATGGAAATCGGCTCGATGGAGATGGCCGGCATTTCGTATACCAAGATCGACCGCATCATCGAAAAGCTGAAACAGGTGACGGCGCCGCAGGTGCAGGCGGTGGCCCGCAAGTATTTCGGCGACGACACGCTGACGGTCGCGACGCTGGTACCGCTGCCGCTATCGGAAAAGAAAACGGCACCTCCGAAGGGTTTGCGCAACGACTGAGCGGGCGCCGTTGCCGGCGGCTGCCCATCCTTGTAATCCGCCTCTCTTCCCGGGAGGCCGGGCCTCGATAAATTCAAACGACCATGATGAAACGCATCTTCTTGTTGATACTGGTGTCGGTGGTCCTGCCGTCGGCAC
The DNA here is from genome assembly GCA_966211575.1 of uncultured Noviherbaspirillum sp. Lineage (GTDB taxonomy): Bacteria > Pseudomonadota > Gammaproteobacteria > Burkholderiales > Burkholderiaceae_D > Noviherbaspirillum. Next base: position 6,494 of record CBIHOK010000131.1, read on the forward strand.
GGGCGGCGTTGCGCATCCAGTCCTGGAACCTGGACAACGGCGCGCGCGTGCTGTTCGTCGAAAGCCGTGCGATTCCCGTGCTCGACCTCAGCATCGAATTCGATGCCGGCGCGCGCCGCGATCCCGAAGGCAAGGCCGGCACTGCCGCACTGACCAATGCCATGCTGGCGCGCGGCGTGCATGCCTCCGAGAATGAGCCGGCGCTGAGCGAGGCCCAGATCCTTGACGGCTTTGCCGATACCGCGGCCGAGCGCGGCGGCGGGGCAGGGGAGGATCAGGCGGGAGCGACGCTACGCACGCTGTCCGACCCCGAGCAGCGCGACGCTTCGGTCGCGCTGCTGGCTCGCATCCTGGCGCAGCCAAGCTTTCCCGCGGATCTGCTGGCACGCGACAAGGCACGCGAAATCGCCGCCATCAAGGAAGACGAAACCAAGCCCGAGTCGATCGCAAGCAAGGCGTTCTGGCGCGCGTTGTACGGCAGCCATCCGTATGCCTGGTACGAAACCGTGCAATCGGTGCAGGCGATTACGCGCGACGACCTGGTCGCGTTTCATCGCAGCCATTACGTTGCGAACCGGGCGGTGATCGCGATGATCGGCGACATCGACCATGCCGAGGCCGACCGGATCGCGCACCAGTTGACGCAACGGCTGCCCCAAGGCGAGCCGCTGCCGCCGCTGCCGCCGGTCAAGCTGATGCCGCCGCAGGACCTGCGCCTGCCGCATCCGGCGTCGCAGGCGCACGTCCTGCTCGGAATGCCGGCGCTGAAGCGCGGAGACCCCGATTATTTCGCGCTCCTGGTCGGCAATTACACACTGGGCGGCGGCGGCTTCGTGTCGCGGCTGATGAGCGAAGTGCGCGAAAAGCGCGGATTGTCCTACAGTGTGTACAGCTATTTCGAACCGATGGCGCAGCCGGGTCCGTTCCAGGCCGGCCTGCAGACGAAAAAGGGGCAGGTCGAGGAAGCGCTCAAGGTGGTGCGCGAAACCATACGGAATTTCCTGCAGCAGGGGCCGACGCCGGAGGAGTTGGCGGCGGCCAAGGACAACCTGGTCGGCGGCTTCCCGCTGCGTATCGACAACAACCGGAAAATCCTCGCCAATATCGCCGCGATCGGTTTCTATCGACTGCCGCTCGATTATCTCGATACCTGGACCGCGAACGTGCAAAAGGTCACGATCGACGATATCCGCGCCGCCTTCCGGCGCAAGCTGGCGCTCGACAAGATGTCCACGATCGTGGTCGGCGCAGAGAAGCAGGCTAATGAATAAGGGCAGGGGCGGCAAGCCGCAACGGCCGATGCACCAGGTGCGGATCATAGGCGGCAGCTGGAAGCGCACGCCGCTGCCGGTACTGGACGCAGAAGGCCTGCGGCCGACGCCGGACCGGGTGCGCGAGACGCTGTTCAACTGGCTTCATCATTTGCTGGGCGGCGAGTGGGAACAGGTGCGCTGCGTGGATCTGTTCGCCGGCACCGGGGCGCTCGGTTTCGAGGCTGCCAGTCGCGGTGCCGCCGAGGTCTTGCTGGTCGAGCACAGTCCGGCGGCCGTGCATCACCTGCAAACGGTCGCAGCCAGGCTGCAGGCGAGCCAGGTCAGCGTGCGGCGCGGCGACGCGTTGCAAGTGGCGCGGGACTTGGCTGCGGGGGCTGCGGGGGCGGCGGGCGGCCGCCGGTTCCAGCTGGTTTTCCTCGACCCGCCCTATCACAAGGAGTGGATAGTAAAAATACTGCCGTTCTGCGCGCAGCTATTGGCGGACGGTGGCTTGGTATATGCTGAAGCCGAGAGGCAGCTCGACCCGGCACAGCTGGCCGGGTGGGACATCGTGCGGGCAGACAAGGCCGGCATGGTGTTTTATCATTTGCTGCAGCGCAATAGCGATCGGGAAAATCGGGCATAATGCGCATCACTCACTTGGTCAGGGAGCAAAAATGGTAACAGCTGTATATCCGGGAACATTCGATCCGCTCACGCGCGGCCATGAAGATCTGGTGCGACGCGCGTCCGGGCTGTTCGACAAGCTGATCGTGGGTGTGGCCGACAGCAAGAACAAGCGGCCCTTCTTTTCGCTGGACGAGCGCTTGTCGATCGCGAATGAAGTGCTGGGCCATTATCCGAACGTGCAGGTGGAAAGCTTTTCGGGCTTGCTCAAGGATTTCGTGCGGACCCACGACGCACGGGTGATCGTGCGCGGCCTGCGCGCGGTATCCGACTTCGAATACGAGTTCCAGATGGCCGGCATGAACCGCTACCTGTTGCCCGACGTCGAGACCCTGTTCCTGACTCCGTCCGACCAGTACCAGTTCATCTCCGGCACCATCGTTCGCGAAATCGCCAGCCTGGGCGGCGACGTATCGAAATTCGTGTTCCCCTCGGTCGAAAAATGGTTGCAGGAAAAAATCGAGGGAAGCAAGCAGTAAAGGCAGTGTTATGGCATTGATGATTACCGACGATTGCATCAATTGCGATGTGTGCGAGCCCGAGTGCCCGAACGATGCAATCTATATGGGGCCGGAGATTTACGAGATCGACCCGCACAAGTGCACCGAATGCGTCGGCCATTTCAGCGAACCGCAATGTCAGCAGATATGCCCGGTAGAGTGCATTCCGTTCAATCCCGAGTGGCGTGAATCGCGGGAAGAATTGCAGGCCAAGTATGAGCGGCTGCAGGCGGAAGTGAAAACCTGATCCGGCTTCCATTCTGGCGTCACTTTTTTTCGGCACCTGGACGCCTGCTCATCCTTTCAGTCGTCGGTCATTACCCGGTTGCGCCCGCTTTCCTTCGCCCGGTACAGCGCCCGGTCGGCGCGGGCCAGGAAGTCCCGGGCGGTGGCTTCCACCGTTTCCGCGTGGTCGGCCGGCCGTAGCGAGGCGATTCCCACCGATACCGTCACATCCAGCGCCGCACCGTTGCTCAAAGCCAGCGGTTGCTCGGCGATGCTCTGGCGGATCCGTTCTGCGACGTTTAGCGCATCGGCCGCATCGGCGTCGCCCAGCAGCACGACGAACTCCTCCCCGCCGAATCTTCCCAGTGCGTCGCTCAGCCTCAGCTCCGCCTTGATGCGCTCGGCGACGCCGCGCAACACTTCGTCACCGCTCTGGTGGCCGACCCGGTCGTTGATCTGCTTGAAATGGTCGACGTCGATGTACATGCAGGACAGGCCGAGCCGGTGGCGCCGGCTGCGGCCGATTTCTTCCAGCAGCCGGCGCTCCACGTAGCGCCGGTTGTGGATGCCGGTGAGCGGATCGGTCAAGCCGATGTGCTTGAGCCGCTCGCTGCTGATCACGTTTTCCAGGCAGAGCGCGACGATCGACGCCATGTGCCCGATGAAATCGGTAGCCATGCCGGGGGCGAAGCGGGCCGGTTCGTTGCTGCCGAGGTTGAGGCAGCCGATCATGCGCTGCTGGCGCATCAGCGGCAGCAGCGCAACGCTGGCGGGAGCGGCCAACGGTTCGGGAAACATCCGCCCGTGCAAGGCTTCGCGATACGGTCCGAGCACCGGCCGGGACAGCAGGTTCTGCAGCTCTCCGAATTCCGACTCGTCGTGCAGGAACAGCAGGCACGGAAATTCGCTCAGGTTGATCTGCAATTCGACCAGGATGCGACGTATCTCATAGGCCGGGTCGAGCAGCGACATCGTGACGACGCCAAGGCCGGCGCTCGCCGCAAAGCGGTGAAAGATGGCGTCGATCAGCTCGCGAAAGCTGCCGGCACCGATGAACTGCAGGTCGAAGTCCTGATGGCGCCGCAGGATTTCCTGGTTGCGACGCGCGTGTTCGAGCAACTGGGCCAGCTGCGCGCGCAGCAGCCGGTTTTCCTCAGCCAGCGCGGTTGGCGTCGGCATGCGCGGGCAGGGCCGTTACCGCTCCGTCGGCGGCTTTCGGGTTGTGGAATGGGCAAAGCATCGCGCAAGCATACTACATCGGGCGGCATCCATTGCAACGGTTCCGCTGGCGCCGCTTTCGCGCCGGTCGCGCCGGCCCGCATACTCTTCGTGCATTAAGGTGTCAAAGGAAGCGGTCTAGCAGGCGCCGGCTGGTCTTGTCCAGCGCGGCCATGTCACGAATCAGGAACTGGAGTCCATGGCTGTCCGCAATCAACAGTGTGGATGCGCCGATCCGGCGGATATCCTCTTCGCCGTTCAGCACGAAACTGGTTGCGCCGCGGTCGGTGTCCACCTCCCAGGTGCTCGGCGTTGCGTAACCGGAGACGCGACGTATGCGGCGGATTTCGGGCAGGAATTCCCGGCGCGCGAGCTCCCCCTCGATGACCGACCGCAATGCCGGGTCCAGTTCCGCCAGCGCGTCTATCCATACCAGCTCGCGTCCTTCCGGGCTTACTACCGCGATGCCCTGTTCGGGCGCGGCGATCGGGAATGCACGTACCAGCGCCACGTCTTCGACTGCGCTGGCGCCGTCGCCCGGCGTAAACACTAGTCGACCGAATGCATTGCGCGACAAGGAGAACGGCGTCATGCGGGTACCCCCTCGGCTTCGGTACGTTCGCCCGCCGCCTCGCTCTCGGCTTCGTTCTCGGCAGTGCGTATCTGCGCCTGATGCAAGCGGTAATAAGCGCCTTCGCGCGCCAGCAATTCCTCGTGCCGGCCGACCTCGACGA
>CBIHOK010000132.1:0-10958 GCA_966211575.1 uncultured Noviherbaspirillum sp.
GGCCTATCCGAAACCGGGGCTGGTTTCGCTGATCGACAACGGCAGCCACCACGACATGAACGCGCGCACCTTCGTGCGCAGCATGTTCGCGCTGCGCCATTATTTCCGCCGCGTTGCCGGTGCCGGCATGCGGCGCGCGCCGTTCGCCGAGTTGAAGGCGCTCGGGATCGCGGCGGAGTCGGCGATGCTGGCGGCCACCGGCGGCGTGAATACCCATCGCGGCGCGATCTTCGCGCTCGGCATGCTGTGCGCGGCTGCCGGCCGTTGCCATGCCGACCGCGTCGCGCTGAGCCCGGCCTCGATCCGCTCGGTGCTGCTGATCCATTGGGGCAGCGCGCTCGCCACCCATAGCTCCGCCGGCAGCAGCGGCTCCCACGGCCACCTGATGGCGCAGCGCTACCAGGCCAGCGGCGCGCGCGAGGAAGCGGCGCTCGGCTTTCCATCGGTGTTCGAAGTCGCGCTGCCGGCCTTGCAGCGCGCGCTGTCGGCCGGGCGCGGCTGGGACTGCGCGCGGGTCGACGCGGTGTTCGCGCTGATGGCGCACATCAGCGACACCAACGTGTACTACCGCGGCGGCCTCGAAGGCAGCCGCCTGGTCAAATCGAGTGCGCGCCGCTTCATCGAACGCGGCGGCACCGCGCGCGCCGACTGGCTGGACGCGGCGCGCGACTGCCATGCGCTGTTCGTGCGGCACCGGCTGTCGCCCGGCGGCGCAGCCGACTTGCTGGCGGCCGCCTGCTTCCTGCACCGCCTTGCCGGAGCCGGCTCCCGTTTTCGCCTGCGAGAGGCTGCGTAATGGGCCGCCTCGCGATACTTTGCCCGGGACAGGGCAGCCAGCACCCGGCGATGTTCAATCTGATACGTTCCCTCGCGCAGCCGCCGGCGGCGCCCGATCTGGCTGCGCTGGAGAACCTGCTGGGTCGGCCGCTGGACGCGCTGCTGGCGGACCTGCACGCCTTGTACGCGAACCGCAGCGCCCAGCCGCTGGTGGTCGCCGCCACGCTCGCCGTATGGGAAGCGCTGCGGCCGGCGTTGCCGCCGGTCGACGTGGTGGCCGGCTACAGCGTCGGCGAATTGTCGGCCTATGCGGTGGCCGGTTCGCTCGGCGCCGATGAAGCGGTCGCGCTGGCGAGCCGCCGTGCCGCCTGCATGGACGCGGCGAGTGCCGGGTCCGAGGCGCAGGGATTGCTCGCGCTGTCGGGGCTGACGCCGACCGATGCCGGCGACGCCCTGAGTGCGCACGGCCTGCATCTCGCGATCGAAAACGGCGCCGATGCCTTCATCGTCGGCGGCGGCGCGAGCGGATTGACGGCGTTTGCCGGCTGGGCGGCGGCGGCCGGCGCCCATGTCACCCCCCTGCCGGTGGGCGTTGCCTCGCATACGCCGCTGATGCAAACCGCCGCCGAGGCGTTTTCGGGGGATCTGCAGGAATCCGCGCTGCGCGATCCCGCGCTTCCAGTCCTGGCGGGGGTTTCCGGTGACCGCGTGACTTCCCGCGCCGGCGCGATTACCGCGTTGACCCGGCAGATGACGCAGACCGTGCGCTGGGCCGATTGCATGGACGCATTGGCCGAGGCCGGCGTCAGCGTTGCGCTGGAGCTGGGGCCGGGCGTCACGTTGACGCGCATGCTGCGCGAGCGCCATCCACAGATCGAAGTGCGCTCGATCTGCAATTTCCGCAGCGTTCGCGGCACCATCGACTGGGTCGCCCGGCACGCCGGATAACGAACCGGCGTACCGCGTATTGCCGCGCATCGGCGCGGATTCCGCGATAATCGCCGTCATGATCCGTCCCGACATCGATGCCGATCCCACCGCTGCCGCAACCACTCCGCTGTTGCGCGTCAGGAACCTGAGTTCGCCGCACGCCGGGCCGTTTTCGCTTGACCTGGAGCCCGGCGAATGCGTGACCGTGATGGGGCCGTCCGGCTCCGGCAAGAGCGTTTTCCTGCGCATGATTGCCGATCTCGATCCGAACACCGGTGAGGTGGCGCTGGACGGGTGCCGGCGCGAAACCTGCCCGGCGCCGACCTGGCGCAGCCAGGTGGTGTACCAGCCGGCCGAACCGGCATGGTGGGAAGCGACCGCCGCCGCGCATTTCGATGCCGGCCAGGCGCACATCGTCGAGAACCTGCTGCCGCAACTGGCATTGCGGCCCACGCTGCTGGATGACGATATCGGCCGCCTTTCCACCGGCGAACGCCAGCGGCTAGCGCTGGCCCGCTCGCTGGCCCGGCGGCCGCGCGTGCTGCTGCTGGACGAACCCACCTCGGCCCTGGACGAAGAGTCGACGCTGGCGGTCGAATGCCTGCTGCGCGAGCAACTGCGGGCGGGGCTGGCGGTGCTGCTGGTCACGCACTCCGAGCGGCAGGCCGAACGCCTCGGCCGGCGCCGCCTGAAAATCCGCGACGGCCGGCTGGAAGCCGCATGATGGAAGCCGCATGAAGCCGATCCAGCTCGACGCGCTCGACCTCGCCATCGCCTCCTTGCTGGTGCTGTTCGATGCCGGGCTGTCGGTCGCGCTCGGCCTGCGCGTGCATCGCCAGGTGCTGTGGAGCGCCACGCGCATGGCGGTGCAGCTGCTGCTGGTCGGCTTCGTGCTGCGCATCGTGTTCTCGCTGGCGTCCCCGGCGGCCACGCTGGCCGTCGTGCTGCTGATGATCGCCGCGGCCGCGCGCGAAGTCGCGGCCCGTCCGTCGCAGCGGCTGCGCGGCCGGGACAACTACCGGATCGGCGCGCTGGTGGTCAGCGTGGTCAGCATTGCCACCGTGATGATCGCGCTGCTGACCGCCGTGCGTCCCACCCCGTGGTACGACCCGCATTACGCGGTGCCACTGATCGGCATCGTGCTGGGCAACGTGCTGAACGCCGCCAGCCTCGGGCTCGACACGTTTTTCAGCGGCGCGCTCAAGGGACGGGCCGAGATCGAAGGCCGGCTGGCGCTCGGCGCGACCCGGCGCCAGGCGCTCGATCCGCTGATGCGCGACGCGATCCGCAAGGGCATGATCCCGATCATCAACCAGATGTCGGCGGCCGGCATCATCACGCTGCCCGGCACCATGACCGGCCAGCTGCTGGCCGGCGTCGATCCGGTGGAAGCGGTCAAGTACCAGATCCTGCTGATGTTCCTGCTGGCCGGCGCCAGCGGCCTGGCCGCAGTGGGCGCGGTCTACCTCGCGGCACGTGCGATCACCGACGAGCGGCACCGGTTACGGCTGGACCGGCTGGAGCGCGGCTGACGACAACGCCCGCGCGCCGATACGTAGATACGTAATCTCCTCTATTGTGCGCCCATTTCCCGCATGGCAAGATGCGAGTTTCGTTTTCGGCAACATCGCCGGGCGCGCCGGCGGCATTGCGCATCCCGGCATCCCGGCGACGAAGCTTCCCGCAATTCGTTGAGAGACCTCCCTCGTGATCATCGGCATCGACCTCGGTACCACCAACAGCCTCGTCGCCGTCTGGCGCGACGGCAAGGCGCAAATCATTCCCAATGCACTCGGCCGCAGCCTGACTCCGTCCTGCGTCAGCCTGCTCGACGACGGCACGATAAGCGTGGGCGAGGCCGCACGCGAACGCCTGCAGTCGCATCCCGGCCAGACCGCCGCGCTGTTCAAACGCTACATGGGAACCAGTCGCCGCATACGGCTCGGCGGCAACAGCTTTCGCCCGGAAGAGTTGTCGTCGTTCGTGCTGCGTTCGCTCAAGGCCGATGCCGAAGCCTGGCTGGGCGAACCGGTGACCGAGGCGGTCATTACCGTTCCCGCCTACTTCAGCGATGCCCAGCGCAAGGCGACCCGGATCGCCGGCGAGCTGGCCGGCCTGCGCGTCGAGCGCCTGCTCAACGAGCCGACCGCGGCGGCGCTGGCCTACGGCCTGCAAAGCAGCGGCGAAGGCAAGTTCCTGGTGTTCGATCTCGGCGGCGGCACCTTCGACGTGTCGGTGCTCGAATTGTTCGAAGGGGTGATGGAAGTGCGCGCCAGTGCCGGCGACAACGCGCTCGGCGGCGAGGATTTCGTCACCCTGATGATGGCCGCGTTCCTGGCGCGCAGCGGGCTGGCCGCGCGGCGCGGCGGCGATCCGTCGGCGCTGCCGCCGCAGATGCAGCAAGCCTTGCATGCCGCGGCGGAACGCGCCAAGTGCGTGCTGTCCGACAGCGTCGAGACCAGCATGCAACTGGATGCCGACGACAAGACCTATACCTGGAACATCACCCAGGACGCGTTGCTGGAACTTGCCCAGCCCTTGCTCGACCGCTTGCGGCTTCCGCTTGAGCGGGCGCTGCGCGATGCCCACATCATGCCGGCCGAGCTCGACAGCATCGTGCTGGCCGGCGGCGCCACCCGCATGCCGATGGTGCGCAAGCTGGTCGCCCGCATGTTCGGCCGCTTTCCGGTGGTCGAGCTGAATCCGGACGAGCTGATCGCGCTGGGCGCGGCGGTCCAGGCCGGGCTGAAGATGCGCGACGCGGCGCTGGATGAAGTGGTGATGACCGACGTCTCGCCGTACACCATGGGCATGGAGATCGCGCGCCAGATCGGCCCCGGCCAGCTGGCGCATGGCCACTACCTGCCCATCATCGAGCGCAATTGCGTGGTGCCGACCAGCCGCACCACGCGCGTCAACACGGTCGCCGACAACCAGACGATGCTGGTGGTGCGGATATTCCAGGGCGAGTCGCCGATGGTGGCCGACAACGTATTTCTCGGCGAACTGAAGATCCCGGTGCCGCCGCGCCCGGCCGGCGGGGTGCAGCTCGACGTGCGTTTCACCTACGACGTCAATGGCCTGCTGGAAGCCGAGGTGTCGGTGCTGGAAACGGGCGCCATGCATTCGCTGGTGATCGAGGAGAATCCCGGCGTCATGACGGCCGAGGAAATCCGCGCGCGGCTGGACGGCCTGGCGCAGATCAAGATCCATCCGCGCGACCAGGCCGAAAACCAGGCAGTGCTGGCGCGCGCCGAACGGATATTCCAGCAAAGCCTGGGCCCCGCCCGGGAAGCGGTGGGGGAAGCCATCGCGGTGTTCCAGGGGGCGCTCGAACGGCAGGAGCCGGAACACATCCGCAGCGTGCGCGCTTCGGTGCAGCGGCTGCTCGACAACATCGACGGCCGCCCGCTGTTCTGACCGGAGGCCATCGTGACGAATCCTGTCCACGCCCGCCACTGGGCCGTCCTCGGTATCGAACCGTGCAGCGACGCGGCCAGCGTCAAGCGTGCCTATGCGCGGCGCCTGAAAGTGGTGCGCCCCGATGACGATGCGCAGGCCTTCCAGGAATTGCGGCGCGCCTACGAATGGGCGCTGGATTTCGTGAACGGCGCCGCGCCCGTTGTACCGCCATCCTCGCCGCCATCCGCGCCGCCGGCAGCGTCGGTCCAGCCGCCGCAGCCGGCCGAACCGGAGCGGCCGGCCTCGCCGGCGGCCCTCGATTTCCGGCCGCCGCAAGTGGTGCAGGTGCACCGGCAAGCGCGCCCGGTCGAGCCCCCGGCTCCGCCGCCACAGCCGGATCCGCTCCCGCCTCCGCTCCCGAATCCGGCGACACTCGCCGCCGGCGCCTGGCGCTCCTTCCTGGCGGCCGCCGCCGGCATCGCGCAGGCTGCCGTCGAGCGTGATCCGGCTGCTCCGGTCGATACCGAAGTGGCGGCACTCAAGGAACAGCTGATAGCGTTGCTGCGCCAGCCGGAACTGGAATCGCTCGAGGTACGGGCACGCCTCGGGCAACTGGCGCTGCAGTACGCGGCGCAGGAATCCGCGGCTCCCGCCGTCCGCATCGCCTGTTTCGAAGCGCTGGGATGGGAAGGCATGGGCCGCTTTCCCGGTGCGCAAACCCCGGACTACCAGGTGCAGGCGCTGAATCGGGCGGTAGCCGACACGCAGTTCAACCAGCTTGCCAACCGCGCCCGGCGCTCGGCGGCGGTCAAGGCTCTGCTCGCGGCCGGGCCCACCCGCATCCCCTGGCTGCGGCTGTACAAGGAATCCTTCGGCTCGGAAATGCGCCAGTGCCTGCACCAGGTCCGTTCGTCGATGCCGGAGGTCGAGCTTTACCGGCTCGGTCGCGAACGGGTCGAAGCCTGGGCCGACGCCGCGTTCCGCCCCTGGCCCGGCGCGCTGCACTATCTCGTCGCGATACTGGTCGGCGTGCTGGGGATGACCATGCTGCCGGAGTCCCGGCACCCGATCGCGATACTCGTTGGCGTGCTGCCGATGGGCCTGGCGTCGGACCCCTGGCTCCAGTCGCTGCTATCGCAGCCGACCGGCGATATCGTCGCCACCGTGCTGTCGGGCCTGGGCATGCTGCTGCCGCTGGCGCTCGTCCTTCTCTACCCGCGCTACCTGTACCGCCCGCTGTCGCGCCGGCTGGACGCGCTGCGGACCCGGCGCCAGGCGCCGCTTGCGTTATGGGCGGTCCAGGTATTGCTGTCGACGCTGGCCTTCTCGCTGCATGCGCTACCGGAGCCGTACGGCCGGGCATTCATCGCGCTCGCGGCAGCCGGCGCCGTGTGCGACATCGTGTTGAGGGGGAACTTCAAGAGCAACTACCTGATCTTCCTGCTGATGATGGGTGCGTTCGTCGCGTATCCATTGCTGGGGGCGACCCAGCCGTTCGTGGGGCCGGCGGCGGTGTTCATGCCGCTCCTGATCCAGGCGCTGTTCTTTTCGCTGGCGGGAATCACGCAGCTGTACGGGATGGATTGGCGGCGAGCGCGGCCGCGGCTCGCATTCCTTGGTGGCGGCATCCTGCTGGCGCTGATCGAGTACCGGATAGCGCCCGCGGGGCCAGGGGTTGCGGCGATGGCGGCGATAGCGGGGTGGCTGTGGGCGCTGGCGGCGACCGGGGCGACCGACATTTTCTGCCTTCGCCTGGCGCATGCCAAGGGGCAGTTCGGCGCGCTGCGCTGGTTCGTCGCATTGGGCGTGCTGCTGTACCTTCCGCAAAACGTCCCCGTCGATTCGCCGATAGCCGGCATGCTGCGGCTGCAGGCAAGCGTCGCGCTGTCGCTGGCGGCCGACCTGGTCGCGCAGGCGCTGCTGGAAATCAAGGCGGCCTGGCGGCGCCAGCGGGAAGCGCGGGCCGCTGCCCGCAAGTAGCCTTACATGCCCAGCTCGCTCAGGCCCGGATGATCGTCCGGGCGCCGGCCCAGCGGCCAGAAGAACTTGCGCTCGGATTCGCCGATCGGCAAGTCGTTGATGCTGGCATGGCGCCGCATCATCAGGCCGTGTTCATTGAATTCCCAATTCTCGTTGCCGTAGCTGCGGAACCAGTGGCCGGAATCGTCGTGCCATTCATAGGCGAAGCGCACCGCGATCCGGTTGCCGACGCAGGCCCACAGCTCCTTGATCAGCCGGTAGTCCAGCTCCCTTTGCCACTTGCGCTGCAGGAAAGCGCGCACCTGCTCGCGTCCCACCGGAAATTCGGCCCGGTTGCGCCAGCGCGTATCCTCGGTATAGACCAGCACCACCCGGTCCGGGTCGCGCGAGTTCCAGGCATCCTCGGCCATGCGCACCTTTTGCGCGGCGGTCTCGGCGGTGAAGGGCGGGAGCGGCGGCTTTTGTTCCATGGGATTTCCTCCGGTGTCGGTTTTTTTTGGGGTAGACAGACTTGTCTACCTGTGCAAGTCTAGTGCGTGTAGACGGATCTGTCTACAATGGCGGCATGAAGATTCCGAACGAGAAGACGGCGATTCCGTCCGCGCGCGAGCGCATCCTGGCCTGTGCGCATCATCTGTTCTATGCGGAAGGCATCCGCGCCACCGGCGTGGACCGGGTGATCGCCGAATCGGGCGTAACCAAGGTGACCTTCTACCGTCACTTTCCGAGCAAGAACGACCTGGTCTGCGCGTATCTCGAATGCCGGCACCAGCGCTGGATCGCCTGGTTCGAGGATGCGTTGCAGCGCCATGCGGCCAAGGGCGGGGCGCCACTGGACGCGGTGGCGCCGGCGCTGGCGGAATGGCTGCGCGACGAAGGTTTTCGCGGCTGTGCATTCCTCAACGGCGTGGGCGAACTGGGGGCGACGCTGCCGGCGGTAGTCGAGATCACGCAGCGTCACAAGCAGGATATGGCGGAAGCCATTGCCCGTCTGCTGCCGCCGTCGCGGCGTCGCGTCCGGCTGGCCCAGGCGGCGGCAATGGCGGTGGACGGCGCGATCGTGCGCGCGCAGTTCGACGAATCGCCGGAATCGGCGCTGAAACTGCTTGGCATGCTGCTGAATGCGCTAACCGTCGAGACCGCCTGAGCAGCCCTGAATTCCTATTTCGATGCTTTCGGCAGGCGCACGGTGAAGCAGGTGCCTGCGACGGCATCCGACGTGACGGTAATCGTGCCGCCGTGGGCGCTCACCACTTCGCGCGCGATATACAGGCCAAGCCCAAGGTGCCGGTCGCTGCCGCGGCCATGCGGCGGCGTCCTCGAGTAGCGCCGCAGCGGCTCGAAGATGTGGCCGATTTCCTCCTCGGGAATCGGGGTGCCGGCATTTTGTACGGCAATCGTCACGCAATCCGCGTCGCCGTCCAGCCGGATCGATATCGGCTGGTTCGCGTCGCCGTACTGCAGCGCATTGGATACCAGGTTGGACAGCACCTGGCCGATGCGCCCGCCGTCCCAGATGCCGTCGAGATCGCCGGACGCGGTGAGCTGGATGTGCCGTTCGGGGTAGGCGGCCAATATCTCTTCGGCCACCTGCTGCGCCAGCCGTCCGAGGTTCGCCGGGTGCCGCGTCAACAGCAGACCGAAGCGGGCCTGGGTGAAATCGAGCAGGTTGTTTACCAGGCTGCTGATGCGCGCGCTGCTGTTGAATATGCGGGACGCCATCTGGATGTGGCGCGGATCCAGCGTCTCGGCGCGCATCAGCGTCTCGGCGCCGATGCTGATGGCATTCAGCGGCGTCCGGATGTCGTGCCCGAGGATGCCGATGAAAATGTCCTGGGCCTGCCGCACCATGCTCGAATAGCGCGCTACCGATTCGCTCAGCGCCTGATCGACCGCTTCGTTGAAGCGGATGAGGTCTTCCACTTCGCTGGCGGTGGCGCCCGGATGGCGGCTCGTCCACAGATGCAGCACGCTGGTGCGCAGCGCCCGGTATTCGGCCACCAGCTGATCTATCGTGAAGCCGGATAGCAGCCGGTGCGTTGCATGGATTTCAGCCGCGGAATCGTTGTTGCGGGCCGGGCCGCGGCCCTTCGATCGTTCCAGTTTTTCGATTTCCGTCTGCGGCCGATCGAGATCGTCCGCAATTTCGAGCAGCATCTCTTCCGCATGATCGCGCAGCTCGGCCAACTCCATTGCGCGATGCTGCGGCTGGATGGAGCGGGCGAATTCATCCCACTCGTGGAGTATCGGTTCCAGTGCTTCCTTGATGAATACGGATAGTCTCATTGGTCATTCGCCGCGGGCCGGGCGGTGCTGCCGGTCCGTTCCGTCTGGTGGGCAAATTTCCCAACATAAGCGCTTTGCGCGCCACTGTCGGTACAGTTTGTTACGAAGCGAATAAAAGCCGGTTTGCGGGAATCTTGGCGCCCGCATTTTGTCGGATGGTCAAGCCCGCCGGGCAGAAGCCGGCTGTGTCATTCATGCGGAGGAGATCATCATGTCAGTTCCTGCTACTGCAGACCGCTGCAGCAATTTGCTGCTGTCCCGCCTTCCGGAAGAGGAGTACCAGCGGCTGCGCCCGCATCTGGAACTGGTCGACAATCCACTGAAATCGGTATTCTTCCGGCGCGACCAGCCTATCGATTACGCCTATTTCCCGCTCAGCGGCGAGCATTCGATTCTTGCCGTGATGGAAAACGGATCGGCAGTCGAAGTCGGCACCATCGGCAACGAAGGGTTTTCCCCGATAGAAATCCTGACCGGCAGCGAACGGGCGCTGGAAACCGTGACCTGCCAGATTCCCGGACAATCGCTGAAACTGCCCGTGGGGAAATTTCTCGAGGCGGCGAACGGCAACACCGTGTTCCGGCGCGTGGTGTTCCGCTACCTGCAAGCCTATCTGGCCCAGGTGTCGCAATCGGTGGCCTGCAACCGGCTGCACACCACCGAGGAACGTTTTGCGCGCTGGCTGCTGATGAACCATGACCGGGTGGCGGGCGACGAGATTCACATTACCCAGGAATTCCTGGCCGACCAGCTGGGCGTGCATCGCCCCAGCATCAGCCTGATTGCGCGCGGCTTCCAGCAACTGGGACTGATCCGCTACAACCGCGGCGTGATCACGATACTCGACCGGCCCGGGATAGAAGAGGCTTCCTGCGAATGCTACGCGGCGGTGCGGCGCCAGTTCGAGCGGGCGCTCGGGAAGTCGATCAGCTGAGGGGAAACGGAAAACTGCTCAGGCGCCGCCGAGCAGGTCGTGCGCATCGAGCAGCGCATAGACGATTTCCGGCTTGCTTTCCAGGCAGCGGCGTACCGCCGCCGGCACCGATTGCCGGACCTTGCGGCACAGGCCGGGGCGTTCGGTCAGCTGGATGCGCAGGCCGCGCACGGTGCGCACTTCACCGGCGCCGGGCGCCACTTCCAGTTCGATGCCGAGTTGCTCCCGCATGCGCCGGGCGACATGCAGCAGATCGGCATAGCTGGAGATGCTTTCGATGCGCGCGATCAATTTCCTTTCTTCTTCGCGCGTCAGCCGCAGCACCCGCAAGTCGGCCTGCGGGTCGCCGAGCAGCGTATCGCGCTCGCACACGCAGGCGCCGGGCGGGCACTCCTGGCGGATCGGAAACGGGAACGGCGGCGGTTGTAGCATCTGCGTCATCAGGATTAACGTCAAAGTCGCGCAGTGGTTCATTTTAACGTCCTCTCCCGCTGGCGCTAAGGTTTACCTGCAAGTCGACAGCTACTGCTCGCACTGCCCGACTCTTCTGTTTTCTCATCGTGGGGACAAGCCGGGACTGGCCCCGGCGGGCCACTCACTTTCTTTGTCTCGCCAAAGAAAGTAAGCAAAGAAAGGCGACCGCGAGACG
>CBIHOK010000133.1:0-10894 GCA_966211575.1 uncultured Noviherbaspirillum sp.
CCGTAGCGGTTCGATGGCGGCGCGAAAAAACAGAACACGCCGTCGAACAGACGGTCCGGTAAGTCCGAATCCGGCGCCTTCAATTGCCGGGCAGCCTCCGGACCGAATTTGAGATATTGCGCAGGATAAGGAGGCGCAACCAACTTCATCGGCAGGTCCAGGTCCATGTCGGAATTGAGCAGCAGGGTCTCAAGCGCCGGCGTCGCCTCGATGATCGCTCCTTTTTGCAGCTCATACTTCAGGTTTGCGCTGATTGATATGGCCTGCATACGCGCGTCGACCTGCGCTCGTGCTTCGGCTTCCATACTGTCATGCCTGCCCGCACGCATGGCGTTGAGTTGCTGCTGGATGTCCTGGCGGATGCTCCAGCACGTTGCCTCCGGGTCCGCCCACCGCGTCCATTCAGGACCGCTGCCGAGTGCCAGCTTCCAGGCGTCGAATGCACCCTGGTTGCGGAACTGGACCGGGTACGGCCGGCCATGCAGCCTGCCGACGCGGCTTTTCTTCAAGGCCGGGCCGACCTCGATGCGCTCCACAGTGACCGCATCCGCGTTCCCGCTGCTTGCGGACCCGAGAACGATGTCCAGCTTCATAGGTCTTCCGGTGGATACGTGCTTGCGCATGCTCTCTCCCCTTGTTTTGCGCTGCTTGCTGGCAACCAAAGGGAAAATGTAGAACCCACCCATCTGTTCACATTGCGGTCAATCAAGCTGAGCAAAATCAGCATATGCAAAGAAAGCGGTTTTCTTGTCCCTCCCCACGAATGCAACAGCAGCGCCCGGCTCTTGCTCAATATCAAGGTCGCGCGAAAAGCCCTTGGTTACCTTAGCCGATGGAAAATTTGATAGTAGTCACATCATCGGAGACAACACATGGACGGGAGCCAAGCGATCGCGGCCGGCGCTGCGCTATCAGCATTCAGTCTCGATGCGCAGCACGACCGCCTAATGCGCCTGGAATTCCCCCGCAACGATGGCCCCGACCGCATTCTCCTGCCCAACCGCTTGAAAGCGCATGAGGAAGTCTCGCGCTGCTTCCATTTCGAGGTCGAACTGCTCTCGGACGACACGCACATTCCGCTGAAGACGATGATGGCCCGGATGGTCACGATCTCCCTCGTGCGCGAAGACGGCTCGCTGCGCTACTTCAACGGCTACGTCACCGAATTCCGCTTTCTGCGCGCCGATGGCGGCTTCGCCTTCTACCACATGGTGCTCGAGCCCTGGCTGGCTTTCACCAAACTGCGCAAGGACAACCGTTCATTCCTCGGCAAGAGCGTCATCGAGATGACCGAACTCACTCTTGCCGAGTACCGCCAGAAAGACTGCCATCCGGTCCTCGTGGGGGAGTATCCGCGCCTGACCTGCGCCAACCAGTATGACGAGACCGACTACAACCACCTGCACCGGCGCTGGGAGGAATACGGGCTGCACTATTACTACGAGCACCGGGCCGACGGGCACTCGCTCTTGCTCTGCGACCGCAGCACGCTGGCGCAACCCATCGATCCGACCGGGATCGACGACTCGGGCGAGATCCCGTTCCGCGACCAGGCCGGCTCGCTCGAACACGACGGCATCCGCGAATGGAGCGCGGTGCGCCGGCTCGGCTCCGGCCAGACGACCGTGGCCAGCTTCGACTACAAGAACCCGGTGGCGCAGCGCTCGACAGCCGAGTCGCTGAACAACCAGGGCGACGTCTACCCTTACGAAATCTACGAGAACACGGGCGCGTACGGCTTCCGCACCCATGACGACGGCGAACGTCTCGCCCAGCAGCGCATGGGCGAGCGCGACGCGAACACGCAGACCTTCGAAGCCCGCGGCAACGACCGCACTGCCCAGCCGGGCCGGCGCTTCAAGCTCGGCGGCCATTTCAGCGCCGAGCTGCAAGTTCCGAAGCGCGGCGAACCAGCCAAGCCCAGTATCCGCGACCGCGACTACCTGATCCTCTCCGTCGACCACGAAGCCAGCAACAATTACCAAGCGGGAGCAGGCGCGCCATCGCACTACGAGAACAGCTTCCGCTGCGTGCGCAGGGACATCCAGTGGCGCCCGGGCCGCCACTACAACAGCCAGCCCTGTATCTATCACGGCATCCAGACCGCCATCGTGGTCGGGCCTGCCGGCGCCGAGATCCATACCGACGGCTACGGGCGGGTCAAGATCCAGTACCACTGGGACCGGCAAGGCAAGTGTGACGAGAACAGTTCGCCCTGGGTACGCGTAATGGCGCCGGGCGCGGGCGTCGAGTTCGGGCATATCCGCCTGCCGCGCGTCGGCGAGGAAGTGGGGGTGGTCTTCGTCAACGGGAACATCGACCATCCGCTGATTCTGGGCGTGCTGTACAACTACACGCATATGCCGCCGTGGCAGTTGCCCGAGCAGCAAGCGCTGAGTGGTCTGCGCAGCCGCGAGTTGCAGGCGGGCGAAGCGGGTGGGCGTGGCAATCACCTGGTGCTGGACGATACCCCGGGCAAGATTCAGGTGCAGCTGAAGAGCGATCATCAGTGCAGTCAGCTGTCGCTTGGCCATATCTCCCGCATCGACGACACGTCCGGTCGAACAGATCCTCGCGGCGAAGGATGGGAACTGGCAACCAACGCCGTAGGCGTGGCGCGTGCGAACCAGGGCATGCTCATTACCACGGAAGCGCGACCGAACGCGGCTTCGCATATCAAGGACATGGGCGAGACGATCCAGCGGCTATCTGCTGCCACGGACGTGCAGGAGCAGTTGACCGGGATGGCGCAGCACTATGGTGCCCAAGAGAAGCAGGAATCCCAGCAAGGGGATGCCGTCGAGGACCTCAAATCTCAGAACCAGGGAATCCGAGGCGGCGGCAAGGGAGAGTTCCCGGAACTGGCCGATCCACACCTAATCGTCGCGAGCCCTGCCGGGATCGAGCTCAGCTCGGCACAGTCCACCCACATCGCCAGCAGCCGGCATACCGCCATCACCAGCGGAAAAAGCCTGTCGATCGCCAGCATCGACGGTCTGTTTGCGAGCGTCGGCAAGACCTTCCGGTTGTTCGTGCACAAGGCTGGGATGAAACTGATTGCCGCCGGCGGCAAGGTATCCGTGCAGGCGCAAGAGGATGACCTGGAAATCATCGCCAACAAGGTGCTTGAACTGCTCAGCGAGACGGACTGGGTTGATATTCGCGGCAAGAAAGGCGTACGGCTGCACGGCGTCAACAACATGGTCGAGATTGGTGAGCAGGTTCAGTTCTTCACCTCGTCACCCGTGCTATTCCACGGCAATCTGGAAACGCTGCCGGCGAAAAGCGTGTCGCAGGCCTTCAATGAACGCTCGTCCAACTACCGGTTTGACCAAGAGGTCAACTTCGTCAACGCGAATTTGAAGCCAGAGAAGAACATCGCTTACGAACTCGTACGCGGTGATGGAACAGTCATCGACGGAAAATCCTCAGCCAACGGCAGCACCGAGGTTCAGAAATCAGGCAGTTTCGACTCCTACACCATCCGCTACAAGGGCGAATTACCATGAGCGACCAATCCGGACTGAATGAGCGGGGAAATTACCAGGGCGAATTCACGCAGGGCGTCGGCGGATGGGCCGAATACACGGTCCACATGACGGAGACGTCCGACACGATCCGCCACGACGTCAAGCTACCTCCGCGCAAGATCATTCCCGTGATCTTCCTGCCAGGCGTGATGGGCAGTAACCTTCGGCTGAGCAAGGAGCGGCAGAAAAAGCTGGAGCGGCCCGACAACCGGTCGTGGCGGCCGGACGACATGGTCGGCGTTGTGAACGAGGTGGGTCTTGCGGCTTTCGACACCGACATTGGAGGATGGTACAAGAACGCCTCGCCTGCACAGCGGCAACTCATGCTCGATCCAAACGAGACGGAAGTCGAGTACTACCACTACACCGAGAGCAAAGGACGTTTTGATCCCGAGGGTAAGGAAACGCTGGCTGCCGACCAGCGGCATCAAAATGTCCCTGACAGTCTCCTACCCATCCCACCCTTGATGGGGCCATCGCTACGAATGGGCCACCTGCCCAACCACCGGTCGGCTACTGCCAAGCGCGAATCCCCGGCGCAGATCGCAAGATGGCGCGGCTGGAGCGAAGTATTGTTCAAAGGGGCTTATGGCCAGATGCTGACGACGGCTGAAAGCTATCTTAACAATATGTTCGTTCATGACCGAATCAATCCGAATTGGCAGCGAGTCCTCGCCAGCCCGCGCACCTTCGGTGCCGTCGATTTCGATACTGCTCTGACCGAGCAGGATCTGCGCAAGGTCGCCGCTTGCTGGTATCCGGTCCACGCGATGGGCTACAACTATTTGAAGAGCAACGGCGTGTCTGCACGGGTGATCGCGGACCGCATCCGTGGGCTCATCAAAGGGTATCAAGAACGGGGATTCCAATGCAACGAGGTGATTATCGTGACGCACAGCATGGGCGGTCTTCTTGCACGCGCGCTCATCCACCCGAAATATGGAAACCTCCTCAACGACCCCAACGTCAAGGTACTCGGCATTTACCACAATGTGATGCCGACCATGGGCGCGGCCGCATCCTACAAGCGCACGCGATTCGGATTCCTCGAAGGGTCGGGCACGATCGCTGAAATCGGCGCAAGCGTCCTTGGCATTGATGGGCAACATGCAACTGCTATATTGGCAAATGCACCTGCCGCCTTGGAACTGTTTCCAGGATCGGCCTACGGCAAAGCGTGGCTCAAGGTCTTGGATGGATCAGGACGCGAGATGTGGAGTTTGCCCGGTAGCGGGCAAAGCGCCTTGGAAAGTATTTACCTGCAGCCAGCGGAAAAGTGGTGGCGGCTTCTCCATCCGGATTGGGTCAATCCGGGGCGCGTAGATGAGAAGAAAGGTGGAGGCATCGCAGCCGTTATCGATCAACTGAAAGATGCTGCCACTTTTATCGAAGACATTAGTTCGACTTTTCACCCGACCAATTGCTATGCCAGCTTCTGCTCATCATCGGAACGTCCCAGCTACGGCGAAATCATTTTTAAGGTAGCCGACAGGGAAGTATGGGATGCCCGCCATAACAACCTCCCCCCGGTCGAGAGCTGGAAACTCTTGAGTGACGACGCCAGAGGAACGCTAAAGGTCCAAGCCGGCACGCGCGTGCTCACCCTTACGCTGCAGCCGCCGGCGGCGCCTGGCGACGAGACCGTGCCCGCCGTGCGGTCCGCCAGGAAGATCGCCGGCAAGCTGTTCGTGCACGGCGAGACCAAGGGCAAAAGCTACGAACACCAGAACAGTTACGCCGACCGTGACGTGCTGGCATCCCTGTTCTATTCCATCGCACAAATTGCCAAAACGGCGAAATGGGAGTGATCGTGAACAGCAAGCCTCTTCTGAAACGCGGCGCAATTTTGGCTGCCGCGCTCATCGTCCTGGTGTCGTTATTTGGAAACTCCCACAGCTACACTTACAAGGAGACCGCCGTGCCCGATCCAGTAAAGCTCAGCCCGCGCCTGCAAACTCTTTTCGAAAAAACGAAGATCCTCTGTTTCGGCCGTTATGCGATCGAAGTACCACAGGAAGCGCAGCTCATATCAGGTAGCGCTGTTTTTGACGACGGCATTGAAGTGGTCTCTGGCGGCTTGGAGAAAGCAAAGCGCCTCGCCGACGAGCAAATCAGGAAGCTTAAGTGGGAACACAACACTGCCGAGATCACCTACGTTGGGCCTGGACCAATCGACAATAGCTGGCAGGTGCGCTATTTTGAAGACAAGTACAAAAAAGAACGCAATGCACTTTTCTTCGACACATACATCAGCAAGGGCGAAATTACCTTCGTATTGGGTGATACGGTCTCGCAGGGCGAGAATGAAAGTATCGTAATCGAGAGGCAGCTGGCTCGGGCCAAGAGCTTGAGACTGCGCGCCGCTGAGGAAGTACCGGCCGAGCCGGGCTTCTGCATCGAACACGGCTTCATGCCCGGTGATCGATACGGGGATTCAGAGCAGATAAACGCAGGAATCTATCTACCCAGCCTTCCGGATGTCACATTCTCAGTCAGCTCCAACAAGGACGCTTACGCCGATTATAAAACGGATGAATTCGAGCAGATGAAACGTGATGAACTGCCCCTGCTTGCCCGCATCAAGGCTGCACAAAAGACCCAAGGTACCTTATATCCCAAACGTGACGTTCTGCGCGAAGGTAAACGCAACGTGCAGCACTGGAAAGGCGAGGAATCTCTCATCCGTAGGCCGGACGGTACCCACGACTTCGAATGGGCCTTCGTCGGTACACCGAAAGACGTCGCCAACCCTTCTGAATTTCACGCCGCCATGTTCACCAAGGTTGCGGACAATATGGTCGGTGCGGCCAAGAAGGCATCCGTCAGCGACGACGAGGCTGTTGCGTTGTGGGACAAACTCCTCTCGGGCCTGAAGTTCAGGGTCAAAGTGCCTGGCGCACCAGAAGGCTCGTACTTCATCCCCCCAGGTAAATCCGACACTGCGGCTGCAAGCCAGTGACGTTCGAATCGCGCTCTCTGCTGATGAACGAACAGGACAAACAATGAAGCATCAAGGACGCGGCGTAATTCGTCTCAACGATAAAACCGATCACGGTGGTCGAGTCATCAGCGCATCCTCAGGCACAACCGTAATGGGCGTGGTCGCAGCACTTCAAGATGACATGACGCAGTGCCCGAAGTGCAAAGGTAACTTTGCGATCAAGCCTGATGGCGCGGGTGCGCGACATGAAGGCAAGCCGTATGCCTACGATGGAGACGTGACCGAATGCGGCGCGAAATTGATAACTTCATTATGAACTAGCTTTGAAGGCCGCCGCCCCAGCCAGCCATTACGCGCAAATGGCTACTAACGGGTAGCCTTGAACAAAATACTCATCGCGTTAGGCAAGTGCTCGACGCTTACGTTTCACATTGGTAGCGCAGAATGCAAAGATCGATCAGGCGGATAACGCCCTGTCAGCAGCGCCGTGTAGCGACAATCACCATAAGTCAAGAGCAGTAATGCCAGGAAGTGTGCCTTCCTACCATGTGACGTACTTGTGACGTGCCTCCTGATAAGCTACGATTCTCTCCTTTGGCGTGACTGGTTATCGCATCTGGCAAGCGTTGCAAGTCACTGATTAATAAAGGTTGTCCGTACCGACCCAGCGACTTTTAATCCGTTGGTCGCCGGTTCGAGCCCAGCACGGCCTACCAGAATTCAGTAGAAGCCAAGCAAGGCGTTACGAGTGATCGTGACGCCTTTTTTGTTTTCTACTCCGCTCATGTGGTCATTGCCCGCAGCGCCCCGATATCATCCGGATCACGTTCGAGTCTATCGGCCGCCGCCCGAATCTTGCGGTAATAGATGCCGTTCCGCACCCCGCGATAATCCATATATGCCTCGGCAACCGGATCCGCCCGCTTCTCCCGCCTGGCCCGGTCGATCAACGCCTGCAGATAGCGCGTGCCCATCTGAATATTCGTGGCCTCGTCGATGAACGCCAGGCTCGCGTGAAACGCATCCGCCTCGGCATACAACGCCGGCTCGGCGCAGCGCTGGGACGGCGGCTTGCACAGATTATCGAGCCGGAACAGTTCACGATTGGCCACCTTCAGCAACTGCATCAGTCCCCGCGCGCTGCTGCCTGCCGGCTGGGCGCACGCGTCGAAGCGCGATTCCATGTAGATCTGGCAGACGATCAACTCATCCGGCAGGCATGAACGGTTGTTCTCGTGCACGAGCCGGCGGATCTCGCGCAGGCGCGCGAGCGGCTCGGTACACACCATCTGGTCGGCCATGTCGTCTCCCATGCGTGACTTCATGCGCTCCATGGTGTTACCCGTACTGCATGAGCGGTTTGCGCTCGCTCAGGCGGGGTGATCGATTGAACTCAAGTATCCTTGAGCACCGCGCTCGATAATTTCCGATTGGAATGCTCCCGTTCCGCAACCAAGGAATCCGCTCGCCATGTCCCTCGACCTTTCCGATACCCTCGTGGTCGGCATCTCCGCCACCGCCCTGTTCGACCTGGCGGAGGCCGACGCCGTCTACAAAGCCAGATCCATCAAGAATCCGCAAGGCGCACTGGAGGAATACCGTGCCTACATGCTCGAGCGCGAAAACGAGCCGCTGCGCGACGGCACCGGCATGGCGCTCGTGCGCGCCCTGCTCGGCCTGAATCGCTATGCGCCATCCGAGACGAAGCCGCTCGTCGAAGTCGTCGTCATGTCGCGCAACAGCCCGGAGACCGGCGTGCGCGTCTTCAACAACATCCGGTCGCGCGGCCTGCCGATCTCGCGGCATGCGTTCACCGGCGGCGAGTCCGTCGTCGATTACCTGGACGCGTTTGCCGTCGACCTGTTCCTGACGACGAATGTCGAAGATGCCCAGCGCGTGATCGATGCGCAGGCCTGCGCCGCCGCGGTCCTGAAGCCGCCGCCGCACACGGCCGAGGCGCCGCCCGAGGACCAGGTACGCATCGCCTTCGACGGCGACGCCGTGCTGTTCGACGATTCCAGTGAACTGGTCTACAAGACCGAGGGCCTGGACCGCTTCCACACGATCGAGGACGAAAAGCAGAACGAACCGATGAAGGACGGCCCGTACGCGATCCTGCTGCGCCGGCTCGCGCGCCTGCAGGAACGGCTGCCGTTCGGCGCGGACGTGTCGCCGGTGCGCATCGCGATCGTCACGGCGCGCAGTGCGCCGGCCGAGATGCGGGTCATCAACACCTTGCGTCACTGGGGCGTGTACGTGAACGAGATCTTCTTCCTCGGCGGCGTGCCGAAATCGAAAATCGTCAAGGCGTTCCGCGCGCACCTGTTCTTCGACGACCAGGATCTGCACCTCGACCCGGCCGCGCGCCACGTCCCGTCCGGACGCGTGCCCTACCGCTCGGACTCGCCGCTGTTCACGCCGTTGCCGCTCGACCTGCCTGCCGATCCGCCCGTACTGGTCGAAAAAGTCGAGGCATCCTGACCCCGTACTTCAAACCGGGCGGCGGCAACCGCCCGGCCATCCTCTCCCACCAGTTTCAATTCGTGCTCGCCCGGCTGCGGCGTCCACGTCGCGCCCCGGTCGGCCGGGCCGGCGGCCGCGCCATCCAGTTCCCAGCGCAGGCCCGCGCCGCCGTAGGCGCGCAAGCTCACGCGCTGCAGCAGCGCCGGAATGTCCGGATCGAGTGCGATGACACTGTCCGCGGCCGGATACACGATGCGCGGCGCACGCTTCGCCGGCGGCAGCATCTCGACCAGCGCGACTTCCGTGCCGCGCACGAACCATTCGCCGCGCTCGGGTTCCACGGCCGGCGCAAAGCGGACCGTCTGGCGCACGAGGCCCGGCGGCGCGACGGGTGGCTTGCTCGGCCGGTCGCGGTGCAGGTAATCCATCACGTCGCGCCAGACGGGTGCCGCGCCCGAGACGCCGGACACGTCCCACATCGAGCGTCCATCGAAGTTCCCGACCCACACGCCCACCGTGTAGCGGTCCGAAAAGCCCACGCACCAGTTGTCGCGCATGTCCTTGCTGGTGCCCGTCTTGACGGCGCTCCAGAACCCGGTGGCGAGTTCGTTGGAGAGGCCGAACGTGGTGCTGCGCGCCGCGCGGTCGGACAGGATGTCGGCCACGATGAAGCTGGCGCGCGCATCGAGCACGCGCCGCTTGCCGTCCTGCAGGCCACCGTTCGCCAGCGTGCGATAGGCGTGCGCGAGTTCGAGCAGGCTGACGTCGCCCGAGCCCAGCGCCAGCGACCAGCCGTAGAACTCCGGCGCCTCGGTCAGGCTCGTGAAACCGAGGGTGCGCAGGCGCTCGTGAAAACGTTCCAGCCCGGCCAGCATCAGGGTGCGCACCGCGGGCACGTTCAGCGAGCCGGCAAGGCTCGTGCGCACCGACGCCGCATCGCGGTACTGGCGGTCGTAGTTCTGCGGGACGTAAAGGCCGCCGACGGTCGGGATGTCGACCGGCGTGTCGTCGAGCAGCGACGCGGCCGTCAGTTGGCCCCGTTCCAGCGCCAGCTCGTATAAAAACGGTTTCAGCGTGGACCCGGCCTGGCGCAGCGCGGTCACGCCATCGACTTCGCCCGCCCCGCCGTTGGCGACATAGGCCAACACGTCGCCGCTTGCATTGTCGATGACGATCACGGCGCCGTCGCCCACGTTGCGCCCGGCCAGTGCGGCCAGGTGGCGGCGCAGCGCGGCGATGGCGAAGCGCTGCAGGCCCGCGTCGAGCGTACTGCGCACCACGCTGCCCGGCAGGCCGCCCAGCCGCCGTACCAGCTGCGGCGTGACGCCCGTCGCCGTGGATGCCGGCGCGGATGCGGTGCGGGCAAACGCCGCGTCGACTTCCCATTCGATGGCCGCGCAATCCGTGCGCGCATCGAGCTCGCGCGCGAGCGCGCAGGCGCGCCTGGCGACCGTCCGCGGCGGCGCCGTCGGCGCGCGCAGCAGGCTCGCAAGGATCGCGGCCTCGCCCGCGTCCAGGCCGGACGGCGCCTTGCCGAACAGGCCGCGCGCGGCGGCGCCGATGCCTTGCAGCTCGCCGCGATAGCTGGCCAGGTTCAAATACGCTTCCAGGATCTGGAGCTTGGTCCACCCGGCTTCCAGCTCGCGCGCGGCGAGTGCCTGGTCCCATTTGCGCGCCCACGTGCGGCCTGTCGACCGCGGGGCCAGCTTCGGGTCGAGCAGGCCCGCGAGCTGCATCGTGATCGTGGACGCGCCGCGCGTGCGCTGCTGGCCGAACAGGTTGTCCCACGCGGCCTTGCCGATGGCCTGGAAGTCGATGCCGCCGTGTTCCATGAAGCGCTGGTCCTCGGCCTGCAGCACGGCGCGGCCGAGCGTGGGCGAGATGTCGTCCAGCGCCACCCAGGCGAGACGGCGGCCCGTCATGTCCACGCGCACCGTGTCGATGGTGTCGCCATGGCGGT
>CBIHOK010000134.1:0-10704 GCA_966211575.1 uncultured Noviherbaspirillum sp.
GCAGCTTGAATCGCGGCGGGAGCGGCAGGCCAGCGGTCATGCCCGCCATCTTTTCCTGCGAGGTCGCCTCGGCCTTGCGCACCGCATCGTTGAACGCGGCCGCCACCAGGTCTTCAAGCATGTCCTTGTCGTCGCCCAGCAGGGACGGATCGATGGTGACCCGCTTGACGTCGTTCTTGCAGGTCATCACCACCTTGACCAGGCCGGCGCCGGATTCGCCCTCGACCTCGATGGTCGCGAGCTGGTCCTGCATCTTTTTCATGTTGTCCTGCATTGCCTGGGCTTGCTTCATCAAGCCTGCCAATTGGCCCTTCATCATGGTCTTGCTCCTTTAAGTTAAGCTGAAGCCGCCTCGCGCCCCTGTCCTGCCGGGCCGGAAGCGGCAGGTTGCCGCTTGCCATCAGGCCGGCTTGATCGAACCGGGCACAATGGTTGCGCCGAATTCCCGCATCAAGGTCTGCACGAACGGATCGTTCTGCATATCCAGTTCCGCCTGGCGCTGACGCGCCTCGCGTTCCGCCACTGCCGCCGCATTCGCGGTCTGCTCGACCGCGCCGATCTCGGTCTGCACCCGGATCGGCTTGCCGAAATGCTCGGACAATGCACTTGCCAGCTTGTCGACCGCGCCTGCCGAACGCAGCGTATCGACCGGAATGCGCAGATGAAACAACGCCCCTTCACCCTGCAATTCGCATTCGAGCAACTCGCTTTGCTGCGCCAGTTGATGCACGACGCCGCGCAACGGCAGCGCGGCCGCCAGCGCCGGCCAGTTGCCGTCCCAGCCGAGCGCCGCCACCGGTGCGGCAGCAATTGCAGGCCGGCGCGGCGCTACCGGCTCCGCAACCGGCTCCACTACCGGCGCGGCAACCGCTGCGACGACAGCTTCGGCTGTGGACTCAGTTTTTTTTTGAGCTTCGGCCACCGGCGCATCCGCGGAAACGCTCGCCTCTTCCCACGGCGGCGGAGCGCTCGGTCGTGCCGGCGGCGCAGTCATCGCGGGCATCTTGCCGCCGTTGCGGGCCGCTTCCAGCGCGGCCCGGGCCGGACTCATTGCCCCCGCCGGACGCGCTACCGGCGCACTGATGGCAGCCGTTTGCGGAGCGGCGCTCAGCCGCGCCACCGCCGCCGGGGCGACCGCAGCGGGAGAGGCAGCGCGGGCCGGCGCCGCTTGCGGCGCAGCCTCGGCGGCGCCGACGCCGGGCCGGAATGCCAGCATGCGCAACAGCGTCATCGAGAAGCCCGCGTATTCGTCGGGCGCCAGGCTCAGCTCATTACGGCCGTGCACCACGATCTGGTAAAACAGCTGCACCTCTTCCTGGTCCAGCAGTTGCGCCAGCCGCAGGATGTCATCCTTCTCCGGGACATCGTCCGCCAGCGCCGCCGGCACCGTCTGCGCCAGCGCGATCCGGTGCAGCAGCGTGCCGAGATCCTGCAGCGCCGCGCTGTACGACAGGCTGCGCGCCGCCATCTCGTCGGCCACTGCCAGCAAGCCGGCGCCGTCGCGCGCGGCCAGCGCATCCAGCACCCGGATCAGGTACGACTGGTCGAGCGCGCCCAGCATGCCCTGCACCGCTTCCAGCGTCACCGCGCCGGCCGCGTAGGCGATCGCCTGGTCGGTCAGCGACAGCGCGTCGCGCATCGAGCCGTGCGCACCCTGCGCCAGCAGCCGCAGCGCGGGCGCCTCGAACGCAATGCCTTCCTGGCCGAGTATGTTTTCCAGGTGCGCCACGATATGCCCGGGCGGCATCTGCTTCAGGTTGAACTGCAGGCAACGCGACAGCACGGTGACCGGGATCTTCTGCGGATCGGTGGTCGCGAGAATGAACTTCACATGCTCGGGCGGCTCTTCCAGCGTCTTCAGCATCGCATTGAACGCGTGGTTGGTCAGCATGTGCACTTCGTCGATCATGTAGACCTTGAAGCGCGCATTCGACGGCGCGTACACCGCCTGCTCCAGCAGCTGCGCCATTTCATCGACACCGCGATTGGAAGCGGCATCCATCTCTATATAGTCGACGAAGCGCCCGGCATCGATCGCGCTGCAGGCCTCGCAAACGCCGCAGGGCTGCGCGGTGATGCCGCCGTTCCCATCCGCCCCCTGGCAATTCAGCGATTTCGCCAGGATGCGCGACAATGTGGTCTTGCCGACCCCGCGCGTGCCGGTGAACAGATAGGCATGGTGCAGGCGCTGCTGTTCCAGCGCATGGGTCAGCGCCCGCACCACGTGTTCCTGCCCGACGAGCGTGTCAAAGCTCTTGGGGCGATACTTGCGGGCGAGGACTTGATAGGACATGGATATGCTGGCGTTGAATGGTTAGCTGCATTTTACCTGAGCCGCCGCAAGTTATAGACTTGGCTTGCTCTGTTCTCCTCTCCCTTCCCGAATCGGAAAAGGATATCCGTCATGCAATGGCCGACCCATGAAGTTACCAATCAGGCACCCGAACTGCAGGATTACAACCTTTACGACAACGACATCGCGCTGCAGGCCGGCGTGCAGCGCGGCGGCGCCGGCTGGCAGGACACGGAACTGAGGAAGATCGGTGCCGAGCTGGGCAGCGCCGAAGTGCTGGAATTGGGCGACCTGGCCAATCGCCACCTGCCCGAACTGCAAACCCACGACCGCTTCGGCCGGCGCATCGACCGCGTCGATTTCCACCCGAGCTGGCACCGACTGCTGGCGCTGCTGCGGCAACACGGCCTGCATGCGCTGCCCTGGATCAAGCCGCAACCGGGCGCGCAGGTGGCGCGCGCCGCCGGCTATTTCCTGCATTCACAGGTGGAAGCCGGCTCGCTGTGCCCGACCACGATGACGTTCGCCTCGATTCCGGTACTGCGCAACGAGCCGGCACTGTTTGCCGCACTCCAGCCCAAGCTGTTTTCCTGCGAACACGATCCGCGCGACCTGCCGCTGGAACAGAAGCGCTCGATCCTGGGCGGCAGGGGAATGAATCAAAAACTGGGCGGTCCCGACGCCCCCCGCACCCGCACCGGCGCCCCCCGGGGGTTGGGCGACGGGCGCGGCGCCGCCTACCTGCTGACCGGGCACAAATGGTTCTTTTCGGCGCCGATGTGCGATGCCCACCTGGTGCTCGCGCGCACCGAGGCCGGGTTGTCGTGCTTCTTCGTCCCGCGCTGGCGGCCGGACGGCAGCAAGAATCCGGTGCTGGTGCAGCGCCTCAAAGACAAGCTCGGCAACCGCTCCAACTCCAGCAGCGAAGTCGAGTTCCAGGATGCGTGCGGCATCATGGTCGGCGACGAGGGCCGCGGCATTCCGACCATCATAGAAATGGCGAACTACACCCGCCTCGATTGCGTGATCGGCAGCGCCGGTCTGATGCGACAGGCATTCGTCCAGGCCGCCCACCATGCGCGCCATCGCAAGGCATTCGGGCGCGCTTTGGCGGAGCAGCCGCTGATGCGCAACGTGCTGTCCGACCTGGCGCTGGAAAGCGAGGCAGCGACGCTATTGATGCTGCGGCTGGCGCAGGCATTCGAGACGCCGGACCAACCGCTGGAGCGCGCCTGGCGCCGCATCCTCACCCCGGCCGCCAAATTCTGGATCTGCAAGCGGGCGCTGGAATTCACCGGCGAATGCATGGAAGTCTGGGGCGGGAACGGCTACGTCGAAACCGGGCCGATGGCGCGCCTGTATCGGGAAGCGCCGGTCAACTCGATCTGGGAGGGTTCCGGCAACGTGATGTGCCTGGACGTGCTGCGGGCGATCGAGCGCGATCCGGAGGGCTTCCTGCTGCTGCTCGGCCAGCTGGCGGACGACGCGCACGGACATGCGGGCCTGCGCGAACTGGTGGACGCGCTGCGGGCCGACCTCGCTACCCCGCCCGAGCAGCGGGAAATGCTGGCGCGCCGCTTTGTCCAGCGACTGGTGCTGGCCGCCCAGGGAAGCCTGATGCTGCGTTTCGCGCCGGGACCGGTTGCCGATGCATTCATCGCCAGCCGCGCCGACGCCGAATCCGGGCGCGTCTACGGCACGCTGGGAGCGGCATCGCTGCCACGGGAAATTCTCGACCGGGCGTGGCCGGCTTGAGGTAAAGCTTGCGGAAAGGAAAATGAAGGGGCGAGCCTTGTCTGCGGCACTTGCGGGAAATGGCTGTGGCTGCTTCGTTCCCGACCTGACCAGGTTGGCCATGCCACAATGCGCAGGGGCCCGCCGATCTCCATTCTAACAGTAAAGGGGGAGCAACGCTCCCGCTGTTTCATACCTAGATTGCAATCAGATTCCCAGTTCCTGCCAGATCCGGTCCACCTTCTGCTTCACCGCATCCGTCATCGCAATCGTCCGTCCCCATTCGCGATTGGTTTCGCCCGGCCACTTGTTGGTCGCATCGATCCCCATCTTGCTGCCGAGCCCGCTGACCGGCGAGGCAAAATCCAGGTAATCGATCGGCGTGTTGTCGACCAGCGTGGTGTCGCGAGTGGGGTCGACCCGGGTCGTGATCGCCCAGATCACTTCTTTCCAGTCGCGGATGTTCACGTCTTCATCCACCACCACGATGAACTTCGTATACATGAACTGGCGCAGGAAACTCCAGACCCCGAACATCACGCGTTTTGCGTGTCCCGGATAAGACTTCTTCATCTGCACCACCGCCATCCGGTAGCTGCAACCCTCCGGCGGCAGGTAAAAGTCGGTGATCTCGGCAAACTGTTTCTGCAGCAACGGAACGAACACCTCGTTCAGCGCGACGCCCAGGATCGCCGGTTCGTCCGGCGGCTTGCCGGTATAGGTCGAATGGTAGATCGGGTCGCGCCGCATCGTGATCCGGTCCACCGTAAACACCGGGAACCAGTCCTGCTCGTTGTAATAGCCGGTGTGGTCGCCGTATGGTCCCTCCAGCGCATGTTCGTAGCCGCTCGGGTGGGAAGCATCCGGATAGATATGTCCTTCCAGCACGATCTCGGCAGAAGCCGGCACCCGCAATTCGCTGCCGATCGCCTTGACCAGTTCGGTCCGGCTGCCGCGCAGCAAGCCGGCGAACTGGTATTCGGACAGGCTATCCGGAACCGGCGTCACCGCGCCCAATATCGTGGCGGGATCGGCACCCAACGCCACCGCCACCGGGTAGGGCTGGCCACGGCTGACCAGCGCATGCTCGCGGAAATCGAGCGCGCCGCCGCGGTGCGCCAGCCAGCGCATGATCACCTTGTTCGATCCCAGCACCTGCTGCCGGTAGATGCCGAGGTTCTGCCGCTTCTTGTGCGGCCCCTTGGTAATCACCAGCCCCCAGGTAATCAGCGGGGCGACATCGCCGGGCCAGCAATGCTGGATCGGCAAGCGCCCAAGATCAACATCGTTGCCCTCCCACACCACCTCCTGGCACGGCGCGGAACGCTGTTCCTTCGGCGCCATGTCCCACAGCGCCTTGACCAGCGAACCGAGCCCGAGCACGTCCCGCAAACCCTTGGGCGGCTCGGGCTCCTTCAACAGCGCCAGCACTTGCCCGATGCGCCGCAACTCGCCGATATCCTCGGCGCCCATCCCGAGCGCAACCCGGCGGGTGGTGCCGAACAGATTGCCCAGCACCGGAATCGCGTACCCCTCGGGCCGCTCGAACAGCAGCGCCGGACCGCCCGCGCGCAGTGTGCGATCGCAGATCTCGGTCATTTCCAGATACGGAGACACCGGAAGCGAGAGCCGCTTCAGCTCGCCCATTTGTTGTAATTTTGAAATGAAATCCCGTAAATCCGTATATTTCATGATTTCTCACAAAACTTGAGATTCGTAAACAATTTTAAATAGCGAATCCAAGTGGTTGATTTTATTGGCGTTCTGCTGCACCGCAACGAAAATTAAGATTTATAAGTAATTAAAAAGTGTTTTCTTAGTATTGACTTGATATAAACAGCCCCATAAAATTCGCGCAACTTCGATGAGGTGGCAGCCGCCGGATGGACGGAAATGCCGAATGATAACCTTGTCATCCACGGGATCGGGGTCCCACACGGCATTTTAAGGAGTGTTTGCAAAAGGCGTCCGCCTTCTCCCCCGAAAAATCGCCTGCTCCGGTTCGGCGCCCTGCGCAGCCGCCAGTTTGGGCGAGCAATTTCGAGGTTTGCCGCATCAATGCAACGGCAAACGATGTTTCTGATTCACAGCCGCCGGAAGCCGTTCCGGCAGTCCGGCCACCGGACTAGCGGCAGTGACGGTTCAGGAGGTTCAATGTCAAATCGCATTACCCAGGCGCCCCAGGCGCTCGACTTTCCCGGCAGGGAAAATCCGCTTCATCCCGGTTGGACCCAGGTCGCACGGGATACCGCCAGCGGCTTCGTTACCACCGCCCGCCATGCAGTCACCGTGTTCGGTATCATCGCAATCGCTGCACTGGCGCTGATGTTCGTCAAACCCGATCTTGCCGACGACCTCAAGGCCCTCTCCCCGTTCGCGGCGGAAGACAGCGAAAGCCTGCCCGACCTGAATTCGCCCACTCTGGCGGCACTCCCGGCGCAGACGGCCGGTGCAGCACCGTTGCTCGGCACCGCGCAAGCGGCGGCCTTGAAAACGGGCGCCGCCGCCCCGGCCATCAGCGCCGAACAGCAACGGGTGGCGTCCTGGCTGTCGCGGCGCTATCGGGTGGCAAGCGATGCCACCGCCATGCTGGTCGGCGCCGCTTACCGTACCGCAAACGAAATCAAGCTCGATCCGCTGCTGATCCTGTCGGTCATGGCAATCGAATCGGGCTTCAATCCGTTTGCCGAAAGCCCGGTCGGCGCGAAAGGCCTGATGCAGGTGATGGCAAAGCTGCATCACGATAAATTCCAGCCGCTGGGCGGCGTCAAGGCGGCGCTGAATCCGCTGGCCAACATCCGGGTGGGTTCACTGATTCTCAAGGATTACGTCACCCGGGGCGGTTCCGTGGAAGCCGGACTCAAGATGTATGTCGGCGCGGGCAACCTGGATACCGATTTCGGCTATGGCGCCAAGGTACTCGCCGAATATCACCGGTTGAAGGAAGTGGCGATGGGCAAGAACGTATCGGTTTATGCCAGCGCCGACCCGAAGCCGGCCCCTGCACAACCGAAAGCTGCGGCAGCGGATCTGACGGCCCCCATCACTGAAAAGGCAGCCCGGTCGGACGACCGGCCCGAGCAACTGGCGGCATTGTAATAGCGTACCTGCAATATCAAGCCGGCGCGAAGCCTTCAATGAAGAAATGCCCTGCAAACGCGGGGCATTTCTTTTTCCACGGGTTTCTCGTTGCTCCTGTCCGGTGCAAGCGAGCAAGACCGGCTCAGCTCCGGCCTGCGAAGAAAGTATGCAGCCGTGCCACTGCCTGCTGCAGGTTTTCCATTGCAGTGGCGTACGACAGGCGGATGTACCGCCGCGCCGCATGCGAGCCGAAATCCAGTCCCGGCACCAGCACCACCCCGGCCTCGTTCAACATGTCCCGCGTCAGCATGTCGGCATCGCCGGACAGCGCCGAACAATCCATGTACACGTAAAACGCGCCATCCGGAATCACCGGGATTTCGAAGCCGAGTTCGCGCATTGCCGGCACGATGTAGCCGCGGCGGCGCCTGAATTCGGCCTTGCGCTGTTCGTAGATGGCAATCGACTCCGGCGCAAAACAGGCGACGCCCGCATGCTGGGCAACGCAGGATGCGCAGATGAACAGGTTCTGCGCCAGTTTTTCCGCCTCCGGCACCAGCGCCTCCGGGACCACCAGCCAGCCGAGCCGCCAGCCGGTCATGTTGAAGTACTTGGAAAAGCTGTTGACAACGATCACATCCTCGCCCAGCGCCAGCGCGGAAAACGGCCGCTCGTCATAGCACAAGCCCTGGTAGATCTCATCAACTATCGTGAAACCGCCCTTCTCGCGGACGGTAGCAACGATCTTCGCCAGTTCGCCGGGAGCAATCGAGGTGCCGGTCGGATTCGAGGGCGACGCGAGCAAGACTCCGCGGGTAGCGGCGCTCCAATGCTCGCGCACCGTCGCATTCGACAGCTGGAAACGCTGTCCGGGACCGCTGGGGATCAGTTTTGCCCGGCCTTCGAAGGCGGACACGAAGTGCCGGTTGCATGGATACGAAGGATCGGGCATCAGCACTTCCGCCCCTTTTTCGACCAGCATCGCAGCAGCCAGCAATAGTGCGCCGGACGCGCCGGCGGTCACGATGACGCGCGAGGGTGCTATCCGCAAGCCGTACACGTCTGCGTAGTACGCGGCAATCGCCTCGCGCAGTGCGGGAATGCCGGTTGCCGGCGTGTATTGCAGCTTGCCGTCGCGCAGCGCGCGCGCCGCCGCGTCCACCACCGGGGGCGGCGCGGTGAAATCGGGTTCGCCGATCCCCATGTGAATGATGCTGCGCCCCTGGCGCTCCAGCTCGGCGGCCATCTTGGCCAGCTCCATCACGTGGAACGGGGCGATATTTCCAAGACGCTCGGCAAGACGGTGGCCAAGCAGCGGTCCGGCTCCGGAGGAAGACATCGGGAAATACCGCGCGGCTTCAGTTCTTCCTGGCGTCGTCGACCTCGGCTCCGCGCACTTGCGCGGCGAACTTGTCGAGCACGCCATTGACGTATTTGTGGCCGTCGATGCCGCCGAACGACTTGGTCAGTTCGACCGCTTCGTTGATCACGACCTTGTACGGAATCTCGATATGATGGCCGAGTTCGTAAGCGCCGATCAACAGCGCCGCGTGCTCGACCGGGGACAGCTGGTCGATCGGGCGGTCGATCAGCGGTGCCAGGCCGGCGCGCAATTCACCGGCCTGCCGGATCGCGCCGTGCAGCAACGCATCGAAATGCTCGGCGTCGGCCTTGTCGAAGCCGTGCGCTTGGCGGATATGGGCATCGATCGCGCCCGCGTCTTCATTGTTCAGCAGCCACTGGTACAGCCCCTGCAGCGCGAATTCGCGAGCCCGGTGGCGCGGCGTACGATTCTTGTTGGAATTCGCGTGAACACTCTTCGCGTTCATTTCTTACTCTTCCTCGGTGACGTCGGCCAACTCATCCAGTGCGATCGACAGGTTCGCCATCTCGATCGCAACCCGGGCCGCATCCGCGCCCTTTTCCGCCATCCGCGCCTCCGCCTGTTCGTCGGTATCGGTGGTCAGCACCGCATTGGCGATCGGAATGCCGAAGTCGAGGCCGACCCGGGTGATGCCGGCGCCGGATTCGTTCGACACCAGTTCGAAATGATAGGTTTCTCCACGGATCACCGCACCGATCGCGACCAGCGCATCGAATTGCTGGGTTTCCGCCATTTTCTGCAGCGCCAGCGGAATTTCCAGTGCCCCGGGCACCGTTACGTGCAGCACATCCTCGTCGGCCACTCCCAGGTGCTTGAGTTCGGCCAGGCAGGAAGACAGCAAACCGTGGCAGACGTCTTCATTGAAGCGGGCCTGGACGATGCCGATGCGCAAGCCTTGGCCGTCCAGGTTGGTTTCGTAGGTGCCTACCGTCATGATGCTTCCTTCATGCGCAATTGCGCTCGATGAGTGATGAATGTCGAACCGCCCGCGGACAAGGGCAGCAGCGGTCGCGCCTCTGATTGCAGGCCGCCGCCGGCGGCCATGCTGCGGGTTACCCGGATCAGTTACAGGGCTTCGCCTGGTAGCCGATCACTTCCAGGTTGAAGCCGGTCATCGATGGCATCTTCCTCGGATTGGCGAGCAGTTTCATCCGGCCCACGCCGAGATCCTTCAGCACCTGGGCGCCGATACCGTAGGTGCGCAAGTCCATGCTGGATCCGCGCGGAGCCGGTTTCTGCTCGGGAGAGTCGAGCGCGGCGAACTGCGCAAACATCTGTTCCGCCGACTCCTCGCAATTGAGCAGCACCATGACGCCGCGTTCGGCTGACTGGATCGCTGCCATCGCCGAGGCGATATTCCAGGAATGGGTGGTAGCCTGGGTTTCCAGCAGATCGAGAATCGAAACCGGCTGATGCACCCGGACCAGCGTCTCCAATTCCGGCTCCAGCTTGCCGTGCACCAGCGCAAGGTGCGCGCCGCCGCTCGGCTTGTCGCGATAGGCGATCGCCCGGAAGGTGCCGTGCACCGTATGCATGTCCCGCTCGGCAACGCGCTCGACGATGCTTTCGTTCTGGCTGCGGTAATGGATCAGGTCGGCGATGGTGCCGATGCGCAGGCCGTGTTCCTTCGCGAACTCGATCAGGTCCGGCAAGCGCGCCATCGTGCCGTCGTCCTTCATGATTTCGCAGATCACCGCGGCCGGCGTCAAGCCCGCCAGTTCGGCGAAATCGCAACCGGCTTCGGTATGGCCGGCGCGCATCAGCACGCCGCCGCGTTGCGCCTTCAGCGGGAAGATGTGGCCCGGCTGCACGATATCTGACGGCTTCGCATGGCGTGCGACTGCCGCTTGCACAGTGCGGGCGCGATCGGCTGCGGAAATCCCGGTGGTCACGCCTTCGGCCGCTTCGATGGAAACCGTGAAATTGGTCCCGTAGGATGTGCCGTTGCGAGTGGTCATCATCGGCAGGTTGAGCTGCTCGCAGCGCTCCTCGGTCAGGGTCAGGCAGATCAGTCCGCGGCCGTACTTGGCCATGAAATTGATCGCTTCCGGAGTGACGAATTCCGCCGCCAGCACGAGATCGCCCTCGTTCTCGCGATCTTCCTCGTCGACCAGGATGACCATGCGTCCGGCGCGCAGCTCGGCGATGATTTCCTGTGTTGTTGAAATAGCCATGACTAATATCCTTTTAGCCCGCTATTCTAATGGATTTA